>CAZRFI010000485.1:0-2619 GCA_964598905.1 uncultured Candidatus Sericytochromatia bacterium | reverse complement strand
CAGAGGCGCCAGCCGTCAGCTTTTTGAGCAGGGCTTCGCGTTGGGTGTTTAAAGCCTCTTGCACATTGGCTGAAATTCGGGGGTTGATTTCAGCTCTGCTATTTTGGGCTGGTGTCGTTTGTGGTTTGAGTGTTCCCGCTGCCAAAAGGGGCCTTAAAACTGTCTCTCTCTCTGTTTGTAAAACCCGGCTCAGACCTTCATCTCCCTCTGTTGCGTAAACATGGCGATAATATTCACTTTGCTGTCGGGTTGTTTCGCGAATTTCGGCAAGCTGGTCCCCTGCCGTAGCCATCCCCGGAGGCACAGGAGGCAAACTGGGGGGATCATCGGGAACACGTATGCCCTGTTCATCTGCTTGGGTGACCCGCTCATTGTGTTCTGCTATGGCAACAATATTGTCGTTCATGCTTTGCAGGGCTGCAGCGATCTCTTGGGGGCTGAGGTACTGGCCCAGCCAGTTTTCCAAATGGGCTTTAAATGCCTCGGGGGTGGGTTGTAGCTCTGCAAAAAGCTGATCGAGATTAAAAATAGCTTCGCGCAATTTGTCGCGTTGGGGGCCCGAGCTGTTTTCATAAGCGGCAAAGAGTTTGTCTTTGACCGTGATAAAGGTTTGAAACAGGACATATTTGTTCAGGGTATCTGAATTGATGTGTTCTTTATTTTGGACCCTGGAGAGAATTTCGCTGACATTTCTCAATTGAATCCCAAATAACTTCATCGATCTCAGGGCTTGAAGTTTGTCTGGTTGTCCAGAAAATTGAGCGGTTTGGTTTCTTAGCCAATCATTCAGACGATCCTCAGACCCAAAAGGGGAGTCCATCATGGTTTTAAGCAAAGATTCAGGGAGTTGCAGTCCATTTTCTCGGGCAAATTTGCGAATATTTTCAGCCAGGGCCGTGCGCTGCGTATTCAGTTGGCCTTCAAATTTCAGGTAGTCCTGCTTGATTTTTAAGACCTGAGGTAATTCTGTTTTGAGCAAGGGGCCCAACATTTGGCGGGCTTTTTCCAGATCGGTAATTTTAAAGGCTTCAGTGCCGAATTGAGCGCCTGCAGACTGGAGCCGTTCAATTTCTGCTTCCATACGTTTATCCCGCGAGTTCAATGTGTGCAATAAATTGCGCAATTGGGGTTCGCTGAGATTTTTAAAGACCTGACTGACCTGGTTTAAACCAAAATTGTCTGGAATCTCAATGCCAGAGGCTTTCATCGCCAGCTTGAGTTCGTCCAGCAATACCTGTTGATCGTTGAGTTGAATGTGTTTCAAGCTGGCTTCGATGCGTTGTCCACTGATGGCTTGGTAATTGGGGCTTTGGGCGAGCGTATTGAGTACGCTTTTGCCCGCTTCAATACCCACAATTTCTTCGGTTTGCACCTCGGTAATAAAGTTTGAAAACGCGGCTTGGAGCTGCATGGGGGGCATTTCTTGGACCGGGCAGACCGCCGCTGTTTCAGCCACCAGGGGAATCTGTTGGGTGGCTTTGCCCTGATTCATCTGTCCGAGATTTTCCATAAAGCGTTGATCCAGTGGCGTGGTGCTTTTGGCTTGGGCTGGTGCCGCTTGAATGGTGGCATTCGGTTTTTCAATGGAAACAGGACCTGAAGAACCTGAAAAAGCAGATTTGGCTTTGCCCCAGAGATTTTCAAGGGAACCCGAACCGAATGGAATTTTCATAAACACCTTCATCTTCAAATGACTACAAATGATCTAGATTATCGTCTCCAGCTTGACAGATCTTGCGGATCGACGTGGTATTCTAAACCAGAGGAAAAAAATATGTTTAATATCGAAATTTGGTCGGATGTGGTCTGCCCCTTTTGTTATATTGGCAAACGCCATTTGGAAGCTGCGTTGGCGGATTTTCCCCAACGCGAACAGGTTGAGGTGATTTGGCGCAGTTTTGAACTGGATTCAGAGACGCCCAAAGGTGAAACCCAGGATACTGTGACTGCTCTGATGCAAAAATACCAGCAGAGCCGTGAACAAATCCAGACCATGATGGCGCGTGTGACTTCAATGGGGGCCGAGGTGGGCTTGGACTTAAAATTAGACAAGACCCTGCGCACCAATACCTTTGATCTGCACCGCCTGCTTTACTTGGCGGCCGAACACGGTCTGCAGGGGGCCGCCAAAGAGCGGCTTTTGCGCGCCTATTTCACAGAGTCTGAACATCTGGGCGATTCCGAGACCCTGGTTCGTCTGCTCAGTGAAGTGGGGTTGGAGCCCGAAGCTGTCAGAGCCACCCTGGCCAATCCCGATGCCTATTTCCATGAGGTCAGCGCGGATATTTACGAGGCCCGCAGCATCGCTATTTCAGGGGTGCCCTTTTTTGTCTTTGATCAAAAATACGCGGTTTCTGGTGCGCAGCCCATCTCTGTGTTTAAGCAAGTTTTGCAGCGCTGTTGGGACGAACGTGGACAGGCATCCCAACAAACGGCAAAGACAGAACCCCAGACAGAAGCTGAGAACAGCTGTCAGGATCAGAACTGTGAGATTTAGCTGAAATTAGCCTTCGAGACCGTAATGGGCCAGCATCAACGCGCGCAGCTGTGAGAGCGGTACCATCCCAAAACTCAGCAGACGGTTGTGGAAGATCAGCACTGAGAAATCGTCACCACGCA
>CAZRFI010000484.1:0-2635 GCA_964598905.1 uncultured Candidatus Sericytochromatia bacterium | reverse complement strand
AGACCTTCCAGTCTGATTCGGGGTGGGTCTGAATACGTGCAAAGCGTTTGCGGAGTAGCTCATCGCTGGCATCGGTCTTGAGAAAATAAGCGCTGTAAAAAACACCCATGGCAGTCGTTCTCCTTGCCTGAATGACGTATAAAAAACTGCAAATTGCTAAAACTTCACTCATCATACGCTTTTCAGAAAAAAAAACAAGGTCTAGAGCCCTGAATGGCTTTGATGCGGCATTTTATTCCAGGTGATCCTGAATTTGATTGACCACGGCAATCATATTGGCATAAGGGCCTGAGAGCAAGGATATATCTACCTGTTCGGAATCCAGATCGTCGAGTTGATCGGCAATCAAATCACAGTGATCCACCAAATGGTCCAATTCTGAATCGAGATTAAATTCGCTCAAAGCAGCCCCCACTTTTTGCAAAAGCCCGGTGGCCCGTTGGTTGAGTTCGGCAATGCGTTGAAAGACGGTCTGAAGTTGTTCAGACTGTTGGCGGGCGTGCTTAAAACGCATGAGGAGCATTTCCAGGGGGCGGGCCTTCTTTTGCAATTCAGCAATATCCATTTCCGCTTCAAGCAGGGTGAATTTGGTTTGCAATTGGGCATAATCTGCTTGCAATTGGCTGCATGCTTGGCAAAGCTTCTGGTAAGCCTCCGCAGAGAGCGTTGGCCCCATCCCAGAGAGGCCAGAGTTCATCAGCGCCTGAACTTTTTGGTAGAGGAATTTTTCGATCTGGGCATACAGCAGATCGAGATCTTGGACGTCGTCAAGCTGAGCCTGAATCGGCACTACAATCTGGGCCGGGCTGGACTCTGTGGCTGGGCTGGTATGTTCAGACAAAAAGGCGAGATAGAGCAAGAGATCGGGATTTTGGGAATCGATCTCTTGGGCCAGTTTGAGGTATTTCAGGGCCTGTCTGTCATCCTGAAAGATCAAAAAGACCCTGGCCAGATGCAGATAGGGGTCGATCTGATGCCGGGTCGCTTGAATGGCGTCCATCAGCAGGTGACAGGCCTGAAGAACCCTTTCGCGGTTGTGGTAATTTTCTTGCTCGGCCAGTCCCAATAATGCCAGAGCCTGACCACAGGCCAAACTTGAGAAGTTTTCCCGTTCTTGGCGCTGCAGCTCCAATTCGCGGCTCTTTGCCAGGGTTTCCAAATGCAGGGACATATTCAAACCTCTCTCTTTACTTTTCAGTCTTTTCAAGCAGAATAAGGCATATCTGCGCCTTTGACACCAATATTGTAAAACATTTGCAAATAGTCGGTTTGACCATCTTTGGCATCGAGTTGGGTGGCCAAAGAGCGTTGGAATTTTTTGTCGTCTGACACGCTATAGGTTTTGTTGTCATCATTGGCCCCCAGTGAACGGCGCAGCATCATACGCGGGCTGGCGGGAGATTCAGCCATGCCCTGAGCAGGCCCCAAATAATTGACCAGAGCCCGTGCGGCTTGGTAGCCCATTTCGGTCTCCATTTTGACCTGGCCATGGGCATCTTGGCGGGTGGTGACTTTGAGTTTGCCATAACCGCTGCCGATTTTCTCTTTTCCGACACTGGCCCCTGAACGGTCAACCCCTGTGACGGCATAGTCTTGGGCCGTTGAAGAAGCGGTCGATAACAAGCTGCTGCCTGCGGTTTTAATCCCAGAATCAATCGCTGCTGCTGCTGTGTATCGCACACCCATGGCCCCAATTTGCGCTCCCACCCCACTGGCCAGTGAAGACGAGGCCCCGGTCAAGGCGGGAGCAATTTGGGTGCCGGGCACAAAAGCCACTGCCGTGGTGGCGACAGAAACCGCACCGCTGATGGCTTGGGTATTGCGTTTGCTCTTTTCATGGGCTCCCAGCGACTGCGCTATTTGCAAAGCCAGACTATTGCCCGTGCCCTCAGCATGGCGGGCAATGCCATTGAGGGCCTCTTTGTTCTTGTGGGCCCGCACGGCATCTTTGCCATAGACACCAATATTGACCAAGGGCAACATTCTGGCCACATTTTTTTTAAAGCGGCCCCCATCGACAGAGCCTTCACTTTTGCCGCAGGCCTGCAAAAACCGCTGGCCCAACGAAGGACTGAATTTTTCCAGAATTTTGCCAAATTTGGGATCGTGCATGGCATCAACCAAATGCCCGGCATTTTTAACTTCTTGACTGGGTTTGCTGGCCTGAATGCGGGCCAATTGGGTGGCCGAACGGGTAACTGTTTGGGGATTGTGAATGCTTGCCAATTCAGTGCTGCGGGCCTGGGGAGAGGAGAGATCGGGCGCTTTGCTGGGGGCTTTGGGTGGCGCATAGGCGGGACGGGGGCCGAGGGTCTTTTCTGAAGCCGAAACAGGCGAGCTGGGAGCCGTTGCTGATGGGGCCTGGGTTGGTTGAGTGGACTTAATTGGTGCTGATGCCTGTGTTTTGGGGGCGGGTGGGGTGTAGCTGCTGCCGCCACCAATTTTTAGATTACCCATGATTCAATTACCTCTTGTTTCTCTGCTTTCAGCTTAAAAGCTGAATCTGAATCATGGCTGGTAGCCAATTAGACAGAGCCTTTGGATTAACTTAAAGTTTGCTTAAAACCTTAAATATCCCAAAGGCCCTGTTCGCATGAAAAAAACGGCAGTTTAAATTGTTTTGACGTAATCCACC
>CAZRFI010000483.1:0-2641 GCA_964598905.1 uncultured Candidatus Sericytochromatia bacterium | reverse complement strand
AGGCAAGGCAGAGGTTCATTTGGGTCTGGCTTTGCGGGCCGGTTTGTCCAAGTCGGATCTCTTTGGTGACAGTATTCCCGAAATTCACAAAACCCTGTTTGATCGCCGAGTCAAACAGCTCTACAAAAAAGACCTGAACTATACTCTGCCCTAAATTCAGAGCTTTAATCGCCAGCAGAAAAGCCAGTCTGAACATTTCAGACTGGCTTTAAAATTTAAACCGCTTGAATTAAGGCGCAAAGCTCTTGAGTTCCAAGACCGTCGTAGAGGAAATACCCGCTGTGACCGTTTTTGTCTCTTGTTTGACCATGCCGACCTGATTGGCCATCCAGAGCAATGAGTCTTGTTGAGAGCTGACATCACCCGCGCCGGTGCTGCTGGTGGCTTGCAATTTGCCCGAGATTTTATCTGCGTTATAACTGCCGGCAGTTACTGTCACACTTTCGGCTGCAATCAGGCTATAGGTATAGGTGCCGTTGGTATTGCCACTTTGGGCCAGGACACTGTAGAGTTTTTGCGGTTCGGCTTTGGAAAAGGTGGTTTCTGTGGGCTTGAAAGGCGCACCACCGGGAAGATTAAAATTCATTTTCACGGCTGTGGCCATCGTGACCAAGTCGCCTTGCACGGCTGTGACTTCCATCGTCATTTCACCCAACTCGCCATTGCTGTTGGAGCTGCCACCGGAAGTTCCGCCGGAAGTTCCACCACTGCCAATATTCAAGAGATCACTCAAATTGCTCGGCAGCTGGGTGGTGGTAAAACCGGGAATCGCAGGCAGGCTGGGCAAGCTGAATCCAGGCATTTTTAAGCTATAAACCCATTTCATGCCTGTGCGGTAATTGACTGTGTATTTATTGAACAGATCGGCGCCCACCACTTTGATCTCACCTTGACCCGGAGTGGTCGTTGTTGCTGGGGCGGTAGCTGTTACAGGGTTGGTCGCAACCGCAGCACCAGGTGCTGGAGAGGCGGTTGGCGTGCCCGAGGGTCGAATCAGGGCCGGCACATTGCTCGGCAGCGAGGTTGGGAGTGTGTTGGGCAGATTTTGTCCGTTACAGGCGGCCAGGGCCAGCAAGAGGATGGCTGAGATCCAAATACGTGAAGTGGTCATTAAAAAATCTCCTTGAATCATTTCAAAAATTAGAAACTCTAACTCATGGTCAGTCAGCATTGAAATCAGAATACAGATAATAACACAGATAATAACACAGATAATAACACAGCCTTTCACAGGAAAACAGAGGCCCAGCAAGGCTGCCGGTGTGCATTAACTGTCCACCACCTGGTAATGCTTGTAGGCCTTGAGCGCCCGGCTGCCAAGTAAGAAAACAATCAGGGCCAAGTAGACAGCCGTCAGCCCCAAACTGTATTGCCCTGTGATCTTATCCCCTCCGGGAGAGGGCTCTTGCCAGCGATAGACCGGCAGGCGGGCGTAATCGGTCACCTGCACCGCGAGGTTGTCGCGAATGCGCGGGGTAAACCAATCGCGCCAGGCCTTTTGGTGGGCTTCGACGCCGTTGCGGTAGGCCTCTAAACGCTCATGGCCCGTGCCTGCCAAGCGGTTAAATGCGGCCTGAGTGACCAGGGCCGGAGAGAGAAATTGCAGGTTTTGCAAGACCTGCCGCTGTTTGGCCAATTGGCTGCGAAAGGCGGCCACCACGGGTGTGATCTCCTGGCCAATCAGGTCTTCTTTGGCCAATTGCAGCAAATTAAACTCGGCTTCGTCGCGTTTGCTACTGCTGAGTTCGGGGTGATCTTCAAAATACTTGCCCAAAAGTTGGCTGCTGGCATTGCGGACCTTTTCACTGGCTTTGGCCGTGGCCTGGGTGAATTCCACCCGCGAGGGCAGCGGGTAAATTGCTGAGAGTGCCAGATTGAGACTGGCAGGCACGACAAAGAGCACAGCCAGCCAGATCAGGGCCAGAATCGTGGCCTGGGTGGCCGCTGGGCGTTTGCGACTATTGACCCACAGCGCCAGGGCAAACCAACCTGCCCCGTAGAGCAGAGTTATACCCAGCAGGCCCAACCAGCGTTCGAGTATCTCTGGCTGGCGCAAATCCAAGCCTTGGCCCAGACTCACCAATAAGAGCCCAATCACAATCGCCTCAGTTAAGACTATCGCCCGCATGCAGATCTTGCCCAGGGCCAATTGCTGCAATGAGATCGGCATCGAAAGCAACATGCGCAAACTTCCATTTTCTTGCTCAGTGGCAAGAATGTCAAAGCTCAAACCGAGGATAAACAGCGGCAAGAGCCAGACAAGCACAAAGCCGACATCAAACTGGCCCAGGAACAGGCCCAAGGGGTGATGCAACTGCTCTTGCCGGGGCAAATTTTCGACATGGGTCAGGCTGAACTGGGTTGAGAGCGGCTGCAAATCTGTCTGCCCCAAAACCAGCGATGCCAGTGGTCCTGGCGGCAAAAGCGCTTGGGAGCCTTTCTGCGCCACTTTAAAGGGATTGCGTGCAGATTTACCATAGCGCGTCAGTGGCATGCCCTCTTGTTTAAACTGGGCCTCTTCGCTGCGGGCCTTGGCGATTTCTTTGCCCAAGCGCTGCTGTTCTTTTTGCGCCAATTCGGCCTGACTTTGGGTCAAGATTTGCAATTGGTAAGCGCCGTTGAGCCCACCCAGAAAGAAGCA
>CAZRFI010000482.1:0-2653 GCA_964598905.1 uncultured Candidatus Sericytochromatia bacterium | reverse complement strand
AATCTCAGCCTGAAAGGGGCCTCCAAAGAGATTGAATTGCTCAGGGAAAAAATTCGCTTGGAGCAGGCGTCGCTCGAAGACCAAATGAAGGATCCTTCTTTGAGTCCAGAGGAATACCAGGCCAAGGAACGCCGCCGCGCGCTTTTGCAGGATACTTTGGACAAGGGGGAGTCAGACATTCCCCGCAAATGGGCCAGGGCAGCGGCCAATGCGGCTATAGATCTGACCGCTGAAATTGCCAAGGGCACCAAAACGGGCTTGGATGATGCTGTTGCAGATTATGAAGCGGCTTTACAGCAGATCAATGAGGCCGAGGAGGATGCCCGCGAAAACCTCGAAGGCCCGCAGCTTGATAGCACCCTGCGCAAACTTGGCCAGGCCCGCCTCAATGCCGAAAAGGACACCCAGAAAAAGCTCAAAGAAATCTGGCTGCAGGAGTACTCCGAGCGCTTGAATCAACAAAAGACCTTGATCCAAGAGCAGCTGGAACTCAATAGCCGGGGCATGGAAGACCAGATTCGGGATATCCAGATTGCCATGCGCCCCCTGCAGGCCGAGCTGGAGAATATGCAGCGCCTGCTCGATGCCAGCAAGCGGGCCCGTGATGCTGAAAAGAAGGTGTATAACCCTGGTGATGGGAAACGCAACCCCAAGTTTAAGTCTGACCTGGCCGCCCTCGATGCCGATCCCCTGGCCTGGGCTGGGGTCAAAGAAATTGCCAATACTGCCACCCATGACGGTTTGCCCACTGTTTCGGGCAAGACCAAGCGCGAAGGCCTGCTGAAAGAAGCGGAGCTGCAGGAGCTGGAGGCCAATAACGAATTGGCCGACGAGCGGATCACGGAGACTGAATTTGCCCAGAAAATGCAGCGGGCCCAGCTGATTCGGGCCAAGGCTGCCGAGATGGAATTGGCGACCGCTGATCTGACCCGCACCCGCAAGCTGGAGCTGGAGAAGGAATGGGCTGAGGCCTACGCAAACTGGCAGAAATACGCCTCGGATGCGATTGATGCCCGTTACGATGCTGACGATCAGCGGACCCAAGAGAATATGGACCTGAAGCAATTGGCTCTCGATCAGCAGCAGCAAAGCATTGATGCCCTGCAATTGCAGCTGGATACCCTGCAAGATGCGGCAGAGAAAAAGATCCGCCCCATTGATGACGAAATTCTCAGAGCCACCCAGAGCACCCGTGATTGGGCTCCGGCCTGGGCAGAGGTGACAGCAGGCATTGCTGCCGCCCGCAAAGAGGCAGAGGCCCTGCTGGCTGCCCAGGAGAGGGCTGCCAGCAAAACAACGGCAAAGACCTCCAGCCTGACTCGAACCAAGACACCCGATGCCACGCATACGGTCGCAGGAACTGACGGCTATTATTACCAAACCACTTCACAGATGCAGGGGCTGGCCGATGGCGGGATTGTGCCCAATAAATCCCGCTATGCCGGGGACAAATACGGGCCTGTGATGCTGGATCGGTTTGAAGCGGTGATCCCGCTGCGCCGCTTGCCTGAACTTGTGCGCCCCTGGATGCCCCCGCCAACCAAAAGCTATGCTTCGAGCTTCAGTCCGCAAATCACGATCAGCGGCAATTATATCGTCGGAGAATTCGATATGTACCAAACCGCGTACCGGGCAGCAGGTGATCTGTACCGGGAAAACAGCAATAATTTTGCAGGAAATGCGGGGCCCCTGTTCTGATGGATTTTCTCGATTGGGGCGACGATTGCGCGGCAGAAATTGCGGCCGCATTGCTGCAACTGCAAAATCCAGTTGGGGCTTTTGATCCTCTGAATCCACACCGGCGGGATCCGAGTGCGCCCCAGCAGCCTTTACAGCTCTCGCTGGAACTCTATTGGCAAGGCGTTTGGCATGAGCAGCGCTTGCACCTCGACGGAACCAGTTTGCCCCGTGGACGCGAGCGCATGGGATTTGAGCAGAGCACGATGGATTATGTGGCCCAGGACATTGAAGAGCCCAGCTGCATTACGTTCAAATATGGGGCAGTCAAAGGGCAAAAGGTTCGCTTGCGCATTGGAGACGATTGGCGCTTTAAAGGCCAGGTCGATGCGGTCAGGCCAGTCTACTTTCACCAAAACAGCGATCTAACCACGCGCAAACGGTTTCAAGTCAGCTGCGTGAATGAAATTGCACTCTTTCGCCGTGTGCCCATTTTTGAGATTATCCGCAATGTCAAAGAAGGGGGAATGCTTGCGGATTTGTGCAGCAGGTATGCCCCTGAACTCGATGCGTCGGGGATCAATATCAATCTGGGGGATGACATCGAGGAGCGGATTATTGCTGGCCAGTACCTGGATGAGATTTTTGATGAAGTGCTAAAAAACAACCCCAACAGCGGGTTTTATTTGGATATCACCCAGGACCCGACCAGAATCTGTTTGGACCTCAAAACCAGCCAGGCGCTTTTGGTGCCGATCACAATCACCGATGCCAATCTGTACGGAAATGGGCGGGATCTGCCAGGCTTTTGCCACCCAGGGGAATGGAGTCTCAGCCCCAATGATAAAACCTACCGAAACAGCATTTTGCTGCGGGCGCCGCTGCTTTACAATACGGGCCTGGCTGACTTTCTGAATAACAGCAATGTGGTTTTGGGTACCAGCAACCTGGCTGGCTGGTACCAGCAGCTCTACCC
>CAZRFI010000481.1:0-2657 GCA_964598905.1 uncultured Candidatus Sericytochromatia bacterium | reverse complement strand
TTTCGAGCAATTCGGAGGTGCTGCTGGCCTTGTAGCCCGGCTGTAAACAGACCAACTCGTATAAAATCAAGCCCAGGGCAAAGAGGTCGCTGCGCTCGTCGAGGCGATCGTTGACGCCGCGGGCCTGTTCCGGTGACATATAACGGGGGGTGCCGATCATTTGGTTTTTTTCCCCGGCTTCGAAGGGGTAGTCTTTGGCTGCCTCACCAAAGGGACGGGCGATGCCCCAGTCCATCACATAAATTTCGTTGTGGGGCCCCAGCATCAGATTGGCGGGTTTGAGATCCCTGTGAATCACCCCTTTAAAATGGGCAAAAGACAGGGCCTCGCAGACCTTGAGAAAATGTTCTAAGAGGTTGGGGAAATCCTGGGGATAAGTGATTTTATGGGGCTCGGCATTTTTGGCTTTGGCCTCGGTAATCAGCTCTTTGAAGGTCTTTCCTTGGATGCACTTCATGGTATATCCCACCCCGGCCTCGGTCACTTCGAGGCTGTAGACAGGCACGATATACGGGTGGGGCAATTGGGCCGTGATTTGGACCTCACCCAAAAAGCGCTGATGCACTTCGGGATTGTCGCTCTGAATGCGTTTGTGCAGCTGTTTATACGCCACGGTGCGCTCCAAGCGACTGTCGCGGACCAGATGGACCGTGCCCATCGCCCCTTCTCCCAGCATTTGCAGTATCTCGTAATGCTGTTTGCCAATGGCATTGGGGTTGGCCGTGGGATTTTCGCGCATCTCAGCGGTGGGACTGAGATGCCCGAATTCATGCATGGTCAGTTCAAGGGGATCTGTTTCTTCGGCTTTGGCTTCACTCATCTGGGAGCCACTTTCTGGCTTAGTAGCGTTTGAAAGTCAATCCGGGCAATCAGGCGCCAATTGGCAGTTGAGAGAGATTGGTAAACATAGAGGCCTTCGGCGCTTTCGTAAAGACCACTTTTGCCACTTTTGAGATCTTTGAGCAGGGCCTCGGGCCAAGTTTCGTTCTGGTTTTGATCTCGGCTGAAGAGAATCTTGCCCTGGGCATCGCTGACAAGCAACGACAGGAGCCCTTCGTTTAAAGGCGCTTTTTTCAATTCTTTTTCCAAACTCGGCTGGCGCAGACATAAACTGCCCAGACCCAGTTGTTTGGATTGATCGTTGAAAATCGGGGCCTGGACAAGAAAATAAGGTGTGGCACCCAATTGCACGGGGCCCAGCCAAACGGGCCGGGTTTCTCGGATTGGGGGGGGGGCGCCTGTCGGCTTTAAGGCTGAGATCGGGTGATTCAAGCGGGCCGCTACGCCGGAGGCTTGGGGGCTGCCCGGATAGAGTAATTGGGGGCCGTCTTGAAAGTCAATACTGGCCCAACCCAAAGGACTGGCATGCTCTTTGCTCTGAAGCCAATCCAAACTATTGCCTTGGGGATCTGCGCTGACAGCAAAGACGCGCTGAAAGATCGGCAACATGCTGAGCAGGCGGGAGTAAGCAGGAGCTGGGTTGAGCCAAACAAGTTGGTGCCAATACAAGGGGCCACCTGCTGCGGTTTCCTCTGGGGAAGGCAAGAGGCTGGTTTGGGGCAATCTTTGGGAGGTAAACATTTCTCCGGGCAAAGCTTCACCGCGTTGAAAGCTTTCAGCAGCAGCGCCTGTGAGGTATTCCAATTGTGCCTCAAAGCCACTCAGGTAGATATCCAATTGCTGGCCTGTCATGGTCAGTTTGCGCTGCAGGTCTTCGAGCACCGCTTTGCGGCGTTGGGTTTGAACCTGGGTCTGTTGCCAGATATACAAACTGCCGGCCACAGCCAGAATGCAAGCGACCAAAACCAACATACTGCCCAACAAAGCGCGTTGGGGGTTGCGCCGGATCCAGCGCAGGGCTCTGCGCTGTAAATTGTCTGGTTTGACGGTGGTTTCGACATCTTGGAGATAGCGGCGCAAATCAGCCGCCATATCGGCCACCGAGGCGTAGCGCTGATCGGCCTTGAGGGCCGTGGCTTTGCTGACAACGGCCTGCAAATCAGCCGGAATTGGATGCATTTCCAGGGCCTGATCACAGGGGGCGCGATTGCCCGTCAGAATTTTTTTGAGCATTTCGGGCATGGAACTGGCTTTAAAGGCCGGGGCCAGGGTGAGGATTTCTTGCAGAATCAGGCCCATCGTAAATTGGTCACTGGCAGGTTTGAGGGGACGGCAGCGGGCCTGTTCGGGAGAGAGGTAACGCGGCGTGCCCGCAATCACCTTGCTGGGTTCTTCATTTTCGACGCCGGGGCGATTCCAGACCTGGGCAATGCCCCAGTCCACGATATAGACCTCGCGAAAGGGACCAATCATAATATTGGCGGGTTTTAAATCGCGGTGAATAATGCCTTTGCTGTGGGCATAGTCCAGGGCATCGCAGACCTTGAGGAAAATTTCGAGCAGGCGAAACAGCTCCCGCTGCCAAGTTTTGCGGTTGGGATTGGCCAGCTGTGCGTCTTTCAGTTCGCCAATCTCCTCTTTGAGGGTATTGCCCTGTACGACCTTCATGGCATAAGAGAGACGTCCCTCGCTGTCGATTTCGAGGGTGTAAACCGGCACCACGCCAGGGTGCTCCAAGCGTGCCGTGATTTGGGCCTCGCTCAAAAACTGGGCCTGGACTTCGGGACTGTTGAGCTGGGGCAGCAATTGTTTGCTGG
>CAZRFI010000480.1:0-2658 GCA_964598905.1 uncultured Candidatus Sericytochromatia bacterium | reverse complement strand
GCAAACGGTTGAGCCCTGGCTCGGGTTGGAAATTGAGCTGCAGGCCCACAGCGGTCAGGGCCAGCGGGGCCAGCAAGCCTGCCAAAAAAGTTGCTCCACTTTGGAGCGGCCCCTGCAAATTCAGTCCGCAAGCCCACATCAGCAGCCCTGCAGAAAAGGCCAAAAAGGGCGGAAAACCCAATAGCTTGTACAGCATCTCGCGGGCAGAGGGCTGTGTGCCTGCCGCTTGGGCCAGACACAACAAACCCCAGGTACCCAAGATCAAAAAACTGCCAGCCTGATCCATGATCAGCGCTGGGGGCAGGGCCTGACTGCCAAGCAGAGCAGCAATCAAGGGAAAACCGACAAACGAGGTATTGCCCAGGCCCATGGTCAGACAGAGGCAGGTCGCTGAGGCTTGGCTGAGTCTGCCACGTTTGACCCAAAACTGACTCAGGACAAAGGCCCCCGCAAAAATCAACCAGGCCAACAGGGCGGGGAAGAGCGTGCTCGGCGTTAATCTGAGCAAAGGCAGTTTAAGCAGGGCCAGGGCCGGAATACAGACCCAGAGCACCGTTTGAATCAAGACGGGCAGCAAGCGCTGTGAGAGCTTGCCAAAACGCCTCAAAAACAGGCCCAGCAACAAAAAAAGCAAAATTTGAACAAAGGCCATCAGAGATCTTTAGGCCCAATCAGAGATTGTAGAGCCCGTGTTTATAGCCCTTGAGATTTTCAGCCAAACTGAACCAGGCCAAGGTCTCTGTCAGGCCCCTGCGAAAACCTTCCTCTGAGCCGTATTCAGGCTTCCAGTTGAGCAGCTTTGAAGCCTTGGTATTGTCAGCAAGCAGGCGCTCGACCTCGGAGGCCACTGGGCGCATGCGGGAGGCTTCGGCTTCAATTTCAAGCTCGATGCCCATGACCTCGGCTATCAGGCGGGCCGTATCACCGATGCTGATCTCAAAGCCGCTACCAATATTGATCACCTCGCCGATCGCAGCCGGAGACTGGGCCACCGCCATAAATCCGGCCACGGTGTCTTTGACAAAATTAAAGTCGCGTGTCGGATGCAAAGCCCCCAATTTGAGCTTGCGCTGCCCCCCTGCCAATTGGGTGATAATCGTGGGTATCACGGCGCGGGCGGATTGGCGCGGGCCATAGGTATTAAAGGGGCGAATCACAGCTACGGGCAGCTCAAAAGAGCGGTGAAAGGAAATCGCCATCTGATCGGCGCCAATTTTGGAGGCCGAATAAGGCGATTGCCCATGCAGGGGGTGTTCTTCGTCAATCGGTACATAGCGGGCTGTGCCATAGACCTCGCTGGTGGAGGTTTGAAGCAGTTTTTCAACGCCCAAGCTGCGGGCCGCCATTAATACATTAAGGGTGCCAGAAATATTGGTTTCGACATAGGTCGCAGGAGAGTGATAAGAATAGGGAATGGCAATCAAAGCTGCCAAGTGAAAGACCTGGGAGCAACCCATCATGGCTGTTTGCACGCCAAAGGGATCGCGAATATCCCCGCAAAAGACATCCAATTCGGCTTTGATCTCGGGTGCCAGGGTCTCTAACCAGCCCCAGGAATTAAAGGCGTTATAATGCACAAAAGCCCGCACGCGGTGGCCCGCCCGCACCAGCGCTTCAGTTAAATGAGAACCAATGAAACCGCCTGCGCCTGTGACCAGAACCTGTGCTTGCATTCGATGTCTATTCCTTGTTGTGTGTACCTTGTTTGCACCAATTGTATCAGGAAATCACTCTTTGCCACTGGTGACAGGATTATTGGGCTCGCGGCTCCATTCGCTGAAGGAGCCGTCGTAGAGCCGGGTTTTGTAACCCAGGTACTTTGCCATAAAATAGCTGTGTGAGGCCTGGCCTCCCGTGCGGCAATAGGTGATAATCTCGCTGCCAGGGGCAAACCCTGCCTGTTTAAACATCAAATAGAGGGCCTCGGGGGATTTGAGCAGGGGACGCGCTTCGCTCTCGACGTGTTGCATCCAAAAGAGGTTGATGGCACCTGGAATATGCCCCCCGCGGGTGATGCCTTCACCGGGTTCTGCTCCGGTATACTGCGCTGCGGGGCGGGCATCAAGCAGGCGCAGTTTGGAGGAGGGTACCTGGGATTTGAGCCAGAGCACGTCTTGCACCTGGGGCATCTGAATCAGCATATCCAGATTGAGTTGGGGCTCGAATTGGGATGGCGGGATTTTGTTGATCTCTGTGCCCACAGGGCGTTTCTCTGCACTCCAGACCTTCCAATGGCCATTGAGCAGGGCTGTCTGTTGGCCCAGACCGACATAATCCAAGGCCACAAAGGCCCGTGCCGCTTGCAGGCCTGCGCCTTCGTCGTAGAGGACCAAGCGGTGTTTGTTTGTAATGCCCAATTTGCGCAGGCTGCCAACCAACTCGGCCAAGGGCGGCAATTCGTTTTCGATGCCATTGCGCGTGGTGGCAACTTGGCTCCAGCTCAAAAAGCGCGCGCCGGGGATATGACCTTTTACAAATTGTTTGCCATCATTGCCGACGTGCAGAACCAGAACCTGGGGATCTTTTAAATGTTGCTCTAACCAATCTGTTGAGACCAGCATGTCGTGTTGGATCGGGGGGATCATCGAAGAGGTGGGTTCGACCAGCAGGGCCGAGGTGAGCAAAAGAGACGCTAAAAACATGGGTTAACTCCCAAAA
>CAZRFI010000479.1:1220-2659 GCA_964598905.1 uncultured Candidatus Sericytochromatia bacterium | reverse complement strand
TGTGTTAGCAAATATGCTAGCGTATGTGCTAGCAATTACGCTAGCACAATTCTGTCTCAATGCTTGGGCCTTTGCCGCTGATCTGCCCACGCAATCTCTCGCTGTCTTTCCTGAAAAGGGCAAGCTGCAGATCCAGGCCAATGCGGTTCTGCTCAACCCAGCCAATCCGAATCAAACCCATGTTGGGGAATTTGTTTACAAGGGTGGATTGCTTTTGAGCTCAGAACAGACCCATCAATTACATGGCTTCTCTGACTTGGATGTGATAGCGGGCAAACATCTGATCGCCGTCGGGGACCGGGGCGCGCTTTTAAAGGCCGAGCTGGTTTTGGATCAGCAACAGGTTTTAACGGGCTTAGAGGCGGCAGAATTGACGCCTTTGATGGGTGAAGATGGCCAGCTTTTGCTTGCAAAAGAAAGCTCAGATGCCGAGGGACTGGCCCATTTAATCAACGGTGATCGGTTAATCAGTTTCGAAGAACTACACCGCGTTCTGCACTATCCAGCAGGAGGCGGACTTCCCCGGCCTGCGCCTTTTCCCCGTTTTGTCTTTGAACCCAACCAGGGCATGGAGGCCCTGGCCGCCGATCTGCAAAACCCTCAAAGTTATTGGGTCGGGGCTGAATTCACAGGAGATGTCTGGCAGTGCTGGTTGAACAAGCCAACATGCTACAAAAGCCACACCCTCTCTCTGCCTCCGGATTTGTACTTGGTTGCCATGCGTCAATTGCCCAAGAACCGCACAGCTTATTTGTTGCGGGGCTATTTTCCGGAGCGCAAAAGCAACCAGATTTTGCTGCGAATAGTAGACAACAAGGCCCCAGATCAGATCTTGGCCCAATTGGAATTGGTCCCACCGCTGATCGAGGATAATTTTGAAGGGCTGGCGGCGGTGCCTTTGCCAAGTGGCGGGACCCGCTTTTACCTGATCTCAGATGACAATTTTAACCCCGAACAAGACACTCTTTTGCTGGCCTTTGACTGGCAGCCTTGAGTTGACTTTAAAGGCTTTGGCGCAATTGCAGGGCCTCAACATGGCCCGGCTCTTGTTTTAACACTTCTTCCAAAGCCTTTCTGGCAGCGGCTTTGTCGCCCAAAGCCTGGCAGGCCAAGGCCAGATTGTACCAAGACTTGCTATCGCCTGGGGCACGTTGAACCGCCGCTTGAAACAATTGACGGGCCTCTTCCCAGTTTTGCTGGACCAGGGCCAGATAGCCCAAGCGGCTGTACACCACGGGATTGTCGGGAGCCAAATCGTTGGCCTGAGCAAGATATTTCTGGGCTGCTTGAAAATATTCCAACTGGGTCAGGGTCTGCCCCAGATCCAAGAGTACATTGAGATCTTTGGGTTTTTTGCTGACCAAATCCATCAGATAATAAAGGCGATAATTGAGCTGAACCTCCGGCTGTTCACGTACCTCGGGGTGAATGGTGAGGTA
>CAZRFI010000479.1:0-1120 GCA_964598905.1 uncultured Candidatus Sericytochromatia bacterium | reverse complement strand
ATGCCACGCAAAAAGGCGATATACGGATTTTGGCTGGTTTTGGCCTCTAATTGCGTGTAAAGCGTCTCAGCCTGGGTTTTCTGCCCATTTAAGTACAAAATATGTGCCCGCTGCATGGCCACTGTTAGATCTTCAGGTGCCAGGGCCTGGGCCTGAACGATTAAGCTGAGGGCACTTGCACTGTCTTTTTGCTGAATTCGTTGATTGGCCAATTGTGCCAAAATCGCGGGATTGGTCGCACCCCGGCGCAGGGCTTCATTAAACCACATTTCATAGGCCTGGGCATTGCCCTCCAACTGGGCCAGTGTGAGCTGCAGCAGGGCCAGACCAGGATGCTCCTTGAGCACTTTGTTGGCTTGGTCTAAATTGGTTTTGATCCAGTCCAAATTGCGTTTTTCTGCGGGTTTGGTCGCCTCAGAGACAATGCCGACAGCAGCCAATTGATACATCATCCAGGGATCCTGCAAATGGGCGCCGAGGGCGTTTAACTCTTGATTGAGGGCCTCGGTTTTGATGCCAAAACCGGCCTGTTCAAACCGAAAGGAGACAAAGGCTGTCACCGAATCTACATCCCAGGGTGCCAATTGAATCGCCCGTTTAATTTTTTCAAGCCCTTTTACTTTCTCGCCATTGAGCCATTCCAATTTGGCCAAGGCGCGCAGCACCTCTGGCAATTCGGGATCCAAGGCCAGGGCTTTTTCGGCGTATTGCCGGGCCAAAGTTTGGGGATCAGGGCCAGAGCTTTGCTCAGAGGGCAAAACTCGCATGGTTTGGCGTATTCCAGCCTGTAAGCCATAGACCTCTGCCAAAGCGGCATAAGGCAAAGCATAGTTGGCATCGGCTTTAATCGCCGCTTGAAAGGCTTCAATCATCTGGGCTTCTTGGCTGGAATTGTAATTGCGCAAGAATTGCATACCCTGAATATAGTGGCGATAGGCCTCAGGGGAGCGGGTGGCGCGAAAGACGGCTTGCATCTCTTTGACTTCCGCCAGTTGGGCTTTGACTTCGAGTTGGGTGATCAGCTTCTCTGCCAATTCGTTTTGAAGTTCGAAGATCGACTCAAAGCGCCCCTGAATGCGGGCATGGCGATCGGGATCGACCTGCCCGGTCTCGGCATTGA
>CAZRFI010000478.1:0-2684 GCA_964598905.1 uncultured Candidatus Sericytochromatia bacterium | reverse complement strand
ATTATCTCTTGTTTTGTTTGCTTTAATAATTATACTACGCTATTACTCGTTTTCAGGTTTTCCTACAGACTCGTTGGCCAGACTGGCGGTTTTTGTGCTATACTAAATGTGTTCAAAATTCTCTCCATTATTAGGTTTCAGGGGCCGCTAGGCCTGGTCAACTACTTATTATCCTGATCAGGATAATTCCAAATCTGACCCCCTCCCCCAAACCGCCTTTCCCTCATTTTTTCCCCGAACTTCTGGCTATCCTGTAAAAGATCACGTTAGCCTGACAGGATAACACCCCATAAATGCATATTGGCCTGTCAGGATAACACCCAAATTTGAAGATTAGCCTGACAGGATATTGCCTCAAATCGCAGGATAGACTGATCAGGATAACTCCAAACGGGAACAAAAAAAATACAGTTTTTAGCCATTGGCCCAAAAGCAAAAGGGATGAAAAAAGACATCAGATTTTCACGTTCACCC
Organism: uncultured Candidatus Sericytochromatia bacterium; assembly: GCA_964598905.1. Lineage (GTDB taxonomy): Bacteria > Cyanobacteriota > Sericytochromatia > UBA7694 > UBA7694. The sequence goes on along the minus strand of CAZRFI010000478.1, from coordinate 2,210 downwards.
GATCAAAAACATGTTTATCATACAAAATTTCAGACTTAAAAACAAGCCCCAAATCAAGTAAAGAAGCCTGATTCAGTCAGAAAAAGCGTAGTTAAAACGTCATAATTTAAGTCGCTATTGACAATCGAGTGTATGTTTTTGTATATATATGTATACGATTTCAAAAAGAGATTTAAAGTTATGCAAAACACGCTTCCCGTCCCAGACAATCATTTACTCAATGATTACCGCAATTTTTTAAGCCAAAACAAGATTGCAGCCAAACTGCATTTTTTTTATTTGCGCTGGCTGCGGCTGTATTTGAATTTTTGTCAAGCCAAGTCCTTTCACAGTGCTAATCACTACAATCTTCCCTTATTTCTCAAAGCGATTGCCAAAGAGGCCCATTCTCCCTTTTTACAGCAGCAGGCCGAGCAGGCAATCAACCTGTATCTTGAAATGTATAGCTCAGTGAACTTGGTTATTCGGGAGATAGCATTGCGCAAAGATTCAGAAAAGGCGGATTGCCAAAGCGCTTTAACTCGGGTGGAAGCAGTTTGTGCAAAGCTAACGGCATCAAAAGCAGAACGGGCAGCAGATCCGCCAGCAACTATGGCACCCGCAATGGCCAAAACACCCAACACAACAGATCTGAATCTAAAATCCTGGCAAAAACTCTACAAAGCATTAGAAACAGAAATTAAACTGCGCCATTATTCAGCCAAAACACTCAAATCGTATAACGGCTGGTTGCGGCGCTTTCAGGAATTTGTTCAACACCAACGCCCCGAAACACTCGACAGCCAAGATGTGAGGGCCTTTCTTTCTGCGTTGGCAACACAACACAAGGTTGCTGCCAGCACGCAGAATCAAGCCTTTAACGCTCTGCTTTTTGTCTTTGACCATCTTCTGAAAAAGCCCCTGCGCCTCTCTGGAGTGGTTCGAGCCAAACGCAAACCGTATATTCCTGTTGTTTTGTCTCGGCGGGAAATCGACCTGATTTTGGCTGAACTCGATGCGCCCTACAAACTGCTGGTGCAATTGCTTTATGGCTGTGGTTTGCGGCTGTCCGAAGGCCTAAACTTGCGCATTCAAGACCTGAATTTTGATCTGGGTATTCTCACTGTGCATCGGGGCAAAGGCCAAAAAGACCGCACATTGCCTTTGCCCAAAACGCTGTATCCTGTTTTAGAGCAGCAAGTTGATCTGGTCAGAATCCTGCTCAAAAAAGACCTGCAGAACCCTGATTACAACGGGGTATTTTTGCCCAATTTACTTGAACAAAAATACAAAAATGCGAGCAAAAGTCTGGCTTGGCAATGGCTTTTTCCAGCGATCAAACTCACCCCTATTCCCGAAACAGGTGAAAATCGCCGTTTTCACTTGCATGATACCCATGTTCAGCGGGCGATCCACACAGCCCTGCAAAATGCCATGCTCACCAAACGCGCCTCGGCCCACAGCTTTCGGCACAGCTTTGCCTCGCACCTGCTTCAGGCCAATGTGGATATTTGCACAATCCAGGAACTGTTAGGCCACAGCGATATCCGCACAACCATGATCTACATTCAAACCGTGCCCAGCCAAACCCTCAAAACGGCAGTCAGCCCTTTGGATTTACCTGTTTGAACACTTTTGCCCTCAGGGGTGTCTCTACACCAAACCCCTTTTTTGGAGCCACATATGTCTAACACCCGCAAATACCTCAAAGAACTCTCTGTCACCTTTCTGGCCCCGCTCTTTTTGCTGATCATGAGCCGGGGAGCCGTGGCCGAGCCCCGCTATATTCCCTCGGCCTCGATGGAGCCCAGCTTACAGCTCAACGATCGCCTGATTATTGAAAAGCTCAGCCCGCACTTGGGTCTGCCCCAACGGGGCGAGATCGTGGTCTTTGAGCACCCCGAGTCGAATCCCAGCCAAGACAACCCGCTGCAGCGTTTTTTGCGCTGGCAGGGCTACAGCGCCCAAACCCCGCTGATCAAACGGGTGGTGGGCCTGCCCGGTGAGACCATCGCCGTCAAAGACGGCAAGGTCTGGATCAACCAGCGGGTTTTAAACGAATCGGGTTATGCCCACAGCACCCCGGCCTACGAAATGGCCCCGCTCAAAATTCCAGCAGGCCAGCTCTTTGTGATGGGCGACAACCGCAACAACAGCTGGGACAGCCATCTCTGGGGCCCGCTGCCACTCGAAAAAGTGCGCGGCAAAGCCATTTGGCGCTTTTGGCCCCC
>CAZRFI010000477.1:0-2686 GCA_964598905.1 uncultured Candidatus Sericytochromatia bacterium | reverse complement strand
CGCCAGCGCGAGCCAAAGATCTTGATCGGCTCTTCGTAATAGGGTTCGAGGTAATCTTTGCGCAGGGGAAAACCTTCAAAGCCGTCCCACATCAGAATCCGGCGCAGATTGGGGTGGCCCTCAAAGCGAATGCCCAGCATATCGTAGGCTTCGCGCTCCTGGAAGTCGGCTCCCGGCCAGAAGGGCGTCAAAGAGGGCACACTGGGTTTTGCTTTGTCGGCACGCACCACCAGGGTGATGGGGGCTTTTTCTGCCGAGGTGTGCCGCGGAGCGCTGAGGTTATAGACCACTTCGAAGCAATCGAGAAAGTCCACGGCGGTCAAATTGGCCAAATAGGTATAACCCTGTTCGCGCAGTTTAAAGACCACACTTTGGAGCTGATTGGCAGGCACGAGCAAGGTGCTGGCAGTGGTGACTTTGACTTCTTGGAAGGCGCTGACGATCTCCTGCATGGCAGGGGTAATTGTGGGCGGGTCTACGGCTTTTTTCTTGCGGGCAGCGAGTTTCTTTTTCTTGTCGTCGGCTTCATCCGCTGCGGGCTCTGCCGGTGGCTCGGGGGGTTCGGGCTCATAAACGGGAAAAGCTGCGAAGTATTCAGGCAAAATTGCGGGCGCGGGCTGGGTCTTGCCCTCGGCAATGGCCTGTTTGAGCGCCGGGATTTGGCGCGGATCGACCAAATCGGGGCCCAAACGCGGCACAACACGTTCATCACTGCTGTTTTTGGTGTACCAACGCACATCGCGGTGGTGCTGTTTGTCGATTTTTTCTTGCAATTCAATCAGGCCTGCAAACAGAGCTTGGGGCGTGGGCGGGCAGCCGGTGATATACACATCCACCGGGATAAATTCGTCAATGCCCGAAACCACGTTATAACCCTCTTTAAACGGGCCTCCGCCGGTGGAACAAGCCCCCATCGAGAGCACATATTTGGGCTCGGGCATTTGGTTATACAGACGCACAATCATCGGGATCATGCGTTTGGTGACGGTGCCGGAGACAATCATCAAATCGGCTTGGCGGGGCGAGGCCCGAAACAGCTCAGAGCCAAAGCGGGAGATATCGTAACGGGAGCTGGCGGCGCAGATCATTTCGATTGCACAGCAAGCAAGGCCAAATTGCATCGGCCAAATCGAGGAGCGGCGGCCCCAATTGCTCAAAAAGTCGATCACTTTATCAACGGAAGTGATGGAAACGTGTTTGCGAACCTCTGCCTCAAGGGCAGCAGCTTCGTCCTGGGGACCTTGTATGACGCGTAGTTCACTCATGCTTGATTACCGGTAGGTGGGCTGGGTTGTTTCTGCAGATTGCTGTTAAGTGTAACATAAATGCCGTCCAGGGCATGAGGGGATAGCGCGCAGCCATTTTGGCTGTGAATGGCAACGGATTAAATCAAACAGCTGTCATTTTCCTCGTGGACGGTTGCGGCTTTCCAGCATCTGTCGAGGTGGGTTTCGACCAAGGCGATCAGATCGGTGTCCAGCTTGTTTTTGAGTCCCATGTCTTTTAAGATCGCCAAAATTTTTTCAGGTGGCAGGGGGCCTCGGTAGGGGCGGGTCTGGGCCAGGGCTTGAAAGACGTCAGCCACAGCCACAATCCGGGCTTCTTGCGAGAGACTCACCTTTCTCAGCCGGTAGGGATAACCTTCACCTGAAAGGGTCTCATGGTGAAAAGCAGCCCATTCTGCCACTTTTTCGAGACCGTCGATTTGGCGCAGAATCTGGTAGCTCTCAAAGCTGTGGCGCATCATCACGGCTTTTTCTTCTTCGTTCAAGGGGCCTGATTTGTCCAAAATGGCGTCGGGGATATTGAGCTTGCCCAAATCGTGTAACAGACCCGCCACTTCGAGCAAATAACAGGTCTGTTTGTTGAGGCCAGCTAAATTGCCAAGGTGGTGGGCCAGATTGCCCACTCCCAGCGAATGACTGGCAGTAAATGGGCTTTTGGCATCGACAATACAGGCAAAGAGTCGGGCTATCTGTAAAAACTCATCGGGGCTCATCTCGCGGTTGAGGTGGTGCTGTGACATTTCGCGCAGGTAGAGATTTAAATGCCGCATCTCCAGGGTCAGCCAAAAAAATTCGCTGCAGCCAATCTCTTGAAAGGCGTTGAGCAGACCGGATTCAAACAGGCTATCGCTGTGGCGGGCCAAGGTGGCCTGAATTTCGTTGCGGGCCAATAAAATGTCTTGGTTTTTATAATGGGCCGCGAGGGCATCAACGCGGTCGACCAAAAAGATTAAATTGGCCATTAGCCGCGTGGACGCTGCTATCGGACGTTCTTGTAAACGCTCCCAATGGGTGTGGTGATAGAGCACAATTTCAGCGAGGTGTTTAAACACGGGCTGCTCTTCGAGCATCGAAAAGCCCCGAGTGCAGTGATTGCCCGAGTCCCGCCAGTCGAGTTCCCCAACCAAATGGGCATGTTCGCGGGTTGAAGATACCCCGCAGTCGTGTAAAAGGCCGGCATGGTAAATCTGGTCCAGATCCGTTTGCGGCCATTCCAGATGGCGGGCGCATTCGGTGGCCATAAAAGCCACCCTTTTGCAGTGTTGGTAATCGTCGACCCCGACCAGATCCAGAGTGTCAGAGAGTGCGCTCACAATTTGGCGAAAATCTATTTTCATCAGTAGCTATTTTAATCCTTTTTGCGTTAAACAATTTTAAAAGGATTATTCACGGTGAGGGAA
>CAZRFI010000476.1:0-2694 GCA_964598905.1 uncultured Candidatus Sericytochromatia bacterium | reverse complement strand
TCACCGCCACGCCGGAGCCATTGTGGTCAAAGCTGTTTTCTTCGTAACGATTGCCGTCGGAAAACATAAAATGCAGGCCATAACGCAAATTGTGAGTGCTGATATTGCGCTGAATCACACTGTTTCTAACAAATTCAAAATAAAAGCCGTCGCGGTGCCCGGAAACATGGTTGTCTTCAAGCAGCACCTCCTGGCTCTTCCAGACATGAATGGCATTGGCCGAACTGGACTCTTTTTGGGCCAAGCCGTGCACCTGATTGCCCCGAATCACACTCTGATCAGCGGCGGAAAGATAGATGCCAAAATGGGCATTTTCGACCACGTTGTTTTCAACCCGGGCCCTCAGACTTTCCAGGCGTATGGCGGCATGGTCTTTGGTATGGCTAAAACCCGGATTGCGCAAGGTGAGGCCCTGTATGACCACATCGGGGGCCGTGACCCGCAAGAGAGTCCCTTTCATTTTTCCATCCAAAATAGCAGGGCCAATGCCGGTCAGGGTAATCGATTTGGCGATCACCAGCGGCCCCTCTGTGTAGCTACCGGCATGGAGCCGAATCTGATCGCCGTTTTGGGCAGCAGCCAGGGCCTGTGAGAGGCGGGGATAGACCTGGCCCACCCCGGCCTCCAGCACCCGTGCTTCGACTCTGCTTGAAAACAGACCGCCCCAGATTATGCTCCAGACGCAGAGACCCGCCGAGGCCAACAAAGAGACCCGCCCTGGAAATTTAATGTTTTTCATGGCCCAGAACAGCCTTTTCTTTGGTTTGGGCTTTTTCCAGATCTGAGACCATTTCGGGATGCGCTTGCGCCCGGCTCTGGGTGGGCGTGGCTTTGATCTGAGCCAAGATTTCTTCCCAGCTCAGGATTTTGCCGGGATAGCTCTTCATCAGGGCCTCTGCGCCCGAGCGCGCTTTCACAGGGGTCAGAAATGCCCCCATCGGGCTGGGCAAACTGAGGCTGTACAAATAAAAGGCTGCTTGAGCGGGAATCAGCGTGCCAGGTTGATCCGCGTCGATCACCCAGAGTGAATGGGCTTTGCCAGCCAGATCCGCTTCTTTGTTCAGGTGCCGGGCCAGACATTCAACCGAGTCGTATTTGTAAATTTTACCTTTGTCTGTCACCAATTCGGCCCCGTATTTGGGGTCCATCACCGTCATTTTGCAAAAATGACAATTGTCTTCGGTAAAGACAATCGGTTCGGGTTTGGGGCTGCAGGCAGTGGTACTCAGAGCCAAAAACGGGGCCAAAATGAGAGCCATGCCCAGATGTGTTGTGAGTTGCTTAAAGCCTTTGCTCTGGGGGACCTCGGGGTGTTTGCGCAGCCATTCCCAGGCCAGCAGAGCAAAGACCAAAAAACCAATCCCAATCAAAAGCCAGCCGCCCAGATCAGGGTACGAATGGGCCTTAAAATTGAGCAGGGTCTTGCTGCCAAAAATCGGCGGTTGGTAAGTCATACCTGGCACCTTGATCGCAGCATAGGGATTGAGCTTGTGGCCATAATCATAGGTCCAACGCCAAAAATCCCAAATCCCTGCCAGCCCTGAGAGGGCCAAGAGGCCAAACCAAGCCGTAAGCAAGGCACGGCGATTTAGCACCGCCGTGAGCAGGCCAAAGACCATAAAGAATCCCACAATCACAGGCATAAACTTCAGCTCGGCAAACGATTCGGGATGGATCTCCATCATGCCGATATAGTGATTCAGCCCGTTAATGGTGCTCAGATCTCCGCTCAGGCGGTTAATCCAAATATTCATGCCCAGCCCTTCGGGGTATTGAGGGGCTTCGAGTTGAATATGCCAAAGTGGAACAGCAAACACAGCGCCCAGTGCCAAAGCAATCAGGGCCATCAGGCCACGGGTCAGGGGGTGTAAACGGATCTTCATTTTTTTTACTTCCTTTTCTTGCCACAAAGGCGGGGGAGAGTTGACTCTGCCCCCGCCCGCGTTCTTCCTTTAAAGCCTTATTTGGCGCCAGGAGGAGAGCTCAGACTGAATTTCAGGGGCACATTGGAATTGCGATCTGAAACGCGGATATATCCCTGCATCTCTTGGTGCAATGCCGAACAGAAGTCGGTGCAATAGAAGGGATACATGCCTTTTTTCTTGGGCTCCCAGGTCGCTGTCTGGGTCTCTCCGGGCATAACCAACAGTTCAGAGTTGTTATTGCCCATCACCGAGAAGCCGTGGGGCACGTCCCAGTCCTGTTCGAGGTTGGTAACATGGAAAAAGACCTTGTCACCCTCTTTGATGCCCTCAATATTGTCCGGCGAAAAGTGAGAGCGGATCGTGCTCATGCTGATATGCACTTCGTTGCCTTTGCGCACGATCTTGGTCTCTTTTTCCGCTCTTACAGCGTAAGGGTGTTTGTTTTCTTCCAGCTTATAGACTTTCTTCTGGCGCTCGACAATTTTGGCGGCAGGCATGGCCTGGGCATAGTGAGGTTCCCCGATGGTCGGGAAGTCCAGCAGCAGATTCATTTTCTGGCCGCTGATATCAATCAACTGGGCCGATTGGGTCAGCTCAGGGCCGGTCGGCAAATAGCGGTCTTTGGTGATTTTGTTTAAAGCCACCACGTATTTGCCATAGGGCTTGCGGGTATCACCACCAGGAATCATCAAGTGGCCAATGGAATAAAAGGCTGGGGTGCGGTCGAGCACTTCCTGGGTATCCACTTTCCACTTCACAATTTCAGAGG
>CAZRFI010000475.1:0-2695 GCA_964598905.1 uncultured Candidatus Sericytochromatia bacterium | reverse complement strand
AGAATCAGCGAAATACTGACCACCCAGGGGTTAAACAAATAGCCTTTGATCAGTTTATACAACACAAAGCCAATCGTGGCTGTGGGCAAAAAAGCCACCAAAAGCCGTTTATAAAGGGCTGCGCCCTGCAGAAAGCGCCGAAAATAGAGCAGGGCCACCGCCACAATCGCGCCCAATTGAATGGCCACCTCGAAACTTTTCAAAAACTCCGTGTTCTCTAGTTTGAGCAGGGCAGAGGCCAGAATCATATGTCCGGTTGAAGAAACTGGCAAAAACTCAGTCAAGCCTTCGACCGTGCCAAGAATTAATGCGTCAAGTGGTGTCATTCAAGTGAGTCCGTTTCGTGCTATCATAATCGGCCAGGATGGCCATGTTATAATTTTACCGTGAACGCCAAAGAAAAACCCCCCTCTAATCTTTCCGCCAGTGAATATGAGCGGATGAAGTCCTCCCTGGTCTCGCTGATCAGTCATGAGCTGCGCACGCCCTTGACCTACGTTTCGGCCTCGCTGGAGATGATTGAGATAGCCCTCGAAACCCCAGAAATGAAGGGGGACATTCACCGTTTTTTGACGATTATTGATCAGGGCGTTAAACAACTGCACAGCACCATCGATGAATTGCTGCTGTTTAGCAATCTCGAAGCCAACCCGCCCGAAAAGGTCCCCGCAGCGATCCATGAAGCGGTCAATCCCCAGGACCTGGTCTGTGAGATCGTGAATATTCTCAAGCCCACTTTTCAGGGCAAAAAACAGGTGGTCGAGGTCTCGATCCAAGAAAATCTGCCCCTGCTGACCACCGACCTGGGCAAACTCTCAGAGGTCTTGCTGCAATTGCTCAGCAATGCGATCAAATTTACCCCCCAAGAGGGCCATATCCGCGTGATGGTGATTGGCTCAGAAAAATTGCTCACGGTGATGATCTCGGATAACGGCCCTGGCATTCCCGAAAAGATCCGTGAGGCCATTTTTAATCCCTTTTACCAGCAAGAGGACCACCTCACCCGTGAACACGGAGGGCTGGGCTTGGGGCTCACGCTGGTTCAGCGCCTCTCGAATTTGCTTGGCGGACGCTTGAGTTTAGAGGTCGAAGAGGGCAAACAGACCGGCTCAACCTTTATTCTGGAATTGCCCAGGGTCAATCCGATCTATGTCAAACACCAACAAATGACCCAGATGCTGGCAGATGTCAAAGCCCTTTCCCATTCCAACGCCGAAAAAGAGGCCCAATTGCAGGGGCTCAAAGCGCAATTGCTGGAATACACCGAAGCCTTGGATCAGGCCTCCCAGTCCAATCGGGCCCAGCAAAACGAGATCGAGAAAATGAACGTAGACATGATCAACGGTTTGGCCTCAGCTTTAGAGGCGCGGGATCCGTTTATCCGGGGCCGTTCCCAGCGCATTGGGGCCTATGCCCATTTGCTGGCAGAAGCCCTCCAATTGGCTCCCAACCAATGTGACATACTCGCCAAAGGCTGTCTGCTCAGCGATATCGGATACATTGGTATTGCCGATGCCGTGCTCAAAAAAGACCATTTGCAAAGCCTGAGCGAAGAGGAAGTGCGCATGATTCAGTCCCATACCCGAATTGGCGTGCAAATGCTGAAACACATCAAAGCCTTCGAGCCGATTGTGCCGCTGGTGATGTACCACCACGAAAATTGGGACGGCAGCGGCTACCCAGAAGGGCTCAAAGGCCAAGAAATCCCGCTTTTGGCACGGATCATCCGCGTCGCGGATGCCTTTGACGCCATGTTAAGCGATCGGGCCTATCGCCAGCGCTTTGCCCCCGATTACGCAGTTGCCGAGATAGATAAGTGTTCAGGCACACAATTTGATCCGGAACTTGCTAAACTATTTACTAGGCTGTGGCATACTGGCGTATTAGAACCCGTGGTATCCTCCTTCGCTTCAAACCTGTTAGAGAAAGGGACTGCTTTATGAATGATGACATCCTCAGACATTTGATTGATGCGCGCAAGCGCAAAGGACTGGAATTGGATGAATTGGCGCGTGTGGCCCAATTGACGGTGGCCGAACTCCAAGATCTCGAAAGTGGCAATACCGGCCAACTCTTTGAATGGCCTGTCTTAAAAGTCAAACATTTGGCAGAAGCCCTCGATCTCAATCTCTCCAATTTACTCGGCGAAACCATTCTCAGCTATGGCGAATGGGCCCTGATTTGGTCTGCCCTGATTGAATATTCAGCCAACCGTCCTGGCCTGAATATGAAAATGGACATGAAAGAGCTGATTGAAAAAGTTCGCTCGTTTATTCCCGAACAGCAATCCAGCGAAGCCAATGGTTAATATCCAACCCTTTCGGGCCACCTACTATAACCCTGAACGTTTAAATAATTTGGCAGAGGTCCTCACTCCGCCTTATGATGTCATCTCTCCCCAACAACAGGAAGCCTTTTACGCCGCCCACCCGAACAATTTTATTCGCATCGACTTTGGCCAAAAACAGGCCGAAGACAACGAGAGCCACAACGTCTATACCCGCGCTGCTGAAACCTTTCAAAGCTGGTTAAACGAAGGCGTGTTTACCCACAGCCCTCAGCCCGGCTTTTATTTACACACTCTGCATTACCAACACGGCTCCCGCGAGCTGAGCCGCACAGATTTATTCGTGCTATGCGAAGCCCTGCCCTTTGAGGCCCAGGCCGTTTTGCCCCACGAAAAAACCCTGGCGGG
>CAZRFI010000474.1:0-2708 GCA_964598905.1 uncultured Candidatus Sericytochromatia bacterium | reverse complement strand
TGTTCAACCAATTTGGCTTTGGAAATATGCCAATTCTGACAAAAGCGGCAGCCCAAATTGCAACCAGCAGTCCCAAAGCTCATGATTGCGCTGCCTGGCAGAAAATGACTCAGGGGTTTTTTTTCGATGGGATCAATCGCAAATCCTGTGGATTTGCCGTAAGAAGCGGCATAAAGCTTGCCACCGACATTTTGACGCACATAACAGAAACCGGCCTGTCCTTCTCCCATACGGCAAAAACGCGGACAGAGCGTGCAGAGAATTTTGCCTTTCTCATCGGTTTCCCACCAGCGTGCTTCGGGGGTTTCGGGGGTGATTAACTCAGACATCGTCGACTCCTTGCTCGCGGAGATACCTCTTAATTGTACTTGGAAATTCGTCAAAAACCCAGATGCTGCTTTGTCTAGGCTTGAGCGCAGACGCTCAAAAAGAGACAAAATGGTATGATACCTAGCAGCTTGATTGCCATGGAATAAGAAGATAATGTCTCCCGAAGCAGAATGGTCCCGACAGCACGATGCCCGTCTACTGAAAGAAATGATCTTTCTCTTTCAGTCGATTTATTTTTATTTGGAACACCTTGATACCCGCTTGCATGTTTGGGCCTCAGAACTCAGGCCCTTGCTGGTTTTATTTCCCGATCAGCGTGAGCGTTTGCGGGTTTTGGAGCAAGAGTTGGAGTCTTCCACCAGCTTGCTGGAGGAGTTACACAGACCTGAGTTGTCTTTCCCGGCCGAACTCCAGTCTCAAATGCAGGCTTTGCAGCTCTATTATGCCGACCTCGACGCCTTAGAGCAGCGTCTGATGGGCTATTTGCAGCAATTGGAGGGCTTGGAGCAGGAGTATTTGGATTTGGCCGAAACCCATCGCCAAACTCTGAACGAAATGGTTGTTTTAAACCAAGCTGTGCTGGCGGGAGAACAAGAAATCGCATCCCTGTCTCTGCGCAATCAGGTATTGGAACAGGACTTGGCTGAACAGGCCCGACAAAACGATGAACAAATCGAAAACCTGAACGAAATCATCGAAAAAACAGCCCGTGAAACCTGGGCTTTGCAGAAAAACCATCAAGAGGCAGGGGTCTCGTTGGTGCGGATTGCCCAAGTTAAAAATGAGGCAGAAAGCCAGATTCAGGTTTTACAGCGGCGTCTGCTTGCGTTGGAAAATGAAAATACCGAATTGCTCAAGGGAATGGCCGAGCAAAGGGTTTCGCCTTTGCCGGCTTCTCATCCGGTGCAAGAAAAAGAAAAACGCAACCAAGTCAGGTACCAGACCTGTCTTGAATTGCTCAGCCTGCTTCCCCTTTCGTCGGCTCTGGAGCAGGAAAAGCTGATTGGAACCCTCAAGTCGGCGCTGCATATTTCCGACGCCCAGGCAGAGGCCTTGCAAACCCTTGTCGATGCCGGGTTGGGGCATGTTAATCAGGTTTTAAAACCCCAAATTCAGGCCCTGCACCCTTTGCGTCCTTTGGGCTCTTTGCCACCTTTGTCTGTTGGGATGGTTTGGGTGCCTGAAGGCATTTATCTGATCGGCGATGATCTTCATAGCGCTGAACGTCCAGCTCATAGCCTCAAAAATGAGGGCTTTAGGATTGGCATTTTCCCTGTTACCAACGCTGAATTTGCGCAATTTATGGCTGAGGGAGGCTATCGGCAGGAAATCTATTGGTTGCCTGAAGGCTGGCGTTTGATCCAGGCAAAATCAATCCAGGCCCCTGCTTTTTGGAATACCCCTGGCCACAGCTCGGGAGAAGATTACCCGGATTATCCCGTGGTGGGGGTCAGTTGGTATGAGGCCAATGCCTTTGCTACTTGGGCAGGCAAACGTCTGCCAACGGAGACTGAATGGGAGATGGCCTGTCGGGGCGTCGAAGGGCGCATCTGGCCCTGGGGCAATGATTGGGAAGCGGGTTGGGCCAATACTGCGGAAGCAGGTATTCTCAATCTGGCGCCGGTGGGTTGGCACCCGAAAAGCCGAAGCATTCACGGTTGCCACGATCTGATCGGCCAATGTTATGAGTGGACATCCAGTCTCTATTTGCCTTATCCCTATCACCGGGAACAGGCCGAGGATCTGTTTCGCGCAGAACCACGCAGTTTGAGAGGCTGTGCTTGGAGTGCGCGTGGTCCTTATTTTACGCGGGCTTCCTACCGCTTTTTTCAACCGCCCGAGCATCGCCACAGCGATATTGGTTTTCGCATTGTGCAAAATGGGGGGAACAATTTATCGGAGGGGGGCGTCATTTGAACGTCACACAAATTACAAACGAGGATATCATTCATGTCTTTTAAAAAAGTTTTGCTCTCCCTTTTGGCTGGCTCTGTTTTTATCTCTGGTTCGGGTTGTACTTCCGAACAACTTAATTTGGCCGTCAACTTGGCCAATCAGTTTCTGAAAGATTTGGAAAGTGGCAACAGCGCCAGCATCGATCTGCAATTGGTGGCCGAAAGTGGTCAAGTGACAACGGTCTCCAATAGCGATGTCGAAGATGTGCGGATCGGGGGCCGCAGGGTCAAACACCGTTTTAACGCCAGTGGAGAGTTGCTTTTAGAGGATTTTAATCTGTCCGATGGCGCCCAGGCCGAAGCCGAGGTCTATTTGCGTGGTTACCAACGGCCTGTGATCGTGGTCATTAATCCCGAAAACCAAAAGCGCAACAATATTCGCATCAGTGCCCAGGTTTCTGTTGCCAGTACTGCTCAGCGCAA
>CAZRFI010000473.1:1173-2715 GCA_964598905.1 uncultured Candidatus Sericytochromatia bacterium | reverse complement strand
AATCTGAACAAATCCGAGTCTCAGGCCCACAGGGTGAGCGGTATAGATTTTCAAGGAGTCTTAATTATGTCTCACACCCCAATTGGCTTATCGCAGGTTTTGCTCACGCGCAAAGCAGCCCAGCTCGCAACATTCGCGACCATTGCCTTCACGACAGGCCTGGCGGTTTTTAATCCGCATGCAGGGGCGGCAGAGACGCCAAGACAGAGCAGTACCATTCGCATTAATGCCCAAGCAGAGACCCGGCCCTTTCCCCATTTCTGGGAGACGATCTTTGGTTCTGGGCGCGCCATTTTGAGCCTGCGTGAAAGTTTTCGCGACGATCTCAAGACGGTCAAAGATGTGACAGCCATGGCTTATGTGCGGCCCCATGCCATTTTTCACGATGAAATTGGGATCTATGATGAAGACGCCCAAGGCCAGGCTGTCTACAATTTTTCGTATATCGATCAGATCTACGACGGCCTACTCGAACAGGGTGTACGGCCGTTTGTCGAACTGAGTTTTATGCCGCGCAAATTGGCCTTGCATCAGACAGAACACGCCTTTTGGTACAAACAAATTACCGCTCCGCCCAAAGATTGGCAAAAATGGGAGGCCTTGATTGAGGCCTTTACCCGCCACTTGGTGCAGCGTTATGGCGTGGCTGAGGTCTCTCAGTGGTATTTTGAAGTCTGGAATGAGCCCAATATTGACTTCTGGTCAGGAGAGCCCAAAGCTGCCAGCTATTACGAACTCTATGCCCGGGCCGCAAAAGCCGTCAAACGCGTCAGTCCGCTCCTGCGCATCGGGGGCCCCGGCACGGCCCAAGCCGCCTGGGTGGACAGTTTTATTCAGTACTGTGTCGATCACAATTTGCCGCTGGATTTTGTCACAACCCATGTCTATGCCAATGATTCAGCCCAGGATGTATTTGGCACCCAAGAAGTGATTCCACGCAAAACCATGGTGGCCCGTTCGGTCCAAAAGGTCTATGATCAGGTCAAACGCTCCCCTCGGCCCGATCTTCCGATTATCTGGAGTGAATACAATGCCTCGTATAAAAATGAGGTGGCCGTTACCGATTCCGCGTTTATGGGCCCCTGGCTGGCCCACAATATCAGCCTCTCTGATGGCAAAGTTGCGGCCATGTCTTATTGGACTTTTTCAGATGTCTTTGAAGAATTTGGGGTGGTCAAAAAACCCTTTTATGGGGGTTTTGGTCTGATTGCGGCAGGCAATATTCCCAAGGCCTCTTTTAATGCCTTTCAATTGCTGCATCAGCTCGGCACACGACGGATTCCGATTGAAACAGACCAGCTCTTGGCGACCCGCCGAGAGGATGGTTCTTTGGCTATTGCCGCCTGGAACTACGCCGAACCCGAGGCGATTGGCAGCCCATTACACCTGCGGCTGCAATTCAGTGGTTTAAAAGGGCTCAACAAAGTCTTGATTCAGCAAGTGGATCCTGAACACGGCTCGGCTTTGGCCACCTGGGAAAAACTGGGCAAACCCAACTTCCCCAGCCGCGAAGAGCTGGTTCAATTGCGGGCCGCAGCCCAA
>CAZRFI010000473.1:0-1073 GCA_964598905.1 uncultured Candidatus Sericytochromatia bacterium | reverse complement strand
GAGGCTTTTCTCGAAGATCTCTCGCGGCGTTCCTTTCGCTATTTTCTCGAACAGGCAGATCCCAAAACCGGACTGGTATTGGATCGTGCCCATACCGATGGCAGCACAAATGGCGAGCGGATTGCCAGCACTGCGGCCACGGGTTTTGGCCTGACAGCCCTGTGTATTGCCGCTGAACGCGGTTGGATTCAACCCAGCACGGCCCGTGAGCGGGTGGTCAATACCCTGACATTTTTGCTCAAGCGTGTGCCGCATCAGCACGGCTGGATGCCTCATTTTATTGATCAGGTGACCGGCGAACGGCGCTGGCAAAGTGAATATTCATCGATTGATACAGCATTGTTGCTGGCCGGGGTTTTGAGTGCCCGTGGCTATTTTCAGCAAGACGCTGAAATTGTGGCGCTGGCCAATCAACTGTATCAGCGCGTGGATTTTAAATGGATGCTCAATGGCCATGCCGGGCTGCTCTCCCACGGTTGGAGCCCTGAGCAGGGGTTTATTCCCACCCGCTGGGATACCTACAGCGAACATCTGATCCTGCAAATGCTGGGTTTGGGCTCTCCCACCCACGCTTTACCACCCAGTGCCTGGCAAAGCTGGCAGCGCACGGGCCTGAGCTATGGGGGCTATACCTATCTCAACGCAGGCCCCCTGTTTACCCATCAATTTTCTCACAGCTGGCTGGATCTGCGCCATTTACACGACTCTGTCCCGCCTTACACAGATTTTTTCGCCAATTCAGTCAAAGCGACACGGGCCCACAAGGCCTTTAATCTGAGTTTGTCCCCAGAATTTCCGGGTTACAGCGATACGATTTGGGGCATTACCGCATCAGACAGCGCCAAAGGCTATGTGGCCTGGGGTGGGCCTCCGCGCTCGCCTGAAATTGATGGCACGGTGGTTCCCTGCGCCGCTGGCGGCTCGTTGATGTTCTCGCCCGAAATCACGATCCCAGCCCTGCGGGCCATGGCGGCGAAGTATGGTTCCAAGATCTATGGCCGCTACAGTTTCAGCGATGCCTTTAATCCCAATACCGGCTGGGTCAACCCTGATGTGATTGGCATTGACCTGGG
>CAZRFI010000472.1:0-2737 GCA_964598905.1 uncultured Candidatus Sericytochromatia bacterium | reverse complement strand
GAAGTGTCAGCCTCAAATTCCCGCTCTGACTTGTCAAGTCAAACTTTTGTTAAAGCCATCCAATAAAAAGCCACCATCCAGCACAGCTATTTTTACACTGGGGTCGCCAGGGATGGTTCCTTTGGCATCCCAATAATTCCAGGCTCCGGGTGTCGCAGAGCTTGCATACGCAGCACTCGTCTCGCTTGTCTTGGAAAGAAATTTGCCTTGCATGACACCTGTGTTGATAAGGTATTGGTTTTTGGGTACCTGTGTTCCTGTGCCTATATCAGGAAATTTAATTACCCCAGGATGAGACACTGTTTCTCCAAAATATTTTTGATTGGAATCAATATAAACATAATCCCCAGGCGCATAAGCGTCATCTAGCACATACTCAGGAAAAGCCTCTTCTACATAAGGAAAGGAGCGCAAACTCATTCTCAACAGAAGAGGGTTGGCGTCTTCACTGACACTAAGCCGGTAAAAGAGGTTTTGGTTGGGCACATCGGTTTGAAAATACGCTTCAGAAGCCTGTTCTTCTTGATCCAGTTGTGAAGTTGGGGCTGAAATGGCCTGGGCAATTTCAGTAACACCCAATTGTTGCAGACCTTGGTTGAGAGCGTTCAGGCTGATACCATTGAGGTCTTCAAATTGGGGCGGATTGACCTGTTTAATCCGCACTTTCATGCCTTCGATAAATTTGAGATAGATCTTGCCCTTGCGGTGAGGCTTTTGCAAGAGAAAGCGATCTTCGGGCAATTGGCTAAAAATAGCTCCCGGCACATTGAGCGGATCCAAATAGCCATCCAAGAGGATTTCCAGGGGAACGTTTTGAGCGCCTGTCTGGCTAAACTCCAACCTGTTTTGACCAGCGAGCAGTCCTCCAGACAATTCCAAGACCATGTCCTGACTGTTGGCATTAAAGGCGTGGGGAATCTCTTGGCCGTTGAGATAAACTTGCAGACCTTGAACCCGGCTGCTACCGGCATGGCGCAAATTGAGCAAAAAGCGATAGGACAAAGACTCTGCTGCCTGCAGGTTAAAATTCAGCGTTTGGGGATTTTGGCGATTGAAATTGAGGACTTGGGCCGGTATCACAGTTTTGCGTGAAGAACCCGAATAGCTGATGGGGGTGGGTATGTCTGTTGGGCAGCGCTGAGTGGTATCTGAAACAGAGGCCGTGGCTTTGTTCTCACCCAATTGCCAAGTAATCCGCTCTTGGCTAAAAACGAGGGCCAAAGGGGCTTGGGGCCAAGCGGATGTACGGCCCGGTGGAAAAATGGTGGGTTGGCCGCGATCCTGTCTATCGCGCCGATTGTTTGGGTGTTTATCATCCTTGTCGTTTTTGCGATCATCCCCTTTCTGGCTTTGATTGGATTTGGTCGAAAAACCGGGGTTGCGGTCTCGCTCATCATGACCGTCTCGACCATCTCGGTTGTGCTCGTCATCTCTGCCATGAATGCGTCCAGAATCTCCACCCGTTTCAAGGATTTTATTCTGCCCACCGATGGGTAGCGTGACAGTTTTTCCGAGTGTATTCTCATAGCCAAAATAAGCCGTAAAAGAGGCATCGCGATTGACTTTGATACATTCAACAAAGGGCCTGAGTCCTGGTTTTGAGTGGCTTTGAATATTGAACCCACCGTTTGGTTGGGTCGCGTTGCCGATCGGTGGCGTTTGACAAGCCGCCAAACTCAACGTGAGAAGCAGGGCAATTCCTTTGCGAAGATCAAAAATCATAGGGTACCTCCAGCGGCTTGGGTTTCTTTGTAAAGGGTGGTCACGGTTCCCTCAGGGGTAATTTTACGAATTGCTTTGTTGCCGGTATCGGCCACGTAGAGGTTGCCTGCGTGGTCCACATCCAGGGCGGTCGGGTATTTGAATTGGGCCACTGTGCCTTGGCCATCGCGGTAGCCTGCTTTTTGAGATGTTGAACCAGCGAAAATAGACATTTCTTTTTTTGCAAAATCGTATTTCCAAATCGCATGGTTGTTAATATCACTAATGTACATGTCACCTTTTTTATCTATACGAAGGCCAATAGGGTTTATATTTTTATCTGAATATTCTCCAGGATTTGGAAAATCCAAAAAATAATCAGACCTGTTTTCGAAATAAAATGGACAAGATTTTTCTAAGATGCTCACTTTATTTTTGGTTTTTGCAGAAGGATAATAAAAAAATCCATCATAAAAGCCAAAAATAGCACCACCACACATAAATGAATGAGGTTTTTTGTTTAAAAGTGTGTGAATAGAGCCTGTAGAGCCTGAATAAGAGAGAGAACCACTGGTTATAAAATATATTTTTTGACCCGTAGAATCCCAATATAAATGATTTGGACCAGAACGGGCGACCTTTGCTGGAGGGTAAACAGACTGGTCCAAATCATAGTCAGAAACAAAGATATCCAGATTGGGTTGGTACGTATTTGTATCAAAGCCCAGCAGTTTAGATGTGGACAATTGGCTGATATAAAGTCGGTTCTCTTCGCGGGCCAGCTCAATCTCACTCATATAACAGCCCTGGGTTTGCATCAACTGGCCGGGAAAAGCACTCAATTTGCCTTCTTTCAATATGTACAAGCGATGGATACAATCCTGTGTATTTTCAGATCCTATTTGGATAATTTGTTTTCCATTCGACAAATCGCTGCAAGGCCGACTGGTGACATACAGGGTTTTGCCATCCCCACTCACAGCCACGTCCTGGGGGTAGTCCAAGCGGGGTGGGTTATCGGCACGAATGAGGGGGC
>CAZRFI010000471.1:0-2739 GCA_964598905.1 uncultured Candidatus Sericytochromatia bacterium | reverse complement strand
CTTGACGGGTGGCGTTAAGGGGCTGTTGATTCAGGGGTTTTTGCTGTTTCCATTTGCTCGGGAGTGGGGATATCTATGCCCATACTGATTTTAATGCCCTGACGCACTCTGTCCATCAGCGATGTTGGTTTTGAAGTGGAATCAGGTGTGGTTGTTTCGGGGGCAACCGTTTCGGATGCCGGTGTGGGTTCAGAGGCTGGCGCTTCTGTTGCTTCCATTTCCTCAGGCTTGGGAATGTCTATGCCCATGCCGATTTTGATGCCCTGTCTCAATCTATCACCGAGCGACATCGGTTCTGAGGGGGCCGAGGTTGTCGGTTTTCTGGCCTCTAAACGTTCCGCTAAGGCTGGAGAAAGCGCAGATTCTTGTAAACGTGTTACCCCAATGGGCTGAGCCCCACTTTTCGGAGCAGACTTTTCGCCTATAGGAAATTGAATCAACAATTCTTCAGTGGTACCACTGTCTAAAAATTGCCTAACAGCAGCGGCATCCTCGGGTTTTAATTCGGCCAAATTTTTGGCAAGTTCGGGGTTCTTTTTGAGCGTTTCGGTTTTGGATATTTTGCCATCCACAGTCCCGTCTGCGGCATCTAATTTTTTAAGGGTCTTAAGATTAAATGCATTGGCCTGAATGGGGCCATTGTTTCCGATATGGGTCATTGCATGAACTCCTTGAAAAACGCAGTAAAATCGATTACTCTTTTCAAAAAATAATCAAAATAATATCTAATATAGAAAATAATAACTTATTCTAGGTCTAAAAACAAATTCAACACCGAGATTTGATCTTCATTCAGAATGGGCGATTTCCAGAAAACCAACATTCCGATGCCTGCGATTAAGCTGGAGCTATACGAATGATGCAATTGAAATAAAAATATTAAGATATTTGCACAGATTTGATCAGGGTCTATAATTCTTTCAACTACTTAGATTCAGAAAGGAATCCCCTGATGCAATCCGTGAAATGTTTATCTGTTTTGTTGTCTGCTTTCTTGTCTGCCCTTGTGTTGGCCGCCTGTAGTTCTCAACCTACCACTCTCAACCCTTCAAATCCCTCTGCTGCTCCGACATCTTTAGCCTCTGCGAGCCCGGCTCCCGCAGCCAAAAATATTCAAACCCAGACAATTGAATATAAACAGGGCGATCAGGTGCTCGAAGGCTATTTGGCTTACGACGCCAATCTTCAGGGCAAACGTCCGGGGGTGCTGGTGATTCATGAGTGGACCGGTCTCAACGACTACGTCCGTGGCCGGGCCCGCCAATTGGCTGAACTGGGTTATGTGGCCTTCGCCGCAGATATCTATGGCAAAGGGATCCGCCCTCAACCCCCTGCATCAGGCCAAGAGGCCAGTAAATATTACAATGATCGCAATCTGGCCAAAGCCCGTGCCAACGCAGGTTTTGAGGTGTTGCGGAGTCAGGCCAATGTCGATGCCGGCAAAACCGCTGCGATTGGTTATTGTTTTGGCGGCAGCATGGCCCTCGAATTGGCCCGCAGTGGGGCCGAAGCGGATGGCTTTGTGGTCTTTCATGGCGGTTTGCGCCCGACTGAGAGCGAAGGCAAGAATATCAAAGGCAAGGTGCTCGTACTCAATGGGGCCGACGATACCGCTGTACCTGCGACAGATATCGCTAAATTTAAGACTGAAATGGATGCTGGCGGGGTTGATTGGCAATTGATCAATTACAGCAATACCGTCCATGCTTTTACCAATCCAGATTCCGGTGCCCGCACCGGCCCCAGTGACAATGCCGCTTACAACGCCGAATCTGATCGCCGTTCCTGGGAAGCGATGAAAGATTTCTTTGCTGAGATCTTTCAATCGTAACAACTACTTTTCTGGGCGGTACAGAGACCCATTGAGGTATTTAAAACCTGTATCACAGGCCACCGTCACAACGACGCCAGCAGGGCCTATTTCAGCTGCCAATTGCAGAGCTGCCAAGACGTTTAATCCGGTGGAGGTTCCCGCAAAAATACCTTCTTCCTGAGCAAGTCGGCGGGCCATGCTCCTGGCTTCTGATTCGGGCAAAGCCAAGGCTTCGTCGATCACTTCCCAATCAAATTGGGGAGGAACATACCCTGCGGCAGTTCCATCAATTCCATGGCTGCCGGGGGTTCCTCCCGACAGAACGGGGGAGCTATCGGGCTCCAAGGCCACAATCCGAGCGTCGGGGAATTTGGCTTTAATCACGCTGCCCACGCCGACAATCATGCCCGCTGTACCGACTGCGCCACAAAAGGCATCCAGCTTATCTGGTATTTGTTGGATCAATTCATGTCCCATTTGGATATATCCTGCCAAGGCGTGGGGGTTGTTAAACTGGTCAAGCCAGTGATAGTCGCCTGTTTCAACCAAACGCTGGGCCCGGGCCCGCATACGCGGCCAAAGGTCTGGCGTCACCTGGCCAGCGATGCTGGGTTCGATCAGCACCTCGGCCCCAAAAGCCCGCATCGAATCCAGTTTTTCTTGGGCATAGGCATCGGAAGTAATCACCGTAAAGGCATAGTCTTTGACAGCACAGACAAAAGCCAGCGCGGTTCCCGTGCTGCCCCCAGTGCATTCCAGCAAGCGCATGGCTTGCCCTTGTCCCAACATACCTTCGGATTCAGCTCCTTCAACCATCGTCAGCGCAGTGCGATCTTTGTAAGAGCCTGTGGGATTCAGCCCTTCGAGTTTGACCCAGACCTGGGCTGAACCCGAAGGAACCAGGCGTTTTAAGCGCACGAGGGGGG
>CAZRFI010000470.1:1246-2749 GCA_964598905.1 uncultured Candidatus Sericytochromatia bacterium | reverse complement strand
GAGCGGGTCTGTTTGAGGTGGGGAATGCCCGCCATCAAGGTTTCGACCGGAAAGGTAATGCGCTGCTCGGCTTCCAAAGGAGAATAGCCAGGGGCCTGGGTATTGATCTGGATTTGCACATTGGTAATATCGGGCACGGCATCGATCGGCAGGTGCTGAAAGCTGAAAATGCCAGCGGCCAGCACAGCCAGGGTCAAGATCATCACCAACCAGCGCTGCTCAATCGAGAAGCGAATCAAACGGTTTAATAACATGGGGCTATTCCTCCCCTGCCGTTAAAAAGACCGACTTGATCACAAAGCTATTTTTGCTGACATAGTTTTCGCCAGGTTTGAGACCTGTGCGAATTTCAACCCATTCGCGGTCCTGACGTCCGAGCTGAACCGGGCGCATCTGAAAGGTATTGCCCTGTTTGACAAAGATCACGGGTTTGCCTTCAAATTGCTGCACGGCAATGCGCTGAACCGCCACAGGCACCGGGAAAACCCCTTCGGTCACGGCGACTGTGACATACATGCCAGGCCGCCAGATCAGCCCCGGATTGGCCAGATGGGCATGGGCCTCCGCTGAGCGGCTGGTCTCGTTGACCAGCGGTTTGACATGGGTGATTTGACCCGATGAACTCTGTTTGAGCCCCTCAGCGCGCACCACGACGCGCTGTCCCAGGCGCACATGGTCGAGTTCACTTTCGTAGATTTGCACCTCGGCCCAGATTTCGGAGAGATCGGCAATGGTGTAGAGGGGGCTTTCGGGCATGACGCCCTGCCCTTGGTTGATCGGTTTTTCGACCACCACACCACTGATCGGAGAGCGAATTTCAAAGCGGGTGAGCTGAGACGGGGAAAGGGACTGCAAGCCAGCAGGCCCAAAGGTCAGCAACTTGGCTTTGCTGGAATTCAGGGCAGAATCGGCCAAACTCAGGTTTTTGCGCTGTTCCAGCAGCACGTTTTCGCGCTGCCAGGTGATTTCTTCTAAGGCCCCCAGATACATGGCTCTGGCGCTTTCCAGCTCTTGCCGGGCAGCTTCAAACTCTTGAGAAGTGGCCAATTGAGAGGCAATCAGGTCTTTTTCGCGTGTATAACTCTGATGCGCCAATTTTAAACGGGAATAAAAGCTGAGCAATTGGCTTTTGCTGCTGCCAATTTGTAAGTCCAGCACCTGCTGATGCACCTTTTCAGGGCTCTGGCCCTGGCGCAGGGCCCGAATCAGGCTCTGAATCCGTTGGCTCAGACGGTCTTCGCGCTGAAGCTGTTTCTGAGCCAGTTCCCGCTCTTGGCTGCGCTGCAAGTATTCCAGGCGCAGATCGGCCAATTCGCGGCTTTCAATCACGGCCAAAATTTCGCCCACCTGGACCCGCTCACCGATGTGTTTATCACAATGGGCGGCCACACCCGCCACTTTGGAAGAGACACTGCGCACCCGGTGTTGGTCGAGGGCAATTTTGCCGGGAAAATCTTTGACCTGTTGCAGGGTACGCGGGCCCGCCGTGCGAATTTCCAATTG
>CAZRFI010000470.1:0-1146 GCA_964598905.1 uncultured Candidatus Sericytochromatia bacterium | reverse complement strand
AGACTGTCGAGATAATCCCCCTGGTGGGGAATCAAGACATAGGCCAACATCATCAGCAAAAACAGCCCTTGGGGCAAGCGCTGAGTGAGGCAGGCTGAAAGTCTGATTAAAAAAGAGGGGTTGAAAAAACGCAGGATCATGCAGAAAATATTACCGCATGGTACAGGCAATGTATAGAGGGTATTGTATTTGAAATGCTGTTCAGCTTGGGTTCAGCTTCGGGATCTAAACTCAAGTTATCAAAGCGAAAGGAATTGAATCTCAAATGGATTCTGTTCAAATACATTTATTATTGAATCACGCCCCGATCATGGGGTCGCTCTTGGCTACCGCACTCTTGGCCTGGGGCCTCTTTCGCAAAAACGAAGAGGTCGTACGGGTCAGTTTGTATATTTTGGTCGGCAGTGCCCTGGCCGCTCTGCCCGTCTATTTCAGTGGCGAAGGCGCCGAAGAGGCCGTCGAACACCTGCCAGGGGTGGTTGAAAATCTGATTGAAGATCACGAACATCTGGCCAAAGTTGCGATTATGATAATGGAAGGGCTCGGACTGGCGGCACTGGGCGGGATCTTTTTCTCATTTCGCAAACAGACCCTGCCCCTCTGGTATGCAGGTCTCTTGCTCGCTCTGGGGCTGGTTAACGGAGGCGTCATGGCCCAAACCGCCCATCTGGGAGGCTTGATCCGCCACAGTGAAATCCGCTCTGGAGTAACCAAAGAACAGGCAGCCCAAGAACAGAATGATCAACAATTGAAAGATCAGCCGAAAGATGCGACGGAGCAGAAAAATGACTCAAAGAAGGAAAATGACCATGACCACGATGATTAAAAAACTGACGCTGTCTCTGTGTTTGGCGATCGGAATGACGTCCCCCATTTGGACGGCGCTCCCGGCCCAAGCAAGCCCCGATTCACCGCCTCCTGTGGCCCTGCAGCAGGCCCTGCAAAAATTTCTCCAGGGCCACAAGGGCCGCCTGATCAAGTTGGAATACGAAGATGACAAAGCCCCTTTGTATTACCGGGTAGAATTTCTGGATGGTCAGGGCATCTTGCAGCATTTTCGGGTTGAGAGCCAAAAGGTCCAAAACCTGAATCAGCCTGTCAAACACTACCCTGCTCCACCCACCAATTTGCTCTCGCTGCAACAAA
>CAZRFI010000469.1:0-2794 GCA_964598905.1 uncultured Candidatus Sericytochromatia bacterium | reverse complement strand
TTGATCTGCTCCAATTCTGAAGGTTCAATCAGAAACAGGGCCGAGACTTTGCCTTTGCCGGGTCTGCGAAAGCGAATGCGTGCGGCTTTGTCCCAGACAATATAGTTTTTGCCCAACAATTGAA
Organism: uncultured Candidatus Sericytochromatia bacterium; assembly: GCA_964598905.1. GTDB lineage: Bacteria > Cyanobacteriota > Sericytochromatia > UBA7694 > UBA7694. Next base: position 2,670 of record CAZRFI010000469.1, on the reverse strand, counting down.
TCAACATCAGCATGTAAAAGGGGTCGGTCATGGCATAGAGCGATCCGCCAAAATGGGTGCCGACATAATTGCGGTTGAACCAGTGCAAATCCATCGAGACATGCAGGCTGAGGTAGTCGCGGGCAATATAATCGACATGGACGCCACTGGCCAGATAAGGCGGCCAGAGGTTGAGCCCGAGTTGAAAGAGCTGGGGAGGCAGGGGACTTTTGCCGGTGAGAGAGAATTTGGACATGCCCTATGATAAGTGGATGGGGCCAGAAAGGGCAATGGGATTTTATTTAAGAGAGGGTAATCAGCCCGGTTGGCGCAAGGCCCTGAAGTTCAGGCCGCTCGCTGCGCCCATCCATGGGCTTCGCTCGCTAAGTGCCCGTCACACGGCTGATCCATCCGTGGGCCGTGCGCCGGGCAGTTGCCTTCACTTTTCAGGGCCTTGGCCAACGGGGTTGGTTTGCCCTGATGAATACCTTTTCTTTTTCTGAAATACTGAATTTGGGTGAGCGTTTCGGCCTGTACTGGGCATGAGAGGGCAACAGGAGCCCCGCCGTGTCAGGAGGACAAACGGCGGGGTGACTTTTAGTGAATGGAGCGCACGATGCGCGAAATGAGCGGCCCGAACGCCCAGCAACAGGAGCCGAACGCTCTGCCCCTGTGAATCAGCGGTACTGCCCCCAAGGGATGCCTCATAGTAAACGTAGTCCCCAGACCCTGTATCCCCCTCTCTGAGGGCTCAGGTATAATAGACTTCTGCATTTTCACAGAACGAGGATCACCCACCATGACGGCACCTGAAGTCAAATTATTTAATACCCTCACCCGCGAAAAAGAGGTCTTTGCCCCTATGACGCCGGGTCAAGTGAAAATGTATACCTGCGGCCCCACGGTTTATAATTTCGCCCATATCGGCAATTTGCGCAGCTATATCTTTCCAGATTTGCTCAAGAAATTGCTGGCGTTTTTGGGTTATCAAGTCACCCAGATTATGAACTTCACCGATGTCGGCCATTTAACCTCCGACGCGGATGCTGGCGACGATAAAATCGAAAAAGCGGCAGCTGCGCTGGGCAAAAGCGCCTGGGATATTTCTAAGTTTTATGCAGAGGCCTTTAAACAGGACATCTCGGCCTTAAATATCGCCTTCCCCAGCCGCTTTACCTATGCCACCGACTATATTCCCCAGCAGATTGATCTGGTCAAAGCCCTTGAAGACAAAGACCTCACTTATGCCAATGACGATGGGGTCTATTATGATACAGCCCAGTTCGCGGATTATGGCAAAATGGCCAAACTCGATGTCGAGGGGTTGCAAGAGGGCGCGCGGATTGATGCCGATGGCAAACGCAACAAAACCGACTTTGCGCTCTGGAAATTCAGCCCCTCTGATGCCCAGCGCCAAATGGAGTGGGAAAGCCCCTGGGGCAAAGGCTTTCCGGGCTGGCATTTGGAGTGCACGGCGATGATCTTTGCTGAACTTGGCCAAACCATCGATATCCACACCGGCGGCACCGACCATATCCCGGTGCACCACACCAACGAAATCGCCCAGGCCGAAGGGGCCACCGGCCAGCCCTTTGTCAAATACTGGCTGCATGGTGAGTTTTTGGTCTTGGATCAAAACCAGCGCATGGGCAAATCCGAAGGCAATTTTGTGACATTGCAGACCCTGATCGACGCTGGGTTTTCACCCAAGGCCTACCGCTATTTGTGCCTGACCAGCCACTATCGCCACTTTTTGACCTTCTCGCAAGACAATCTCAAAGCGGCTTCAACGGCCTATTTTAAACTCAAGCGCACAATCGAACATTTACATGCCCAAGATGATCGCAATCCCGAAGGGGCTGCGGAGTACCGGGAAAAAATCCTCAACGCCCTCTGTGATGATCTCAACGCCCCCAAAGCGGTGGGCCTGATCTGGGATCTGGTGCAAAACGATCAGGTGGGTGATGCCCACAAACTGGTTTTGATTCGGGAATTTGACCAAATTTTAAGCCTGGATTTGCTCAACTTTACCGATTACCCAGAATTGCTGCTGCAGATCCCCGATGAGGTACAAAACCTGGCCCAAGCGCGCTGGGAAGCCCGTCTGGCCAAAAACTGGGCCGAATCTGACCGCCTGCGCGATCTGATTCAGGCAGCGGGTTTTCAGATGCGCGATGGCAAAGACAGCTTTGAAATATTGAGCAAATATTGAGACCGCACCTCCTTTTGTTGAGACCTTGCTGATCCGCCGCTGATTAGACTGGAATCATCTTCATTTGGAGGCAGATTCCATGGTTTTTTCCGATGGGCTGCAAGTGGCCGTTTTTATTCTGCTCTTGCTTGCCGCTGTGCCGATTTTAGGCGAATATATGGCCCAGGTCTATCAGGGTCAAAAGACGTTTTTAAGCCCCGTTTTGGGCCCGATCGAACGGGGCGTCTATGCAGTTGCGGGGGTCGATCCCAGAGATTCAGGTGATTGGAAGAAATACACCCAAGGCCTGCTCTGGTTTAATGTCTTGGGATTTGTATTTTTACTCGGCCTGCTGCTCTTGCAGGCCTTTTTGCCTTTGAACCCCCAAAAACTCGCGCCGATGGAGTTGGGCGTGGCCGTGAATACGGCTATGAGTTTTGTAACAAATACCAATTGGCAGGCCTATTCCGGGGAAAGCACACTCAGTTATTTGAGCCAGA
>CAZRFI010000468.1:0-2800 GCA_964598905.1 uncultured Candidatus Sericytochromatia bacterium | reverse complement strand
GAATATGCCACTATGTAAAAGTGCAGTGGTAAATTGTGAATGGAATGTAAAGAGCGACAGGGCAAGTGAACATTTCCGAATGAGAAGTCAGGGAAAATGACTTAACCCAGGTGGTTCCAACTCTGTTTGATCAGGTTTTGCTTTTGAACCAAGACCTGTTTGGCCGTGTTTAAAAGCTGATCAAAAGGCATGACAACAATGTTTTTGAGATGGCTGTTGAAAATCCGCAGCGCCTCGATTTGCTGGGGATCTTGGTGGCTGTGCCCGATGATGATCTGGGCCTGCACTTCCAAAGGGGCCAAAAGGGAAAGGTATTTTTGCACCTGCCCCAAAGCCAGATTTAAGGCTGGGCAGGGATAAAACAGATCTGCATCAGCATGGTATTCCATCAGATTTTGCTCTGGCTCCAGGGGCGTGTGAATTTCAAAAATGAGCATTTGTCCGGTGGGGCTTCGGTACAATTCAAAACAGGGCTCAACTTCGGGCAAATAATAGCGGGTATCGAGTTTTTCGGCAAAATCACAGCCCAAAAGCCAGGGCTGTGTGGTCAATAATTGCTGCAAATCGCTTTGGCTGGGTGGGGGGCTTTTGAGTAAATGCGCCAATTGTCCCAAGACCTGGCGACAGAGGGCAATATGAAAGAGCAAGGCGGTGTTCTCGAGCTGAGAGAGTTCCAGGCTCTGCAAAGGCGGCAATAATTCCTGGGGGTTGTGCTGGGCTTGGAGTTGGTACAGGGTTTCGAGCAGGATCTGAACCTGCTGATCTGTGTTGAGGTCTTTGATCTGTTCCCGAATTTCAACCGAAGTTGGGTGCAGTTGGTGCCTGCCATCTGCAAATTCGTGCTGGCCACGACAGGCCTGTATAAAGGTCAGGGCCTGGGTCAATTCTTGGTTTTTGTCATCAGAGAGAGTAAATGAGCTTTTGGCATCAAAATGGGGGGGTGCGTTTTTGCTCTTGCGATAGGTTTTAAAGGTCACACAATCGTGGTGGAATTCGCCGGTATTGCGATCTTTGATCACGGTATAGGCAATGTCTTTTTTTACCCGCGGGCCCTCGTAGAGGGTCATCGAAGAAATCCCCTGAACATCTGGATTGTGTTGGGCTTTGTGGTAATAAAAACTGGATTGAATGGGTTCGTCGGGTGAAGTCATCACAGCCTCGTCTTTTCGCTCTGTTTCAGTATAGATCAGTTTTTTGAAGAGCTTTGCATCATTCATATTCAATCTGGGTATACTAAATGAGCGTATCGTCATTTCAGCCATTTTTTAACAGGGAGTCTTCACAACAATGACCTCAATTTCAGGCCAATCCCCCCAGTTTAATACGCTTCAATCCGCCCTACAAAGCAGTTTGGCAGACAAGCACCTGGATAAAAATGAACTGAAACAATTGCAGAATTTGCTCGAAAACACCCCTGGATTAAGTACTGAAACCAAAGCGGGCGTCTTGCAGTTTTTAGACAAGGCCCATTCAGATTCCAAAGGTCACTTTTTTGGCCTCTTTGGCAAAGGGATTTCCCCCTCAGAAATGGGGGCCCTCAAAGATTTGGCTTCATCCCAAAGCAATAATCCCGTCTTGGCAGGGCTGGTTGAAGATTTAGAACAATTGGCTGCTCCGCCGGTTACAGAATCGCTGGTGCGACCTGAAGGCAGTCCGAGTAGTCTCAGCAACCTGAGTCAAAATTTTGTCAAACAGTACAACGAAGCTCCATTTAACCCTGTGGCCCCCGGTCTGTCTGGGCCCTCTCCAGCAGACAATCCCTTTGTCGCCCCTCCCACAGGCAGTGGCGAAGCCGTTTCGGGTGAATTCGGAGATTTTTATGTTACCCAAAATGGCAATGGTTTGGCTTCGGGTGGCGGCGATTGCGGCCCCGCCTGCGCGGCCATGGTGGCCAAACGCTTTGGCTTTATTGATGACGATGCTTCCAGCCGGGAAGCGATTCAAACGGCCCGTGAGGCCGCAGGGGTGACCAGTGCCCGCGATGGCGCTTGGGCGATCTCGGAGTCGGAGGTGGCGCAATCGGTGCAGCGCATGACCGGCGGCCAGGTGCGCCAGACAGCCCATCAGAGTTTCCGTTCGGGCCAGGCCAATGAATTGGTGGGGATGTTGCGCTCGCAAATGGCCAAAGGGGCCATGCCCATTTTAGAAACAGGCTCACCCTATAACAGCACCGGGGGCCGCCATTATATGGTGGTCATGGAAGTCAAACCCAATGGAAATTTGGTTCTGGCAGATCCAGGTGGACGCGGCCAATGGGAAATGACCCCGCAAAAATTGGCCGAAGAAATGGCCCAAGCAGACAAACGCGGGGGCAGTCACGTTTTGGCCTTTAACCGCTAACGCAGTTCTTTGGGGACTAAATCAAAGAGTTTGTTCTGTAAGGCATAAAGCGTGTTGTCTGGTTCTAAAGGCGCAAATAGGTATTTGCGAAATTCTGGCTTTTTGCCACTCTTTTGTTTCCAGCCTTCTATTTCGCTTTGCTCACCCTTGTGCCAAAGCGGTTCTTTCACTGTTTCCGCTTGATATTTCCAAAAATCAGATTGAGACAATAAGTGATGAAACTCTTTACAAAAATTCTGAGATAGGGTCTGGTATTTTATTTTTTCTAATTGACCGTGTTTGAGCCATTCATCGATAAAACCAGACATTCGAATGCGTATTTTGGCCTCAGTGCTAGAATCGGTGCTCCACCAAATCCGTATTTCAATTTCCTGCAATCCCGATGGCCAGGGGGGAACCGTTATATAGAGTCATCCAGAAAATAAATTTCAAAAGCCCAAGAGGCAATGTTATCAAGGCT
>CAZRFI010000467.1:0-2803 GCA_964598905.1 uncultured Candidatus Sericytochromatia bacterium | reverse complement strand
AGTTACATTGAAACCAGGTTATTCTTTTCCAACTAATCATAATTTAACAGAATTTTTCAGTAATTTTGCAATATATTTTAATAATAAAATTGAAGCTCTTGATGGAAACATAAGAAATAGAAAGTTTTTTGGTTTTGAACCTGATTTTTCGAGTGATAAAACAAGGAATATTTTCTTACAAATTGGAGTAATTATTTCTGACCATGTTCTGGATGCTTATTTTTTCATCGTTTCCCCCGACACTATCCTCCCCACCCTTTCAGCCCTAAACGTCCATCCTGAGGGCCTGAGCGTGGAATGGAGCGAACAAATGCTCATTCCCACCTTGGATATTCCTGTGGCTGGGGGCATGGCTGCGCGCAGGAATCTGGTGGCAGAGCCCTTTGCGCCTGCAGAATATCCCCTGGCCCCCAAACGCGAGGTGGCGGCCAATTATTCCTTGCGCTGGCCCACCCCAGACGCTTCCCCCGTCAGTTGGCAGGCCTTGGGGGGCCGGGCAGTGTACGACACCAGCGACGTGATGTACCGCCGGGTGCTGCTCAAAGCGCCCATCAACAGCAGTGGTGCGGCTCTATCCATGATTCCCGCTCTTCGCTGGGCGGCGACCCAGGCCTTGGCCACTATCATTCAATTTGATACCCAAGACAACAGCACTTGGCAGTGGGGGTATCGTCTGGTCAAAGCCGATGGCAGCCTGTCGGCCCCGTTGCTCACACCAGATCTTGAAACCGAAAGCAGCACAGCGGCAGGTCTGGCCAGTGCTTTGCAAAGCGCTTTAAATGCACCCGAGAGAAGCACGACCTTGGGCAGCAGTGCCAATCCCTGGCAAGTGAGATTGAGTGCAGATCAGAAGCAATTGGAGTTGCGCTTTCTCGATCAGGGCGGGCAGTACATTGGCTGGGTGTCTGGGGAGAGCCAAATTCAAGTGGGCGCAGGAGATAGTTTGCCCAGTGTGATGGGGGCGAATAGTTTGCAGAACTGGTCTCAGGGCCAGCCTTTTCAGTGGTTTACGAGTGGTGAGAATGTGTCGGTGGAGGTGGCTACCACGGTAATAGATCCAGCGGGCAACTCTGTGGACCCTGCCCAACGCAGCAAAAGCACGCTCCTGCCCTGAAGTTTAAACAAAAAGGAAAGAAAAACATGAAAAAGGTTTTACAGCTCTTGGGTTTTCTGAGTTTGGGAATGGTCTCAGTTGCTGGGTTGGCCAATGCTGCAGAGGCTCCCAAAATCCAGCATGTGAGTGTGCAAACGGATGAGAATCAAGGGTTGTATGGGGATTCCATTTACGTTCTTTTTAATAATCCCATGTACCCTTTGGCAACAGGCTCAGAAAACAATCTGGTGGCTGTTTTGCCCAACGATACAACCACACTTGTGAACCCCGCCAAAAATTATTTTATTAAGGTATTGCCTGGTCCTGGTTCTCGAACACCTGTTTATCAGGGAACCTGGGCTGATTTAGGTGGAAGGGCTGTTTTTGTCACAGAGCAGGCCGGTTATCGCCTGGTTCGCTTGTATCTGCCAGCCAATATTGCCCAGCGCAATCTTTTTCGACCGGGTGATCGCGTTGAATTGACGATGCCACAAACAGTCACGGATGTTTTGGGGCAATTGATCATGGCACCTGGTAACCGTTTTATCACCAAAGCCAGTTAGTTGCTTTCGATTGCTTTCGCCTAAGTGGGCTGTCTCTATCGCGTAGTATGATATGAAAAGCGATCTCCGTAAACGCATGAGTGACATTTACCCGATTGAGTGGAGAGGTCAGTTAAGCGTCACTCTTTTCAACGCTTTTCGGGCTGAAATAACCCAATATTGCTCAACTGTTTGTCTGCGCTTTTGGGGGAAGGTCAGATCTTTCATTTTTGGAACAGGTGGAAATACATTGAAACTTTCTTTTTTAGCATTTAATTTCTTTGCAATTAATCCGGCTGTTGAAGCCAAATTCACGGTTCGCAGATGTCAATAAGCCGTGTTTCCAAAAATATTTTTGCAGGAGGAAATTTATTATACTTGTTCTTTCTATTGGCTGGGTGTGAAATTGCATTTTTAAATCCCCAATTGGGGGTTGCGCGCATTTCTACTGCTTACAAAGTACAAGTCAAAATAGAGACAACCCTGAATGGCCTTCCTTCATCCAAAATCACAAACAAGGGAGTAAATGTAAAACCTCAAAAGATAGCTGTCAATAATAAAGGTGAACTTTTTTTTACTTCGACCTATTTGGCGAAAGGCCTTTATCAATTGCAGCTGTTTGGTTGGTTAAACCTATTTCCTAAAACGGCTGAAACCTATTTCCCTGCTGGCATGCAGGGTGTCAATTTTGGGCTTCCAAATTCAGGTAATGCCTCTATCACTGATGTTGCTTTTAAAGACCTTGTCAGTTTATCTAACGGCCAATTATATGCCCTGGCTAATGATGGTGGGATTTTGTTTGAAGTATTTCCTGAACATTTAAAAGAGCTGAATCAACCCACCAATTATTTCACTGTTCCCTTCATTCCAGAAGAAAGAAAAAACAAATCTGTTTGGACGACCTCTCCAGAGGTGGTTCACTCTGCTTCTCTGCAATTAACAAGAGATGCTTCAGATAATATCTATATCTTGAACAGCACGTTTAATAGCATTTGGCGTCAAAAAGAGGGCGTTGCTGTGTCTGTTTTTCAGAATCCGCTTCAGTATGAATATAAGACGGTTCCACCTATCTTTGAGGGGTATCGTAAACTTCCTGTTCCGGTAGATGGTAAAGAAACATTAATCGAAATGAATGACATTGCTGTTGATTCCGCTGAAAATATGTTTA
>CAZRFI010000466.1:0-2805 GCA_964598905.1 uncultured Candidatus Sericytochromatia bacterium | reverse complement strand
CCTGGTAAGCCCGACAGGCCTGTTTGAGGTGGTTTTTGTTTTTGACAAAGGCCGGGGGGTCGAGCACAATCATCTCGTAACTGGGCTCCAATTGGCGCAGGTAGTCGAAGACATTGGCGGTGATAAATTGGTGCTGCTCGGGATCGAGACCGTTGAGCTTGAAGTTTTCGCGGGCCAGAGCTTGGGCTGGTTCGGAGATCTCAACCGAGGTGGTTTGGGCCCCGGCCAAGGCGGCCAAGACACTGAACCCGCCCGTATATGAAAAGCAGTTCAAGAGGCGTTTGCCCGCGGTCCACGCGGCCACGGCTTTGCGGTTGTCGCGCTGGTCAATAAAAAAGCCGGTCTTTTGCCCCCCGAGCAAATCTATCGCAAAACGGGCCCCGTTTTCTTCAATGATCGTGTGAGGTTCAGCCGGGCCACTTAAAACGACTTTATTGGATTCCAGCCCCTCTTCTTTGAGCCCGGCAGACTCACTGCGCTCGACAATGCCTTCGGGGCTGAGTAATTCTTGTAAGATCTCCAGCAATTGAGGCTTGATGCGATTCATGCCCAAACTGGAGATTTGCAGCACCAAATAGGGCCCGTAGGCATCCAAAACCAGCCCCGGCAGGCCGTCGGCATCGCCATGAACCAAGCGCAGGGCTGTACTGGGAATGGCCATCTTTGTGCGAAAGTCGATGGCTTGGCACAAACGCTGTCTGAAAAAATCCGCATCCAGGGTCTCTTTGCGAAAACTCAAGAGCCGCAGAGCAATCTGAGAGTGGGGATTGTAAAAGCCCTGGGCCAAAAATTCGCCTTTGTGGGACACCACCTTGAGCAAATCGCCGGGGGTTGCTTCGCCCTCAACCGTTTCAATTGCTCCCGAAAAGACCCAAGGATGCCGCCCCTGAATGGATTTTTCACGGCCAGGTTTGAGCCGGACACGGGCCTGTAGATTTTCCATGGGGACGCTCCTTTACATAATCTGTCCCAGCATAGCGGTCTGCAGCCAAGCCTGACAAGCCTTTGGCGCAGGTATGTTAAGCTGTTTGAACGGCATTTTTGGCAAAGGAATTCATTTTTGTGACTGAATCCCGCTTTCAACTGCTTGAAAAAGACAAACGGCTCTCCGAGTCCAAACTCTGGCAATTGCTTGAAAAATTTTACCGCAAGGCTGGACTGGATGCCTGGCTGCAATTGCCCTTTTATGCCACCAGCAACGCCTTTATTGCCGAGCAATACGCTGAGCTGGTGGTGGCTTTTTTGCTGGATTTGGCCCCAGATCTCAACCCAGACCAACCCGTCTATATCTTGGAGATGGCGGCGGGTTCGGGCTATTTTGGCTTTTTGTGTTTGCAGGCCCTGCGGCGCAGATTGCATTGCTTTCCCGCTTTGAAGCCCTTCTCAGTGGTGTATGTCATGAGCGACTTCAGCGAAAAAAATCTCAAGGCCTGGGAGCAATCCCCCCAATTGGCTCCTTATGCCCAAGCCGGTCAATTGGACTTTGCGCTGTTTAAGCCCGAATCCCAGTCAAAATTCAAGCTCAAACGTGCAGGCCGTGTCGTCAAGCCGGGCAGTTTGGCCAATCCCCTGATTGCCTTTGCCAATTATTTTTTCGACAGCATTCGCCAGGACTATTTTCAGATTCAAAACGGGGTCTTTCAAGAGGCGCTGATCAGCTTGGTACATGAATGGAATCCCGAACCACCTAACTTTGAGCAAATCCATTTGCGCGATCGGTATATTCCTCTCAAGGAGCCGCGTTATGCCGAAGCCCGTTTGAATGCCCTGTTGGAGAGCTACCGCAGAGAGGCTCCCGAGCTGAGTCTGCTCTTTCCGATTGGCGCTTTTCGGGTATTAACCCAGCTCGAAAAACTCAGCCCTTTGGGTTTGATGTTGATCTCCACCGACAAAGGCTTTCACGACCCCGCTTATTTACAGGGTCTGCGCCCTGTGCCGTTTACCCCCCATTCGGGGGTCTTTAGTTATATGGTCAATTACCATGCGCTGGCCCGCTATTTTAGACAAGCGGGCGGTTTGGCCCATGCCACCCAAGAATATTATTCACTCACCAGCTTGGTGGGCATTACCCCCTTGGCCCAGACCAATCCCTTGGCCCAGACCCATTATTGTTTGCAGGAGCGCTTTGAACGGCAAAACCCGATTAAAAGTCTGTTTATCCTGCTGGAGTTGTTTAAGAGCAAGGATCTTTTGGCTGAAGTCGAACTCAAAGAGCGCTATCTGATGGCCATGGCAGCAATTCAGACGGCCTGTTATGATGTCTATTATTTTTTGGTGCTGGCCCCCCATTTGGCCGAAGCCCTGACCCGTGTTGGGCTCGATTATCTCGAAGACGATCTGCCGGGTCTGCTCAAGCTGGTCGAAGCCCAGCTCTATGATGGCGTGTCTGGGTTTAACCAGGCCTATGAATGGCTGCGCCATTTGTATTACGAACTCAGCCAGCTCGACGACTGCCTGCGCATCAATGCCCGTATCTTGGCCCGCTTGGGGCCGGATTACAAGACCGCGTATTATGCCGCTGCTGTGGCCGAATTAAACCAGCACTTTGAGCTTGCTCTTGCTGGCTATATCCAGGCCCTCAACGACAATCCCGATGATGAACTGGCCCAAGCAGGCCGGATGCGCATGGTGGCGCAAATGGGAGAAGGTCAAGACCCAGGTGCTATTTAGGGCTATTTAAATATCTGGCGAATCACTTGCTGCTTGACCGCCCCATAAGGCGGGTAGCGTACGGGCAGATCCAGCCGCATTTGGCGGTGCATCACACTTTTGTGGTGGGAGAAGGTGTCGAAGCTGTATTTGCCG
>CAZRFI010000465.1:0-2810 GCA_964598905.1 uncultured Candidatus Sericytochromatia bacterium | reverse complement strand
CGACCGTGCACACCTTGCCAGATTTAAAAACGGTCTCCGATCCCCGGCTTCAGACCCTTGGTTATGCAATTGGGCATGAGGGTTTGCATTGTGCTGGCCTCGGCCACACTGATCCCCAATTTGCCTCTGACTGGCAAAAGAGCATCATGCAGGCCTCAAAGCCGCCCCAAGCGATTCTCTGCGACTACGAGCGTACACGCCTTAAAAATAGCCCGTTTTTTGTTTAAGTATCAAATTTTAATTTTGGAGGATTTCTATGTTTAATCTTGCATTCGTCGGTATTCTGCTCTCAACCTTGCCCGAGCTGCTTTCAGCTGTGGCCGAAACCGTTCAGGCGGTCGAGGCTTCTGGAAGTGACAAACCTGGGCCCGAAAAGAAAAAAGAGGCGACCGAGGCCGTGGTGGCTTGGTACAAAACTACTGACAAGATTGGGAATTTTCCCGAGAGCGTGGACAGCGTTTTTGAAGAGCAGCTGGCACCGGCCTTGGTCGAATTCGTTTTCAATGGCCTCAAATTCACCCCGCCAGGCGCAGGCCTCGACATTGGGGTTGCTGCGGAGGCCGAATAATGGGCCGCATTCGAACACAAGCAATTAAGTTCATCGTGATCCATCACAGTGCCGCAAACGACAAATACAGCGGCGCTGCTTCACTCAAGGCAGAGCGGCAGCATCGAGGAGAAGGCTACAATTTTATCATCGATGACGATACCGGCCCCGGCAATGACGGCAAAGCCGTTGCCGTTCAGGATGCCCCTGATAACGAGATCAGCAATGGGGTTTATGGGGTCAATTCCCAGGCCTGGAACATCTGCATTGACGGCAATTTTGAGCACCAGCAACCCACGGCGGACGAGCTTCACGCTTTGGTCCAGGTGATCGCGACTAAGGCGCGGTCCTGGGGTTGGCGCAAGCGCGATATTTCTCGCATTGTCACCCATCAATACGCTGGGCAGTACCTTTCTGCAGAGCGCTACGGCACCGCCTGCCCTGGTCGTAATGTAATCTCTCGCATGGCCGAAATTCGGCAACGCGTAGCAAACTATCTCCCAGCATAGAGAGGAAACCATGAGGGTGCCCGCAGAACAATCACACGATATAGCTCAGGCGACACAACAAATCAATGGACTGTGGGCGCTCGTTGGCGGCATTGCTCTTGGTCTACTCGCCTGGCTTGCAAATATGCTTTACAAAACTGCCGTAGCTGACCAAGTTGCAGGACTGAAAGCAGAGTTGGCCAAACTGCATGATTTGGTGCAAGAGTCTCGAATCGCTGAAGCCAAACGATCAGAGCAGCTTGATCAGCAGCAAAAAACCTTAGATCAAATTTTAACCCGATTGGAGAAGCGCCATGACTGAGCCTATCAGTTTAACTCCGGGCGATGACCATATCCCCGCCGACGCCCGCACAGTTCCTGACTTGGACGAGGAGTACTCGATTGATTTTGCAGATGTCGCGCAAACAGAAGCTGAGCTGGTAGCTATCGAAATAAGTTTCTAATCTCCTCAGAATCCTCTCCCCGGCCTTTCCTGGCCGGGGTTTTTTCGCGTTTTTTGGGGCCGAGAATAGTTTTGTCAGGTGGTTGTGGTAAAATCTCAAAATATGAGCTCATTATTTCCGTTTGAATATTGGTGTGAAAGAGGTTTATCAGCCATGGCTGACAGCCTCTGCCATTTGCCCTATCTCTACACGGTTTTGCAAAGCGCTGGCGCGGGGCCGAATCAGCAATTGCAAGTCTGGGGCGGCGGGCACAGCCTGGGCATTGCCCTCAGTGCTGATAAAATGAACGAGGTGGCGACTGCGCGCAATCTCAGCGCTTTTGCCCAAGGGGTGATGAATTGGGCTTGGTTGGTGGGGAAATAAGCTGTGAAGGAGCATAGTGGGTGAATACCCAGACTGCTTGTCCCGATTGTAAGAAACAACTCGCAATTCCTGCTGGTTTTACACTTTGGTGTCCGGACTGTGAATGGAATCTGCAACCTGAAAAAGATGCTGGCACAGCCTATCAGACGGTCTTCGACCTCTATTATTTAAAATTCAGTGAAAAATTGGGACTTCAGCTCTTTGAGCATTTAAAATCAGAAAACCTGATAGAGAAAAATGATTTGGGCAAGGTAACGGGACTGGCGTTGGCTTTTTCTTTGGCCGTGCTGGCGGTCTATCTGGCAATGGCAGGAGGGGCTTTGCTGATCCTGCTGCTGTTTTGGGGCCGTTTCTTTTGGACTGTCTTGGCCTGCATGATGCTCGGCTTTGTGTTTTTGGCGACTCCCAAAGGCAAAAAAGCCCCCCATGAGCCGCATGAACTGTCATCCCGCCAAGAGTTACCCCAGTTATACACCCTGTTCGATCAACTCTGTGGCGTATTGGCGCTTCAACCCATTGATGGAATTGTCCTCAACCATGCTTACAATGCCGCTGTGACAGTATACAAAGGCAAACGCTACCTCCATTTGGGGCTGTCGATGTGGCAAATGCTCACTCCAGAAGAAAGGCTCAGTCTCTTGGGCCATGAATTGGGTCATTTACGCCACGAAGACCCAATCAAGGCAAAACTGCCTGCCTGGGCCATCTCTGTTCTCTTTCAAACGGGGAATGCCATATGCCCTGGCAATCTGGGTCCCCGATACGAAGGGGACCTGTTTATCGAAGATCGCGCCGCATTAGATCTGGCTGAATTGATGCTCATCCCAATCAACTGGCTTTTGGCTTTGATTGCTCACGGTTTTTGGGGATTGGGCGATGTTCTCTTGGGTTTTCTCTGGGCGGACAGCCAGCGGGCCGAATACCGGGCAGACCTCAACAGCCTGGCCT
>CAZRFI010000464.1:0-2822 GCA_964598905.1 uncultured Candidatus Sericytochromatia bacterium | reverse complement strand
CGTTTGGCGAACGCTGGGGAGACATGGCGGCAGTTTATGGGCTCGAAGTCGAGCGATTGGCCTATGATTGGGGCAAACCCATTCAGACCCAAGATCTGCGCTCCCGCCTTCAATCCGACAAAACCCAAACGATCAAAGCGGTTTTGATCATACACAACGAGACCTCTACCGGGGTTTTAAATCCGTTGCAAGAAATGGCGGCGATCATACGTGAACATGGGGCTTTGGTGATTGTCGATGCGATCTCCAGTTTGACCTCAACCCCCCTGCCGATGGATGCTTGGGGCCTGGATGTGGTCTTGGGCGCTTCGCAAAAGGGCTTTATGGTCCCCCCCGGTTTGGCTTTTGTGGCCCTCTCGCCCAAGGCCTGGGAGGCACATACCCAGGCCAAATTGCCGCGCTTCAGCCTGGATTTTTCACTCACACGTGAATATGCCGAGCAGGGCTGGACCCCCTGGACCCCGCCGATCCCACTCTTTTATGGCCTCAAAGTGGCGCTCGAGATGATGCAAGCTGAAGGCCTTGAGCAGATTCAGGCCCGTCATTTGCAATTGATGCAAACCCTTAGAGCAGGTTTAAAGGGCATGGGACTGGAACTGATGATCGCCGACGAACGCCATGCCTCCCGCGCCGTCACGCCGGTCTACCCCCCGCCCGGTCTTGATGCCGACGATATCCGCAAGAGTCTGCTCGAAGAGTACAATATAGTGCTCGGCGGTGGGCAGCGCAAACTCACGGGCCAAATTTTTCGTGTGGGCCATTTGGGCTACCAACACCTGCCCAATATCTGGGCCACCCTGATTGCCCTGGAGCAAACCCTAAAAAAACGTGATTACCCCGTTCCTGCGGGGATTTCGATTGCGGCCACCGACCCAGATTATGAGTACTAAATCCAAACTAAGATTCAGCTAAATTTGAGAAAAGCCCGGTCGGAATTCTGAGTGGCAGGGATATAATCAGATTATCAAAGCGTAGAAGGATCTTCCAACCATGAAAACAGCTCTGTTTGCCTTATTGTCTGCCTCTCTCCTGCTCACTGCCTGCCAATCCGGCCCTCAACTCATGCCTTCGGCAGCCCTCAATCCCCAGCTCAATCAACTCCGTTCGGCCAGCACAGCCCGTCCGGTCCAGGCCCGCGCAGGCGTTACACGCTGGTACAGCATGGAGGAATTCCGCAATTTCTTGGCCGGTAAATTGCTGGCCACCCTCGACAAAGATGCCGATCAGGCTCTCAACCCGCAAGAATTCAGCCGCCTTGTCAACAAAGCTGTGGTCGCCCGTTTTGCCGAAGTAGACAGCAACCGCGATGGCCGTTTGAGCCTGCCTGAACTCCAAACGGGTAAAAACACGGTTTTCTCTGAGCGCTATTCAGAAGCCAGTCTGCGCAACGCCTTGACTAAATTTTTCCAAGGCAAAGATCTCAATCGCGACCAAAAGGTCTCTTTTCAGGAATCCGGCAGCATGGTCAACTTCATTTTTGACTACGATGGCGACCAACATTTCTCCTTGGAAGAATTCATCGATGCCATCAGCCAGATGTTAAGTATGTCCCCTGAAAAAACCAACGAGTTTCTCAAAGAGCATTTGGGCTAGACTTTCCATCTAAAAAGCCCAGCGCCATCATTCATGGCGCTGGGCTTTGCACTGACTCAAGTTTGCTTACGAACCCAGAGGAGATGACCTTCCATTGGCCACCTTTGGCTGGTCCAATCCTTTCAAGCACGCCCTCTTTTTTCAGGCGATTGATTTGCCAATCAATCCCTTTTTGGCTAATGCCAATGTTTTCAGCCAGTTCTGCCGTGGTGATCTGCGGGTTTTTAGACACCAGCATGATGATTCTCTCCCTGGTTTTGCTTTCGTGATCTTCATTTGGCGGAAGGTGTGTCTGGAGTGTTAGTGAGATCACGGAGCCATCATCTTCATACTCGGGCCTGGGCAATCCATCTGCTTCACACACGGCACACATTTTTTCAATCCCTTGGCCCCAAGATTCAATTTGACCGGCGCGAAAAAAGTATTGGCAATGTCGGGGTTGAAGGGCTTGGAGGTATGGAAGCGGGTCAATTTTTCGACGGTCCAGGCATCGGGCAATTGGCCTGTATTGCTCAATATGATCTGATCTTCATAGACCCGGATTTGGATCGGGGTTCCGCTGCTGTAATCTTTATGCGTAATTGCGTTGAGCAAAGCTTCTCTCAGAGCCGGTCGGGGTACAGGATAGGTTTCAACTCGTTGAAGCCCATCATAAGAAATCCAGGCTTTGAGATATTTAAGCAACAGGGTTTCAAGGGTTTGCTCTAATTGAGACAACAAGGGACCGTGAATTTCATCTTGATAGCGAATCTCGTGACCCTTGCCAAAATAACCGATTTTGACATAGGCTCCAGTCACAAATTTTTCAGGTTCTGGGTGAAATAACAGGGCTGTAGCGCGTTTGAGATAGCCATTTTCAAACAATTGGAGTTTTTCCAGCAATCCTTGATCATCAAGCGCCAAAGCGCTTTCACTTAAGCGTTTGGAGTACAGCGCCAAAGCCCTGAAGTGAGTGAGGGCCGATTTATCCAGGTCTTCAACCTGCAAGTAAGGAAGAGGCACACCATCCCAGTGTTTTCCCTGTTTGCGCAGCAAAAAGCGATCCAGAGCGGCCCCTTTGAGTTCTTGTTTGGTGCTGCCGCTGCGGTAATGGTATTGGCCTTTGTAGCTAATAGGGGTGGGGTAGGGTTCGACCTGGATTGCCAATAATTCATGCTCGGATTCTTGAATACGCCTGATATCAACAACAATCCCCAAGAGATCGCGCACTTGATTGGGCAAACGCTCCA
>CAZRFI010000463.1:0-2824 GCA_964598905.1 uncultured Candidatus Sericytochromatia bacterium | reverse complement strand
TAAACCCGCCAAATTTCAAATCGTTGTGCCCGTTTGGGGCGCAGACTATCTCCAGCTATTGCAAACATGTCTCTTGCCCTCGCTTTTGGCGCCTGGCAATTTGCCCGCTTGGCCCCATGGATCTCAGACCGAGTTGCATATATTCATCCCCCCCGATGATGCCAAACAGCTCGGAAATAGCCCGGTAATACAAGTCTTACGCCATTTTTGCGCGGTACATTTTGACCTGTTTGAGCCCGAGAGCCTCAAAAGCTGGATTCGCCAACGGGGCGAAGTCAATAAATACAATTTGACCCATGTGCTGCTCTGCCAAGCCTTGGAAGCAGCACATGCCCAATCTGCCAGTGTCTTTCCCCTAATGGCAGATATGGTTGTGGGCGATGGTTTTTTTCTGTTTGTTGAAAAAATCCGTCGACAGGGCATTCAGCTGCTGATGCATATCAGTCCCTGGGTGGTCAAAACTGAATTTCTGGGCTTGTGCAAGGGCTATTATCGCTCGCCCCGCTGCCTCAAGATCCCCCCTCTCACCCTGGCCCGATTGAGCTTACTCAGTCTACACCTCCACGAAATGGCCGCCTGCTCACTCTCGAATCCAGAACAAGATCTGCATTTGAGTCATGCCATTGCTGGCCAAGATCGGCTCAAAACCCTGAAAATGTTTTCCAAATATTCGGCCCAACCGCTTCATCACTGGCTGTTTAGACAGCCCATTTATTACGATCTGAGCGATCTGCAGAGCTAGTTTTCCAAATTGGAATAGGTATAAATGGAGCCATCAGCATGGGTGACCAGTTCACCTTTTTCATCACAGCTGTAAATCCGGTAACCATGGGGAGGTGAACCCACAGGTTCGTAGAGGATCTTGCCCTTGTAAAAGACCTTGCTGTAACTGTATTGGTATTCCTGGTAATCGGCCATCCATTCGCGGTAATTTTTGATCAGGGTATTTTCAAAGGGATTGCGAAAGCCCCACCAATAATTCTGCTCACTTGCATCTTGGTAGAGTTGATTGACATTGGTGGGAAAAACGGCGCCCGTCATACTGTAACTGTTTAACATCAGGCGCATGCGGCGCATATTGTCGGCCAAAATGGTGTAACGGGAATTGCGGGTGACTTTGGCGCCGAGTTTTTCCACTCTTTCGACCCAGGGCAATATCTTGAGTTTCGCGAGCAGGGCCCGATCGGGCACCATGAGTTGGGGATTGTCTTTGAGCTGAAAATAGAGGAAGACCAGACCAAGCCCCAGAATCAAAGCGGAAGAACCCATCACCAAGCGCAAGGAGCTTGAGATCAGACCCAAAAATAGCCGAAATCCCCTTAATGCGCGATCTACCCACTTTTGCAAAACAAGGCCCTCTCAAAATGAAACATCAAGCTCTTCCTAATTTACGCATTTTTTAACCCAAAAGGGAAGATGCATTCATGTTATGATCGGGGTAGTGTTAAAGGATAAGGTGATTGCAGATGTACGAAAAAAACATCGTTGGCACCTATTTTAAAGAAGAACAATTCCCAACGTTTAAAACCGATGCAGGCAAAGAGCCACCAGCCATTTCACCCGTCTCTCGCCCTGACGGTGTCTCAAGTCTGGCTCCCATCAGTGGACTGGTCTCTGTTCACGATCCCCTCGATCAATGGCGCTCTTTCAGTGAGCGTTTAAGAGAGCGCAGATTGAGTCATGAAGGGCTCCAAAATCAGCCAATACAACAGCAGGCCCGACGTTCAGGCCCCATACAAGCTCCTGATCAGCAATACCAGAAAGCGTATGAATCAGATATGGTCAATATTTCTTCTCAAGGCAGTCAACACGATCCGCTCTATATGAACCTGCAGCGCTACCTCTCTTTGGTCAATCACCCGATTCCAGATGAAGAGAAACGCGCCTATGTGATAGGGGATGACGAAGAACACACCAACCCCGATGGACGCCTGCGGGTCGGAGATGTGATGACGCGCCATGTGGTCTGTGTACTAGAATCCACCTCAATTGAGCAAGTGGCCAGTCTCTGCAACCGCAGGGGTTTTACAGGGGTACCCGTGATCAATGCCAACCGTGCCCTGATTGGGATTGTGACCTTGACAGACATTCTCAACCACCTTTTCGAACAAAAATCCCTTTCGACCTATGCCAATACCACCGGTGAAATCTTGGAACAGCAGGCCCTGGCTATTTTGGAAGAACCCGTGCGCAATTATATGCACCGCAATGTGGTTACGGTCAGTCCATCCACACCAGTCAAAGAAGCCTGCCAATTGATGATGCAGCAAAAAATACGCCGGGTGGTGGTGACAAAAGGGGATGTGGTCAAAGGAATCTTTTCTGCCCAAGATGCCGTCAAAGTGCTGGCAGGGGCCGAACTGAATCTCGCCTAAATCATGCTCAGCGGTATTCCTGCCACCAGCCTCTGGGCCCTGCGCGCCAAAGCCGAAGAACACAGCAAACCCCAGGGTCTGTTTAAAGATGCGCTGGCGGCCAAATGGTACCACCAGGCCCAGCCTTTGTTTACCCCCGAAGTGCAGGAGCAGTATTCCCATACACTGCAAAAAGCGATCGCGATTCGCACCGATATTCTCGATCGCTTGGTCATTCGCCATTTTCAAACCCATCCCAATGGCTCTCTGCTGGAGCTGGGCTGTGGCTTTTCGACCCGCTTCGCGCGGCTGAATCTGAATCAAGGCCACTGGTACGATCTGGATCTGCCCGAACTCATTGAGCTGCGGGGATCTTTGGGCTTCCCAGCCGCCCCCT
Organism: uncultured Candidatus Sericytochromatia bacterium; assembly: GCA_964598905.1. Lineage (GTDB taxonomy): Bacteria > Cyanobacteriota > Sericytochromatia > UBA7694 > UBA7694. The sequence goes on along the minus strand of CAZRFI010000463.1, from coordinate 73 downwards.
TGCACTGGCACATTGCCCATTCGGTGTTTGAATACGAGTGGCTGGACTATTTGGGGCAAGAAAAGCCTGAAGA
>CAZRFI010000462.1:0-2831 GCA_964598905.1 uncultured Candidatus Sericytochromatia bacterium | reverse complement strand
GGCAATCGGGATCAGGCTGCGTCTGAGATTGTCGAAGATCTTCCACTGCGACAAGGCACTCAAGGGATTGGCAATTTTGCGGGCATCTGGCCCCGGCACCCGTGGCAGCAGCCATTGGGCAATCTGCCAATCGCCACGAATCCAGCGGTGACGGCGCTTCATATCGACATTATAGCGATAGGGATAGGCCTCGTAGAGTTCGACATCGCTGATCAGGGCCGAGCGGGCATGACAGGCCTCCAATAAATCGTGGCTGAGGACCTTGTTCTCGGGGAAACGCCCCTCCATCGCCCGCTGAAAGGCATCGACATCGTAAATCCCTTTGCCAATAAACGAGCCCTCTTGAAACAGGTCCTGGTACACGTCGGAAACTTCTTGGGTATACGGGTCAATGCCCGCTTCCCCGGCAAAGAGCCAGACAAACCACGAGCGCCGGGCACTGGGCAAACTGACCCCCATGCGGGGCTGCAAAATGCTATACCCTTCTGCAACCACCCCGCGCACGGGATCAAAAACAGGCCGGTTGAGCGGATGGGCCATGGTGCCCACCAGGGTACGGGCCGTGTCGCGGGGCAATTGGGTATCGCTATCGAGGGTAATCACGTATTTGATCAAAGGCAAAAGCTCCAGATCGCCGACAATCTCTTCAAACGCACGATCCTCCCCCCCTCTGAGCAGGGCATTAAAGGCCATCAATTTGCCGCGTTTGCGCTCATACCCCATCCACAGCGCCTCTGCAGCGTTCCAAATGCGGGGACGGTGAAAGAGATAAAAGCGACTTTCGCTCAGCGAAAGGTATTTCTGATTCAGCATTTGAATGCCCGCGCGGGCCCGCTCCAACAGAACCCGATCTTCGGGTAGGCTTTCGGTCTCTGCGTCGCTAAAATCTGTCAGCAAGCCAAAATGCAGATGGGCATCGCGGTTGGACAAATAATGAATCTCTAAATTTTCAATCAGCTGATCCACCCCTTGCAGGCTGGTTAACATCGTCGGAACCACGACCATCGTCTCACATTCAGGCACAATACCGGCCGTAAAGTCGAGGCGTGGCAGACGGTGGGGTTTGATAAAAAAGCTGGTCAGGCCGTTGACAAACGCCAGCGCCAATTGGCTCGAACAGAGCAAAAAAAGCAGGCTAAATAAAACAAAGCGCCAGCTTTGAATGCCTGTGGCTTGGGCAATCCGAACAAAACCCAGGGTTGCGAGCAAGGTAAACAGAGCGAGCCCACCCGTATAAAAGAGCAGCGGGGAGCGTTGGATCAGCCGCTCCATACGCGAGGCAAAAGGCCAACGCACCTGAATCCTTTCGCCCAATTCGGCCAGACCTTTGTCGATCAGATAATAGCCAACATGGCCGAGGCGGTCGTTGTTCCCGGCTTTTTCGGCCCCTTTTTCGGCCAATTGGATCGCTGCTTGGGCCACCTCGACTTCACACAGCGGGCTGTGCCGGGCCAAAAACTCGACCGCGTGGCGGTAGCGATCGCGGGTAGCAAAATCCATGGTTGTATAGACACCGGCCGGATCGACATGCAGAGTCTGCTCCACCAAGCTCAGGGTCTCAACAAAGGCCTTCCAGTCCATGGCGCTCAAAAAGCGCAGGCTGGCAATGCTGTGACTGACCGAGACCTGATCGGCTGCTTGGTTTTGACTTTCGAGATGAATCAATTGCTCTGTCGACAAGCCCTGGGCGACCAATCGCTGTTCCAGCCAGGTGCGTGCCAGATGCAAAACCGGGCTGTGCCGAGAGAGGCGCTGGCAAAACTCGGCCACAAAGGCACTCGAGACAGGAAAGTCTGAACGCGCCATATCAGCCACAACCACCACCAGATTGGAGGGGTTTTTCTCTGCCATATCCTGCAGGCGATCAATCCAAACGACAGCCAGATCGCTCTCTTCGCTGGCCAAGGTCAGCCGTTGGGTAATGCGCTGCAGATTTTCGATCAGGGCCAAACGTAACATGATCGGAATCGCCCACAATTCCCCCAGCTTTAAAGGCGTCACCTTTTGGTAGGCATCGACAAAGGAACTGAGCGAACGGCCATCGATCTGGGCGTCGACATGGGAGATCAACTCCAAAACCAGATCGTAAACACGGGGAAAACCCTGATTCAGCGGATTGACCAGCAGCGGCAATTCGCGGCTGTAACTCGGCGGCAAATGGCGTCGGGCCATTTGAATTTGCTCTTCGAGCAGATAAAAATTATCCAACATCCATTCTGCGGCAGGGGTGAGACGTTGATTGGGATGGACCGCATGGGTGGCGTGGTTAAAACTGCGCAGGCTCTGCTCGTTTTGGTCCAATTGGGCCAAAAGACGGTGTTGCCCTTGCATGGGGGCGATCTGGTGCGATTCGGCCAGCGAATGGGCAAAGCGGGTGAGCTGCTCCACACTCAGCAATTCTGCCCGCAGCGGCTGTTCGCTCGTGAGATCATGGGGAAAATACTGCCTGGTTATCCAGGCTTGAAAACGGGGGAAAATGGCCTGTAACATAAGAAATCTAACTCTCCCTGAACGGGAGGTGATTAAACAAGAACAAAGTTGTTTTTGCTTTTAATTATTATTTTAGAAAATTATAAAAAAGAAAATATCTAAAATTTGAGCAAAAATAAATTAATTTTTTAATTTATTACCCATATTTTTATTATATCATGAAAATTAACCAGACCGGCTCAGTGGCAGACAAACAAAAATCAGCGCAGGCGCCCCTGTTATTTTTTGTGGATCATCGGGTATGGTTATTATTACAATCGTTTTTCAAAAAGGTATCTCCTGCAATATGTTTAGTTCTGTCTCTGGCACGCCGCGTCTGCCCGAACCACTGTCCACAGCCC
>CAZRFI010000461.1:0-2840 GCA_964598905.1 uncultured Candidatus Sericytochromatia bacterium | reverse complement strand
CATCGAGCAGCAATTGCGCCAAAAGATTGAGATCGGGATCCTGAAAGAGAAAACAACCCAGGGTGCGGATATTTTCGTCGTTGAGATCTTGGGCCCAGGGAATTTCTTGGTTGAGCTTGTGGTCGCGTGAATGGAAGAGAATTTCCCGTTCGGTCAATTTGCCCCCTTCGAGCACAATCCGAAAACTGCCAAAACTAAAGCTGGCCTGGGGATTGTCGCGGATCATCGTGCCAAAGGCATAGACCCCATTGGGGGCTGGCGCATTTGAGTTGAGCACCATCGAATGTTGCATCAGCCATTCAGGGGTATGCACCCAACTCTGGCGGGTATTGTTGCGGCCCTCCACGGCCAGAATCACCTGGGCCTGAGCATCCATCACGGCCAGCAAGTTCTGGTCGCGGTCAAAAATCATCGCGGCAGCCTGGGCCGGTTGGCGGTTTTGGTTCAACAGCTGTTTGCCACTGAGCTGGTAGTTTTCGCCCAGGCGCGGACGCAGGGAGTGGCTGCGCTGGCGGATCGGGTCTTGTTCGGGCTGAATCGGGGCTGTTTGGGCTTTGACCTGTTCCAGCAATTGGGGATAGAGGGCCTGGGTAAACTCGGGCAATTGCAGGCCCTGGGATTTGTGATTGGCAATCGCATGGGCCACCCGTTGCCAATTGTCTATTTTGGCGGGGTCGGGTTTAAAGGCCGGCATGGCTGCCGCTTCAATCTGCTCGCGCAGATCGGGGCTGCAGTCCAATTCCTGGGTTTTTCCAGGCAGACGCCGACCAAAGCCCACGCCCATCAAACGAACCGCACTGGAGGCTTCAAAGTCGAGGATCTCCCCCGCGCAACTGGCACTGACCAATTTGGTCTGTTCGCGGCCACTGCCTGTGATGCTGAGATTTTTGACGTTTTGGACCACCAGGGTGTGGTTTTCAGGCGAACGCCATTTGACATAGGGAGAGGGTTTAAAACCGGGCTCTAATTGGTAAACTCCGGGGCTGAGGTAAATTTCGCGGTTGGGGCCCAAAGCCTGGACCAATTCATTAAAATTAGACACCTGGTAGCGGACTTGTTTGCTAACTTGTTTGCTAACTTGGGCAGCAGAAACAGGCAAGGCACTCAAGCCCCCAGCCAGGGTCAGCCCCAGACAGAGCAGAGTATAAGCACATTTGTTTTTCATGGCGAGCGTCCTCCTGTTTGCAGATCCACTATACCAAATCCTGGTAGGCATATTCTATGCAAGCCCCTGCAATTAAAGCATTCTGTGGCAGAATGTAAAGGTGAAGCAAAGATCCGTACCTATTCAAACTTGGAGCGCCTAATTGTTATGAGCCAACCTTTAAACCAGATTTCCTTTAAAGCCAAAAACGGCGAAGAAAAAACCATTGCAGACTTTGATGCCAAAGCTTATTTGATCGTCAATGTGGCCTCAAAATGTGGCTTAACGCCACAATACGAAGGCCTACAAGCGCTTTATGAAAAATACCATGGCCAAGGGCTCGAAATTTTGGCTTTTCCCGCCAATGAATTCCTCGGCCAAGAACCCGGCACAGACGAAGAAATTCAGAGCTTTTGCTCCCTGAATTATGGCGTGAGTTTTCCCATCAATCAAAAGATTGTGGTCAAAGGGCCTGGTCAGCACCCTTTGTATACCGCTTTAACCGAAGGCCAGCCCGAAGCCATTCAAAATGCCAATGGGGAATTTGAAGGCCGTCTGCGTCAACACAACCTGATCAGCGGTGAGCCCCACGAGATCAAATGGAATTTTGAAAAATTCCTGCTCAATGCCGAAGGCCAGATTGTGGCCCGTTTTTTCCCAGATATTGCACCTTTGGATGAACGCCTCGTGAGCCAGGTTGAAGCCCTACTCTAAGACTGCGCCGCAGACAACAATAGCAAACAGAGAACCCGCTCCGGCGGGTTCCCTGTTTAAAGCCTCTGTGAATTGGGTAAAATAGCAACAACACAAGATACATTTGGGGAATTTATTTATGCCGATTGATCCCTTTCGCGCCGTTTTGGGCCCCGTCCTGGGCCCATCTGCAAGAGCCGGTTTTGAGTATGTCAAAAGCAAAGTCAGCCCTGAACCCGAAAGACCCCAACCACGCCCGCAACAGCCAACGACCCGCCCGCCACAAACCCCGGCACGCCATCCTGCCAGCCCCAATACCACCTCATTCCAAAACGTGCCGCGCCTGAACCCCGTGGCCCAGGGGTTGTATAACGAAATAATGGCCTATCCCAGTACCAAAGCCAATGCCACCCAGGCCCGTGAAATCGCCAAAGAGGTAGAAGCAGCCAGCCGGGCCTTTGGCATCGATCCCAAGGTGATGTTGTCGATCATTGCCCACGAAAGTGGGGGCTTTGATGTGCGGGCAGAAAGTCACAGCGGGGCCAAAGGTCTGGGCCAATTAACGGGCGTGGCCATTCAAGAAATGCGCCGTCTGAGCTACGATCCGACCTACGCGGCCAGTTATCCCCGTTCCAATAGCGAGCGCCAGCACTATTCCGACCCCGAAATACGCAGCTTGGTAGAAAGCCCCCGTGTGCAGGCGATTTTCCAACGCCTCGGAGCCAGCGAAGAAAGCCGCTACGATATCAGCGACAATATTTGGGGCTCGGCTTTTTATGCCCGCATCTCGATGGACCGTGCCCAGGAAAACCGCAATGGTGATGCGGTTGTGCTCGGAGCAAATGGCATGATGGGCCGCTACAATGGGGCCGATCTGGCCGAGCGGCGGGCCCACAGTGCAGGCGTGGCCGACGCGTATGAGGATATGTTTGCCCAAGACATTCCCAGTAGCTTGCGGCCGACGGTCTGACGGGGATTTGCAAAGCTCAGGGAGTAAGCTGGG
>CAZRFI010000460.1:0-2841 GCA_964598905.1 uncultured Candidatus Sericytochromatia bacterium | reverse complement strand
ACGGATTCTTCCGTGCAGATCGTGTGCCCAGCCTTGCGACCGAACCTTGACCCTCTTGGGAGTTCCCACCCTCCAGGGAATTCATCCTGCCCAGAGCTTCTCGCTGCTTCCAGCCGATTCCCCGCCTTCCGTTTTAACGGCTCTCGGGATTTGCTCTCCGGGTCAGGCTGGCATCTCTCAACTTGCGTTGAACGCCGCCCCTCCTGGGATTTCAACCGGGGCTATGCTGTCCTCGCTTGTATCGCTCCTTGCGTCGCTAACAATTGAGGCCGTTTCACCCGATTCGTTTGTTACGTTTTTTCGCTTCACCGAAGTTCGTGTAATCAATATACTAATAATCAATATACTAAGGTTTGGTTATGAATGTCAAGGGATGATTGTGGTTATTTTAAAAATAAATTAACATGTTGATGCTTGAACCTCAATTTACCCTGCGGTAGACCAGTGTGAGACGATGCAAAAAGGGGGTACTCGGGTCTATTTATGCTAAGCTTTTTATGCACAATGATACGGAATCAGTGTGTCTGGAGCATACACCTATTTCGGGAGTGTGCCAAAACCAAGCGATGGGGAATACCGGAATCACCTGATGCAAATTGATGTCTTGCCTGCTACATCCGACCAGCAACCGATTCTGGCAAATTTGCTGGAGCTCTATAGCCATGATTTCAGTGAGTTTGTCGAAGTCAAACTCGGGGCTGACGGCCGCTTTGGCTATCCGCGGCTGCCCATGTATTGGCGCGAGACGCATCGCCATCCCTTTCTGATCAGAGCAGATGGCGAACTGGCGGGCCTGGTGCTGGTGCAACAGGGCTCTCAAATCACAGGGGCACCCGATATCTGGGACGTGGCGGAGTTCTTCATCTTACGCAGCTACCGCCGCCATGGTGTGGGTCTACAAGCCGCTCATGCCGTCTGGCAAAGGTTCTCAGGCGATTGGGAAATACGGGTGACGGCCCGCAACACGGGCGCACATGATTTTTGGCAGCGGGCCATCAGCACCTTCACGGGCCAGCCGACTCAAAGCGTGCTTAAACAATCCGCCAGCAAAAGCCAGTACCTGTTCTCGTTTAAGTCTCTGGCCTGAGTTCCCCGAGTAAGCGCCCTCTGGCCGTTTGAAGTGCCCTTCTCAGGAACCAAAATCACAAAATCTTGCTGCTGTGTTCTTTGCCGTCAAAGCTCAGGAGTTTGCGCCGGTCATCGACAATCGTTTCGAGATTGGTCGGGCGTTTCCAGACCTTAAAGAGAGCCGTTTAATCTGAATTTCACATTTCAAGCTGACGCTTTTGAGGAAAACCGTTGTACGCAGCCGCTTTTGCTAAGGCTTGTTTAAATACTAAAAAACTAGGCATTAAAATGCGTTGGGGATCAACGCGCAGTGTCCGTACCCATTCTATTTGCTCGTTTGCGGCAGGTCTATAACCCAGCCAGTTTTCTAATTGTATTTTAAGTGCTTGTGGGCTGTCATCATTGCCAGGAGCTTCTTCAAGATTATTGCAGTGCTGATACCCTTGCCTTAAAGCACACAAAAGCCATGCTTCAGATTTTGGGCGGGGCACCATCGGCACACCTGCTCCAAATTGGGCCATTTCAAATCCCCGTTGAATGGATTCCCATTTGTCTTGCCATTCTCGTTGAGAGGTTGAACGGCTGGCATCTGCATCGCGAAAAAGTACAGCAAGGACAGGCGTTTGATTTTCTAATTGCTTGTGCAGTGCCAATAACCCCAACACTTGAGCATTGCGATTAAAATAACCAGTATTTTTTCCCCATTTTAGGCCAGGCAAGCGGGTGGATTTTTTGTTTGCTGTTGATTTCGCTTGTGCAGCCAAATCTGTTTCAGAGACGTAACAAATGCACTCTGCACCCGATAGGTGGTTTTCAATTAAAGAGTATCCCATTTGAGGTGCCAACAAATGATCTACCATCCAGGCCATCGGTCCAGGTTCAAATACCCAGCCTTCTGAATGAAGAATCATTTGCCCCATATCTGTTTTTCCCTCTCCCGCAAGCATTAAAATCATGGGCGAGTCGGGTCTAAAGCCAGAGCTTCTTGTGTCATGGCTTCCAAATCTACATCGACAAAGACCTCTCCAGGTCCGAGCAATTCCAGACGCTTTTTAGGTGTGGGCAAATCAAAGAAGCGCACGGCTTTCGTCCCACCATTGGCATCGCGGTAGAGCAAAATGACCGCTTCTTTGGCGATATCATCAGGCAGCCAATTCAACAGGGAAGGGCTGTGGGTCGTCACAAAAATTTGTTGGGGTGCTTGTAATAAATGGGCCACCAATTTGGGCATTAGCTCAGGATTGATGCCATTTTCGATTTCGTCAAAGAGCAGACATTGCGGTATTAATTGCTTCTTTGAAGGTTTTTTCTCGCCATTTTCGGGAGGCAGCGTCTGGGCCAGGATCGCTAAAATGCGCAACATACCGTCATTCAGATGCCGTGCATCGGTTAGCAGTGGTTTGTTTTTTGAGTTTCGCCAGCCTTCAGTCACCTTGAGTTCTTTCCAGCCCGCCCGCAAAGCGCTGGTTTCGACTTTTTCCACTTGGGGGTAAAAGTTTTGTAAGGCTGTCAACAATTGCTCTTTGCGGGTTTTGCTCAAACCGTGTAAATAAGCGGAAAGGCGTTCTCCACCATAGCCGATGTCTTCGCCCTCTTTGGCACGGCGGCGCATGGCCTGAGGTGTGAGCATGTCTAATGAGCGCAAGCCGGAGAGGTATGTTTTGACAGCATGAATGGCCGGGTGCAGGGTTTCGGTGTCGAGAATGGAAAGAACAGAACCTTTGTAGCTTAAACCTTTGGGATATTCAAATGTTTTGCCTGAACCGAAAAAAA
>CAZRFI010000459.1:0-2851 GCA_964598905.1 uncultured Candidatus Sericytochromatia bacterium | reverse complement strand
GATCCTGAACGGTGTCTGTCTCGCTGCCCGGTTTGAGGGTCTCGCCGTATTTTTGGTTGGGAGAGGGCCAAGCGATCATTTGTTGGCATTCTTCGGGACTAAAGGCATTGGCCGATGAAATTGGGCTCATCAGGTAATCGTTGATGGGGAGATTTTCTTGCATGGATGGCCTCTGTGTGGAAATTAAGACCTGTATTTTAACACAGCCCCTGTTTGCCAGCGTTTAACCTGCTTGGTGAGAAAAGACGGTATCTCGCAATTGCTCTAGTTGTTCACAGCCTGCTTTTAGACAAATATTGCGCAGATGGGATTTGACCGTATTGGAGCTGAGTTTGAGCGATGTCACTATTTCTGCTTGTTTGAAGCCTTGGCAAAATAATTGAAAGATCTCAGACTCCCTCTCTGTTAACGGAGAGGACCAGACAACCCTTGAATGGGGGTGTGCTTGATTCAGTTTTTGATGCATTTGGTGATAAATAACGGGATCCCAATAAAGACCTCCCTTTAGAATTGTCTCCAAAGCCGCTTCCATTTTTTCCAAGGTTGACCCTTTCAAGATATAGCCTTGAATGTAAGCTGTGGCAGGGTCTTGCCAGTTCAGCAAATCATCATGGGCGCTGAATAACATAATGTGGGGTTGTTTGGGCTGGTGTTGGATTAATCGAGCGACATCCATGCCCGACATATCTGGCAATTCGAGGTCTAAAATCACCAAATCTGGCTGGGTCGCTTTGATTGAACGCATTGCTTCATCGCCACGTTTGGCCCTGTGTAATATCTGAAAAGTATAAGGCAAATGACAGCCATCGTCGAGCCAGGAGGCCAAAAAATCCAAGCTCGCAGGGTCATCATCAACCAATACCACGGTTACGATTGAAGACATGAATTTTACCCATAAAAACGATTTATTCAGCTAATTTTACATAACTTTACATCAAGGCTTTTACAAAAAACAAGGGCAAACGGCGCATGACTGTGTCCTTTTTGTTAATTTTTTGATTAAAAATCGTCTCACCCAAGTGGGTGATATACAGCCCCTAAAAGATTTGTTATCTTCAGATTGGTGTCCTGTTTTTATTCATTTCCACAGTTGGGTAGGCTTTGATGTTTTATTCTGAATCATCCCCTTCATTTTTTCGGCTTTTGTCGGTATTTTTGCTTTCGGGTATGTGCATTGCCTGCGTTGCTCCGGGGGGAATCCGTCCCGCGATTTCAGAGAGAGGAACACTGCTGGGCCAGGCTACGAAACAGGCCTTGAGCCTTAAAAATGCCAAAATACCTCCTGGACAAACAACCGTCCCGGCCCCTTCTCCAGCCCCCAAAGTGCTGACGGCACGTCTGGACTGTGTCAAAGAGAATTTTGATGGCAGCCTCACTGCGTATTTTGGTTATCACAATCCAAGCGTCGCCACCACTGTGGCTGTGGGTCCACAGAACCAAATCAGTGCCCCGAATAATAACAATCCCACCCACCCCCAGGCCAGCCAAGGCCAACCCACAGCGTTTGCTGCCGGGGCGACGTTGGGGTATCCCCACTCTCCCTTTAAATACCCCTTGCCCGAAAACGGCTCTGTGGTCTGGCATTTAAAAGGCACCCAGGCCACAGCCAATAAGCAAAGCCTGCGTTGCAGTCAGGTCAGCCCTGTGGCTCCCCCAGCCAAATGGACGCTGCAATTGGGGCTTTCAGCGCCCTCAGCCCCATCTGCGCCGGTTCTCTCACCCAGTGGCAACGCCTATTATGTCGGCGGCAATGGTCAAATCTCGCAAGTCAATCTGAATACGGGCCAACTCCTGAGCCAGTCTCAACTCAACTCCAGCACAGATTTTCGGCCCATGATAGACAGCCAAAACAATCTCTATGTCGGCGGTCATGCGGGCAAAATTGCCGCTTTTAACCCCGATGGCAGCCCCAAGTGGACCTATACACCGACCCGAACCGAAGCCTTTGTGCGCAGTGGGGCTGCTTTGGGGGATGATGGCTCAATTTATGTCGGCGGGGCCAGCGGCTATTTTTATGCCCTGAACCCCGATGGCACCCTCAAATGGGAATTTGAAGGCCGTGCGCCGTTTTATGGCTCTCCGGTTTATGCCAACGAAAAAATCTATGTTACTGCCCTCGATCAAAATATCTACGCCCTGGATGCCCAAACCGGTGAATGGCTGTGGGAGTTTCAGACCTCCAGCCCGATTTTTCGCAGTTCTCCGGCAGGTCACCACGACCGCCTGTATTTTGGCAGCGAAGACGCAGAGGTTTATGCCATGAGTGGCGATGGCAGCTTGCTTTGGACCTATGTTTTGGATGGCCCTTTGGGCAATAGCCCGGTGGTAGATGAGGCAGGCAGCGTGTATTTTGCCAGCCGCAGAGGCACCCTCTACAGCCTCAACAGCCAAGGAAATCTGCGCTGGACCTTTCAAACCCAGGGCAGTATTTCGAGCACACCCGTGATTGGCAACGATGGCACCACTTATGTGGCCAGTGCCGACGGGTTTGTCTACGCCCTGGCCGAGATTACCGGCGAAGTGCTGTGGAAATATGCAGCCGGAGCCCCGATTCTGGGCGATTTGAGCATGACCCCACAAGGGCTGATCTTGGCCACAGATACCACCGGCAAAGTCCATGCCCTGCCCAGCCTTGGCACCGGCCTTGCTGCAAGCTGGTCAAAAGCCAATGGCAATGCACAAAATACCGGGAGAGTAACCCCATGAAATACCTTGCAACCGCGTTCACCTTGTTCAGCCTCTTAAGTGCCTGTTCGTATAATCCCACCCATCCCATGGGCACGGTCAAAAGCAGCGCTTTTCAAGTGGGGCAAGACAAATGGTTTGTGCGCCAAATAGATACGTTTCAGGC
>CAZRFI010000458.1:0-2860 GCA_964598905.1 uncultured Candidatus Sericytochromatia bacterium | reverse complement strand
CCAAGCTGCGGGCCACCTCGGCCAATTTGAGATTGAGTCCCTGAAAGTCCACCAGCACCACGGCTTGGGGCCGCATCGTTCGCAGCCAGGCCCGCAGGTGCAAAAACAATTGCCAAAACCAGGGCAGACCCGGCACATTTTCACTCAAACCGACCGCGCTGCGCGAGAGCGGCTCAGCCAATAACTGTACCCCCGACGCCAACATCCGCGGGCCCCCAATCCCGATCAGACGACTCCCCGGAGCTTGAGCCAAAAGGGCCTGGGCCAATTGAGAGGCATAAATATCGCCAGAAACTTCTCCCGCTGAGAGAAAAATCAGGGGAGAGGGGGAGGGGGATACAGCGGCAGTTTCTGGGAATAAAGACATATACTATAGATTAAATCCAAATCGCCAAAGAAGGAATCCCATGGCAGTAGAACTCAAAGCAATCCGCATCGACAAACCCGAAGATGTCAACGTGATCCTGGGCCAAAGCCACTTTATCAAAACCCTCGAAGATCTCTATGAAGCCTGCATGAATACGGGCCCGCATATCCGCTTTGGCGTGGCCTTTGCCGAGGCCTCAGGCGATTGTCTGATTCGGGCCGAAGGCAACGATTCAGAACTCAAAGACATAGCCATCAAAAACCTACTCAAACTGGGGGCCAGTCACTGTTTTTTGATCGCCCTGCGTGAGGCCTATCCGATCAATTTGCTCAACACAATCAAATTGATTCCCGAGGTCTGCACGATTTACGCCGCCACCGCCAATCCTCTGCAGGCGATTGTGGCAGAAACCGAGCAGGGCCGAGGCGTGATTGGTGTGATCGATGGATTCCCACCGCGGGGGGTCGAGGCCGATAGCGACGCAGAGGCCCGTGTGCGCTATTTAAAAAATCTGGGGTATAAACGGTGAATCGGGCAGTGCGTGTCGCGGCGATCCAACTCTCACCCAGCGACGTGCCCGCCGACAATCTGGCCAAGGCCCGCACCTGGATTGCCCAAGCCGCTCAGGCCGGGGCCCAATTCGCGGCCCTGCCCGAGGCCTTTGTCTACAGAGGGCGCAGCGATGCCAAACACCTCTTTGCAACCGAGATACCCGGCCCCGTCAGCGACGAATTGGGGGCCATTGCCCAAGAATACGGCGTCTGGCTCTTGGGCGGCAGTGTCTTTGAGCGGGTCTCCGGCCAAGACAAAGTCTTTAATACCAGCTTGGTCTTTGCAGACGACGGGCAAATCAAAGCCAAATACCGCAAAATCCACCTCTTTGAAATTCACAACGAGCAGGGCAAAGAACTCTCCGAAGCCGATTACCAGGCCTACGGCAGCGAGATTGTGGCCGTGGAAACACCCTGGTTTAAACTCGGGCTGTCGATCTGTTTTGATCTGCGTTTTCCCGAGTTGTACCGCCAATTGGCCCTGCAAGGCGCCCAGGTCATGGCCGTGCCTTCGGCCTTTTTGCTCAAAACCGGCAGGGATCATTGGGAAGTTTTGTTGCGGGCCCGTGCGATTGAAACCCAGTCGTATATCATTGCTCCCAATTGCCTCGGCGCCTCGGTCACGGGGGTGGAAGGCTATGGCCGCAGCATGATTATCGACCCCTGGGGGCAGATCATGGCTCAGGCCTCCGACCGCGAAGGCCTGATTCTGGCTGATTTGGATTTTGATTATCTCGACAAGGTGCGCAAACGCGTGCCCACGCTGAGCAATTGCCGCTTGTCGGGTTTTTAGGTTTACTTTGAGCTTAAAAACCCCAAAAAATGAAACCCAAAAAATAAAAAAGATGCCGATGGTCGGAGTCGAACCGACACGGGAGAGTATCCCGGCTGATTTTGAGTCAGCTGCGTCTGCCATTTCGCCACATCGGCATTGAATAGCTGTATTTTATCACGGGGAAAGTCTCTTGCCTATGCCATAGCAAGATGCCTTCCCCAAAAGTGATTAATTTTTGCCCGCGTGATCCAGAGCCATTTTGATATGGTCTTTGGCCTGTTTACAAGAATCAATGGCCATTTTTTTGTGGCCGCCAAAATTGTCGGGGGCTTTTTCGAGGTAGGCAATGGTATCGTTTAAATCTTTTAAAGCCTTGTCAAGGCGGGGGTGTTTGGCCCGTTCGCCTTTGGCGACTTCCTGTTTTTCGGCATGGCCCGGTTGTTGCATCACCAAAACAGTGGCGGGAATGGCCAGCGAAGCGCCCAGAGCGAGACTCAGAAAAAAGGATTTTTGTGATTTGGTCATTTTAAAATTTACTCCAACTTTTTTGTTCGATCACCCCCAAGCTAACAGCCTCTAGGGGGTTTGGCAAGATCCGTTATACTGGCTCACGCTTTGAATCACCCGTGAAAATTATTCTCGAAAATACCCACAGAAATGGACGTCCGACATGCGCTTTCACCTGATCATGGTTTTCTGGGGGGAGCGCTTCGCCCACCACCTGTGCGAAGAAGCCCTGCCAGCGCTGTTGGCAGCAGGCAATTTGCCCGATTGGCCCTGGCTGGCTGAAACCTCGCTCGAACTCTATTGCCCGGCCCCAGACTGGCAAGCCGTCGCAGCAACCCCCATTTTGCAGCAAGTTCAAGCCCAACTCAGTGTCAATTGGCACGCGATTGAAACACCTCAAACAGAGCACAAATACGCAGGTATGGGTCAGATTCACGCCCAAGCCATTGAAGCGGCCCGGCAAGCCCAAGCAGCGGTGATTCTGCTCGGACCCGACTGTGTTTTCTGTGAGGGCAGTTTTCAGGTCTTGGCAGAGCAGATCCAATCAGGCACAGACATGGTGCTGATTCCTGGGCAGATTGTCAGCCGGGAGCAATTTCTGCAGCAACAATCTGGGAGGTGGTCCAAAGCCTGGGGCCAAAACCTAATCGCCCAAGCCGC
>CAZRFI010000457.1:0-2888 GCA_964598905.1 uncultured Candidatus Sericytochromatia bacterium | reverse complement strand
ATCGCCTCAACTTTCTTTATGCTGAATTGTGTCTTCAATCCCCATTGAGACAGCCGGTGAAAATAATGCCAAACAACTACCCTGGCTATTTTCATCGGTTTTTCTATTAAACAGGAGCGCCGCATGACTATTCCCCCATCTCTCCCCATTCAGGTCTCAGAAAGCCCTGAGCACAGGCATAATCACCACACCCAAATTCAGACAGCGCATCAAGGGCAGCCCAAAACAGGCACACAAGACACACTTCAAACAAATTATCTCCCCCCTCAAAAAACACTGGCACAGCTAGCGCTTTGGGAATCCAAAGATGAGAAAATTCAGTCCATAGCAGAGATTGAGCAGCTTTTAAACGATGTCATTCAGCAATCCTTTCCCGAACTTAAAAACACAAAGATTGGCCTGGCCTCATTCAAAGCTGAATCTGTTTTTTTTCAAAGCAATTTTAAACCGTTGAGCCTGCTGAAAAAAAACAAACATTACCTGATTCAAGTCAATTCAGCTATCTTGCAGCGCCAATTGCCCAAACAAGCTGCCAAAGCGATTTTGGCACATGAGCTGTCGCATACCTTGGATTATCACAAGGGGGGCGTTGGTGGCATACTCAAAGTGGGCTGGCAGATTGTCACTGATGAGGACTGCTACGAACACCGCACAGATATTCAAGCCATTGCAAGGGGCTATGGTCAAGGCTTAATGGCTTATCGGAACTGGATTTACACCCAAATCCCAGCCCAGGATTTGCCCCATAAACAGGCCACGTATTATCAGCCACAAGAGATTGAAGTGCTGATGCAACACCTCTCAGAAGCAGAAAAGCAAGGGTTCAAACCCCAACTGATTGAAATTTGGCTCAAGCAGCCACCCATGAACGTGGAAGAAATGAAGCGCAGTTTCCAGCAGGTACTCGGTAAAAATGCGGTCAGATAAAGGGGTGTCTATTACATTTTTATTGGACAGCTCAGGGATTTCGAGTTCAAGAAACAGGCAGTTATTGGGATATTGCAGGAAAAGCCTTTTCGGGCCCCCTTGAAGGTGAGCGGTTAAAACCCTATCCCCACGGTGATTATTTTGCCTTTGCTTGGTTGGTCTTTTGGCCAGACAGCCAAATTTTTCAAATGTCAGACAGCTGACAGTATACCTCACCCCCTATAGTTTATCTTTGGATTGTGGGGTAAAACGCGCGACCCCACACAATCTAACAAAAGGAATTTATTATGACATTAAATCAGGCTCTGCGAGATTTGAATTCCAAGGGATTGGCCCAAATGCCCCCCACTGCCAAAGCCATTTTGCAAACAGGTTTGAAAGAATTATTGGCCAGTGGGCTGGCCGAAAAAGCACTCCAGGTTGGCCAGAAAGTGCCTGATGGGGAGCTGCCCAATGCCTTCGGGCAAGTACTGTCTATTCAAGACCTCTATGCTCAAGGGCCTTTGGTGATCAGCTTTTACCGGGGCAGTTGGTGCCCCTATTGCAATTTAGAATTGCGGGCCCAACAGGCCATCTTGCCAGAAATTCAAGCCAGGGGCGCACGATTGGTGGCGATTTCACCCGAATTGCCCGATCACAGCCTCGATTTAAAAGAAAAACTGGCCTTGGAATTTGAAGTGCTCACAGATAAAGACAATGCCTATGCCCGTGCTTTGGGATTGGTGTTTGAAGTCAGTCCAGATTTACAGTCACTTTACAGAGGACTTTTGAATCTCAATCTGACACAGCACAACGGCAGTGAAAAAGCAGAATTGCCGATTCCGGCTACTTATGTGGTCAATCGTTCAGGCAAAGTCATGCTGGCCCATGTTCAAGCGGATTATACCCAGCGCATGGAGCCCGACAGCATATTAAAAATCCTGAAGTTTGAACAATAAGTCTGGAAATACGCAACATGTTAAAGTCCATGTTTATTCCCATTTGGATGATGGGATTGACTTTCTTGCTGTATGACAGCACAGTTGGTCTATCCCATTCTGGGTTTCGCTCCATCTTTTGGTGGAGCTTATTCAGCGCAACGGCGCTGGGGCCGCTCTTTATTGGCTCACTGTTTGTCTTCAAACGCACCCGCACCCAGCCCAATCTCAGCAGTTGGAGCCTATTTGAACTGCTGGCCATTGGGGTCGGAATCGGAGCATGGTGGTTTGAACAGATTCAGTTGTTTAGACCTTTGCTCAGTTTGGGCCTGTTGGGGGGGGGCTGGTTTTTGTACGTGTTTTGGTACTCTCGCTTGCACAAACCTAAAAATACGCCACTAAAACTCGACAAGCCTTTGCCTGAGATGGACTTTGTGGATCTACAGGCAAAACCCGTGAAATCTTTTGATTGGTTCGGAAAACCCACGTTGATTTTGTTTTACCGGGGCAATTGGTGCCCCTTGTGCATGGCGCAAATTCAGCAAGTGGCCCAGCAATACCGCACATTGAGTGAATGGGGAGTTCAAATCGTGCTGATCAGCCCTCAGGATCAGACCCACAGCCAAGCTTTGGCAGATAAATTTTCCGTGCCGATGCAATTTTTGTCGGACCCTCACGGGGCCATGGCTCAAAAATTGGACATCTTTCATGCCTGGGGTTTGCCCACAGGGATGCAGGTTTTGGGCTATGACAAAGACACGGTTTTGCCCACTTTGATCATTATCGATGCAGCAGGCATTGTGCGATTGATTGAAATCGCTGACAATTACCGGGTCAGACCCGAACCCCAGGTTTTTCTCGAAATATTAAAACAACATCGGCTCTTAAGCCAAGAGGAGCGTGGATATGTATAAACCCCTGCTGATTTGCGGATTACTGGTTGGAACAATGCCAATAGCAGCCTGTCAAACGCCCGTTTCGCAAGCCTCATCCAGCCAAGTGCAAACAGTCAAATTTCTCAATTTAAGACTGGAAGAGATCAGC
>CAZRFI010000456.1:0-2916 GCA_964598905.1 uncultured Candidatus Sericytochromatia bacterium | reverse complement strand
CAACCGGATTTGCCACTGGCTGGTTCAGAGCAATATGGTTCGGCTGTTTCCCGGTTAAGCGGAATGTGTAATAATATCTTTACGATTCGCTGAAAGCTAAGTGTTGAGGTAGTCCATGGAAATAGATATCGAGAATCTGAACCACGAAGAAGCCCTGAAGTTCGTAGAACGCTTTCAGGTCTTGCTGGACATCAACTCCAGCATCAACTCCACAATTGAATTGGACGATCTGCTACGCACTATTATTGACGTGGCTAAGATTGTGATGAACGCCGAAGCCTCCTCTTTGGCTCTGATGGACAAAAGCACCAACGAATTGGTTTTTCACTTTGCCCAGGGCGAAGCGGGCAAGGTGGTTGAGAGCATGCGCATTCCTGTGGGCACAGGGATTGCAGGCCATGTCGCCGAAACGGGGCTGCCTCTGATTGTGCCCGACGTGACCCAAGACGAGCGCTTTTACAAAGGCGTGGACGAAGAGAGCAAGTTTCAGACCCGCTCGATTATCTGTGTGCCCCTGTCGCGCTCTGGCAATCAGGTGATTGGCATTTTGCAGGTGCTCAATAAAATCGAGGGTACCTTCGACGAAACCGACCTGATTCTCTTTTCTTCGCTGGCCAATATTGCCGCGATTGCAATCGAAAATTCGCAGCTCTACCAATTGCTGCAACAGACCCTCGACAAGCTCAAAGAAGACAATAATCGCCTGAATATGATCCTCGGCAAGCTCGAACAGTCCGAGGCCGAAGTGCGTCAAATGAAGACCCTGATGGAGGCCGACGACACAGGTGCCGTGCGCGGCAGCCTCTCGGTGATTATCCCACCCAATATTCTGCAAATGCTCGGCAACGACGCCAAAACGGGTTCGGTCACGATCAACAGCAAACCCCAATCGGGCAAAATTTACCTGCAGCGGGGCGAAGTGCATTATGCCGAAACCTCTGGCTCACCGCCCTTTTTAACCGGCCCCATGGCCGCTTATGAGATGATGGGCTGGACCGATGGTACCTTTTCGTTTAACGAAAACGAAGAGCCCCCCGGTCGCACGATCCAGGTCTCAGTCATGCATTTGATTATCGAAGGCATGCGCCGCAGCGACGAAACCAAGGTGATGCTCGAAATGTTCCCCGACGATTCGGTGGTGATCAAATTGGCAGAGTCCCCGCCTGAGAATATTGACCCCCATGCCGAGGCCTGTTTCTGGGCTTTGACTACGGGGCAGAACTTGGGCGATGTGCGCCGCCGGGTGCCCGTGGACAGCCACACCTTTTACAGTGCGGTCAAAGACTTCAGCGATAACCGCTTGATTCAAATCGCCCAGGTGGTTGAGACCAAATAATAGACTGGACCTGAGAGATTTCTATGAAATAAGAGGAGCAAATAAATGTATCAAATTGAACGTAAAGATTATGGCTATTATTTGACCTTTGGAGACCTGATCAAGGCCGATGAAATGAATCAATGGGTGAAAGAATCCAAACAGGAAATGCTCAGTGCTCCCCCCCAGTTTGGGGTATTTGTAGATATGCGTACTTTAGCACCCTTGCCAGAAGATGCTCAGATGGCCATGCAAGAAGGCCAAAAACTCTACAAAGCCAAAGGTATGACGCGCTCTGTCGTGATTGTCAACAGCAAGATTACCAAAATGCAATTCATGCGCATAGCTAAAGAAACCGGGATATATGAGTGGGAACGGTACATAGATGCCACCGCTGTCCCAAATTGGGAAGAGGTGGGTGTGGCTTGGCTGACTAACGCGGCAGATCCTGACCTCTGATTGTTTAACGTCCACGAAAAGGGCCTTGTATTCCGTTTAGAGGGAACAAACCCCTCTCTCTCTGCGTCACGGGGAGGATTACTTTACTAGAGGGAATGCTTTGATGAGGCTATTTCGATCACAAACTGCCCGAATCGTGTGTCGCGGGCTTGTTTTGGGCCTCTTGGGCTGTGCTTCCCAATCTCAAGGCCCACTCACACTTTCCTCCCCCTCGCCACCGACTCCCACACCTGATTCAACGCCATTGTCCCCTTTGGCCAGCCTCAATCTCAATCTCAACCTGGGGCCCATCACCGCCGCCTTTTATGAGCTGCGCTGGAATACCCAACCAGAGGCCTACAGCTACCGCCTCTGGCTCGATGGCAAGCTTTTTAAAGACAATCTGGTCTTGCCGCGTGAGATCTTGGATTTAACTGGTTATGCCCTGGGCAGCCACACACTTAAATTGGAAAGTATCAACGCGACGGGGCTGGTGATTGCCATGGGAGAACTCCCGTTTGAGATCCAGGCCCCCGTTCTCGGCCCGACGCCGGTTCCCACGCCCAGCTCTCATCCCAACGCCTATCGGCCGGTTTTATTGCCCACCCCAACGCCCCGGCCACAGGTCAGCCCCACGCCTGTGGTGGTGGTTTTGCCGAGCCCCCTACCCAGTTATAGCTGTGATGCCTGTGACCCATTTAGCACAACCTTCAACGGCAAGGTTTTTGATGAGAACTACTTACCCTTGAAGGGTGTAACCATTAAAGCCAAGTCTCTTAACAGCAATGTGCCTTTTAACGCTGAAACAGTGACGACAGATGGGACTTATACTTTCAACAACGCGCCTTCAGGCATTCAGGTTGAAATCACCGCATCCAAGGTGGGCTTTGCTACCCGCAAACGCGTCGAGGTGCTCAGGTACAACAAACAGGGAAATCCCAATGCCAACCGCTTTGACTTCGGCACCGATGGGGGTGCCGCAACCTTCTCTGCCGTTTACAACGCGCTGAGCGATAAACCCGAAGTGGTGATGGTCACTCCTGCCCGGAATGGCTCCGGTGTAGAGTTCAACACCCGCTTTGTTTTAAAATTTTCTGAACCCATGGTTAAACAGACCGTGGAAAAAAGTTTGCTGATCTCCGCTTTTAACAGACGCAAACTCA
>CAZRFI010000455.1:0-2919 GCA_964598905.1 uncultured Candidatus Sericytochromatia bacterium | reverse complement strand
GCTGTACAGCAAGCCCGGTGAATCAGCAAAGTTGGCTGGGAGCAAATTGGCTGACCGCGCTCAATGATATACCGCGGAAGCAAGTCCAACCCAAGCCTGGTAACCATCCTGATTCTCAGCAATACCTTGAAAATCAGCCCCGCCGCTTTGTTTTTGCCTGCAGCCGAAGCCCAGCGACTGCAGAAAAGCCCTGCCATTCAGGTCGATGTGATTGAAACCCATCTGACGGCTTATTTAAACAAGACTGAACTGCTCGAATCCCATTGTCAATTGGTGCTCCACTACGCACAAGCCGGGGAATGGAAAGGGGCGCAGAAATGGCTGGCAGAACCCACCCTCTGGGAGACAATGAGAGAAAGCCCTGATTTAAATGTACTCAAAAAACAGGCACCCGAGCAATGGCGAGCTTTGGTTGAAAAAATGGTGATTCATTGAGAACCGATGGATCTGTTCTCAAGGTTTTTTTTAAGCTTAAGAATCAAGTAAGGTAAATCTTGTTGAAGGGTTTGCCAAAGGATATCCAAATTGATATCAAAATAGGCATGAACAAGCCGATTGCGCATGCCAACCATCTCTACCCACGGAATGTCAGGCATTTGTTGTCTGGATTCAAGTGAAACCTGATTGGCCGCTTCTCCAATTATTTCGAATTCTTTAATGAGTGCCAGTACGCGCATGCGATCCGAGGAGAGGGTCTCTCGTGAGCAGTTTTCAGAAAACAGCTGTGCTTCTAAAGCCGCGTCTAACATATGCTGCAATCGAATTGAATCATCCTTGGGCATATTGAATTTCAGCCTGTTGCATCACCTCTGCCTGAAAATAACGGCTGAGATCAGCTTGGGTTCTCAAATCCACTTTTCGCCCCTCAAAAAGTGGAGACAACTCCATTTCCATACGTGCCAAAGCGAAAAAACCAGGAATATGTTCAGGCTCAAACTCAACCAAGACATCCACATCACTGTCTTCCCGAAAATCATCGCGGAGAACCGATCCGAATAAGGACAAACTGCAAATGTGCCAATGCAGGCAAAACCGAGCAAGCTGTTCTTGATTGACCTGAATAGCAGCCATCTTATTTTATACGCTCTCAGAAAAAAGGTTGCAAATAATACCTTTATCTTAGTATGAGCGACTCAGCAGAAGCAAGCACCAGAGAATGCCTTCACGCAATCTGATAATTCGTTCTAAACTAAATCAGAAACCAAGACTTCCCCTTAAAATAAAAACACCTAACAGCAAGGAAACAACCCATTCACACACCCCATTTTTGCCAAATCCTACCCCCGCCTCTGCCGCTATTCAGTCTTCCGGGCTATTTCAGCCTTTGCCTCGATCCCGCTGATTACACGGCCGTCGCAGATGCTCTGCAGACAGAACGCCCCCTGCCAGAAAACCTGTTAAGCGCAGTCCCCAAACGGCAGGCCCTGTATTTGGCTGGCCGCTATTGTGCCCGCGCAGCACTCAAACAAGCGGGCTTTGCCCCACAGCCAGAGATCGCCACAGGCCCCGTCGGAGAGCCGATCTGGCCCCCTGGCTGGGTGGGCAGCATCACGCACAGCCAAACCCATGTTTCAGCAGCCGTCGCCCCCCTGGCGCTTTACCATGGGCTGGGCCTGGACAACGAAACGCCGATGGCCGAAAAAACCCTGAAAGCGGTCAAAGACAAGATCAGCACACCTACTGAGCGGCAAGAAATGCCCCACACACTGTCTGAAGCCATCTATTACACATTCTTGTTCTCGGCCAAAGAGAGCCTGTACAAGGCCCTGTATCCCACGGTGCGGCGCTTCTTTGATTTCCAAGCCGCAGAATTACATCAGACGGCCCCAGGACAATTTGAAATCGCCCTCAGAGAAACCCTGCACCCCGAACTGCCTGCAGGCCAGCGTTGGCCTGTCTATTGCCGTCTCGAAGCAGAACAAATCTTTACGGCTGTGCTCTGGCAGACGACAAACGAAACTTAATCGAAACTTGAACCAAGTTCCGAGCCAAAGTGGCGATAACCCTAAAAGAGTACGCTGCCGGGAGGCCCAAAATGACCCATCAACTGGGGGACAGCTTAAAAAATCCCCAATTGCTCTTTTCGCGTTTTGTTAAATCACCCACCGCGCCGACAGCCAGCCGTCCATCCCTGCCTCCCGCAGCACCGCCGGTTCAGAACCTGCCCGCGGCTGCTCCGCGCAAAGATTTGATTCAGATGGGCGCTGTGTCTCAGTCTTCTGCAGGCAAAGCCCTGAGTTTGCCCTTTCTCGAACAGCCGCAACCCCAAACCAAAATTCAAACCCAGGCCCCAAAACAGGTTTCAAGTTCAGGGCCCTTTCCCAAGATCAGCTTTCAAAAACCCGTCCAATTGCGCGAAGGCGTGCAGATGTATATGCCACAAAACCCGGTCAAAGCCGATGGCAGCGTCGATTTAATTATCCAGTTTCGCGGAGACGTGCCCCAGCGCTATGGCGAAGGCGGCGTCAATGCCGTGGTCGTGAGCGCCGAAACAGCAGGTCTGTCTGCAGCCATGATGGAAAAATTTGGTCAGAGCAGCTTTGTGCCCCAAATCATGGAAACGGTTTTGGCCAAATTGCGCAAACAATACGGCCCCGAGGTTCAGCTCGGACGCCTGGCCATGGGCAGCTTCAGCGCCGGATATGCCCCTTTGCAAGTCGCCCTTTCCAACCCAGCGGTGGCCGCCCGCACCGATGCCGTAATTGTGCTTGATGGCATTCACTACGGCGGTGCAGGTAAACCCAATCCGACAGCCCACGCGCCTTTTGTTGATTTTGCCAAAGCGGCGGGCCAGGGCCAAAAGCTCATGGTGATCAGCCATTCGGCGATCAAACCGACCTATTCCAGCTCGACAGATGCCGCAGACTATATTCTCAAACAGGCCGGCGCCAGCCGCCAAAGCAGCACCGCCGCCCCCGC
>CAZRFI010000454.1:0-2925 GCA_964598905.1 uncultured Candidatus Sericytochromatia bacterium | reverse complement strand
GGTCGCAGTTGTCGATGTGCCCGACAGCGAAGCCCTCAAACAGATCGCCGATGCCTTGGCAGGCCGCCAGGCCCAGAGCCTGGTGCTGCTGGGAGCCGTGATAGCCGACAAGGTCAATCTGGTGGCCCGCGTCTCAGCCGAGCTGATTCAAGCAGGTGTGCAAGCTGGTGCGATTATCAAGGCCTTGGGCCCAGTGGTGGGCGCCCGTGGCGGCGGCAAACCCGAATTTGCCCAGGCCGGTGGCGGCAGCGATCCCAGCGGCTTGGACAAACTCTCTGCGGCGCTGAGTGAGTATTTGCAAGGGGTTGGTATTTGACGTCTCGGCAACGCCAAGGCCTGAGCCGCTGGCTGGCAGCCCTGTTGCCAGCCTTGCTGCTGACGCTCTTGGCGGGCTGCCCGCCCAAACAGCCCGATCCGGCCACCTTGGCTACCCGCTTGAGTGTGGGCCTGGATCCCAATATTGGCAGGCCCTTTGTTTATAAAATCGAAACCGCTGAAAAATACGGCGGCTTTGAATACGAGGTTTTAAAATACCTGGCCCAAAAGCTCGGCAAAAAGCTCGAAGTCAAAGAGATTGCCTGGGAAAAACTGCTGGAGTCGGTCTCGCGCAAAGAGGTCGATCTGGCCCTGAATGCAATCGAAAAGCCCCAGGCAAACCCCAATTTGCCGCCCAAAATTGCATTCACCGAGCATTATTACACGGCTTTTCAGCAATTAACCGTGCGCAAAAATGATAAATTCACCTACAATCTCTCAGATCTGCGCAAAAAGAAAATAGGCGTGATTGCAGAGTCGGTTTCCCAGGTGCTGCTCGACGATCTCAACCGCCTCAAAGAGGCGGGGATTCAGGTTCAACCCTACGACGACCCCGACACCCTCTTTCAGGATCTCGGGCAGTCGCGCCTGAACGCGGTTTTAAGCGAGCGGGCCCTGGCCAGTTGGTACCAGTCCAAGGTGCCTGGCCTGCGTCTGACCGGCGAGCCGATCACCCCCGAAACGCCGTATGTGGGCGTGGTCCACAGCGAAAATGTGGAATTGCTCAAACAGCTCAATGCAGCCCTCAAAGCGGCGCGCAAAGACCCGGCGTTTATGAAGATCTTCTCGAAATGGCATATGAGCATTCGGCGGTGAGCAGTCTTGGAAGCAAGTCCCCACAGCCCGCCTGATCAGCAACAACCTCCACAGAACGAGAGGATGGCTCTTTGTCTAAGCTCTGGATAGGACTGGAAATCGGCTCAGGAGAGCTAGTGTCGAAGGCGACACAATTGGAGATGGACTGACCACAGAAGGCTTCACAACAGGCGTTTGCCCCGAAGGAGGCTGACAGGCAGCCAAGAACAACAACCCACCCAACCAAACACTAGATTTTCCCATCTTATCCACTGAAAGACTCAAAAGACTCTTTAATCTTCAATACGCATCCGCTTTATTTGATTAGAACCTGAATCAGCTAAATAGATATGGTCTGCCACAACAACCATTTTTTTAATCGATCCAAAAGGCAAGGGTTTATTTTGGTCAAAGGCCAAGCGGTTACCCGCGACCATCGATACATTACCCTGATTATCCATTTTATAAACATTTAAAAATTCTGAAATGAAAAATTTATCCGCTTTAGGACTATAAACAATATCTCCTGGTGTACTAAAAAAACTCCATTCGGAATCCCATTTTTCTTGGGAAAATGTAGTCACAGTATTATCAAGGGCAATTTTGCGAATGGCTCTGATTCCTACGTCTGAAACAAAAATTTCGTCTTTTAAATTTTTGGTCAAATTCAAACCGCTGCCAAAAGTAGCTTCTGTTTGAATTGGGCCATTTCTATATGTTTGACGCCCATCTCCAGAAAGTTGATGGGCATTTAAAGTCGTTAATTTCCCCTCAAAAAATACTCGGATTTTATAGCTTTCAGTAAAATACATTTTCCCCGTCGAGGTTATAACCATATTTTCAGCATAATACAATCTAGCCTCAGATAAATTCCCATCTTTGCTTGCTGCTTCTCCATTACCTAAAACGGTTGATACCTTGTTATCATTTGAAATCTGCCTAATCCGAAAGTTGCGCAGGTCATTTATAAACATATTTCCCTTGACATCAATGTCACAGCTCCCAGGCCAGTTAAACCGAGCCTCTTGCAATGAACCATCCTGAAAACCAGCTTCTTCAGAACCAGCTACCGTACTGACTTGCCCATCTGGGCTGAGTTTGCGAATCTTATGGGTATCCAGAATATAGATATCACCAGAGGTCGGATGCACACACAGCCCTTGCAGGGAGCTAAAAGTCGCTAGCTTGGCTGGCCCATCTTGAAAGCCTTTGGCTCCTGTACCAGCAATGATTTCTACTGGGAGCGAAGAGAATGCCGGGGTTGGGCTGGGGCTTTCGATAGGGGTAGCACTGGAAGTCGGCTCAGGAGAGCCCGAGGCCGAAGATTGGGGAGACACCACGGAAGATGAACTGACCACAGAAGACTTCACAACAGGCGTCTGTCCCGAGGGAGGCTGACAGGCAAATAAAAATAATACCCCACCCAACAAAATACTGGATTTTCCCATCTTCATCCTCTAAAAGAATAAAAAATCTCTTTAATCCTGAATACGCATCCGCTTTATTTGATTGGAGCCTACGTCTGTTAAATAAACAAAGTCTCCAACAACAGCCATTCTACCAATTTCCACAAAAGGTAAAGGTTTATTTTCATCAAAAGCCAAGCGATTACTGGCAATCATTAAGATATTTCCATGATTATCCATTTTATAGACATTTAAAGATTCCGAAATAAACCAAGTATCTATTTTAGAGCTATAAACAATATCTCCGGGAACTCTTAAGTATGTCCATTCCGATTCTAAATTACGTTTAGATAGTAGAGTTGTTCCTCAATAAGCGAGAACCAAGTTCCAAAGTCCAGCACAGATCCCA
>CAZRFI010000453.1:0-2926 GCA_964598905.1 uncultured Candidatus Sericytochromatia bacterium | reverse complement strand
ATTGCAGTGCCACGCTGATATTCGTGCGCACACCGGCTTCGCTGATCTGCCCACCTGTTATTTCAAAATTGAGCAGGTCGTCGGCGGCAATCGTCGCCTCTGAACGCGAGACCTCTTTCTGATGCGGCTTTGACCCCAATACGGCAAATGCCTCTCGGGCCACAGGCACCAGATCGGGGTGGGCCACCCAGGTGCCATCAAAGCCCTGGCTCACTTCGCGCTCTTTGTCGGCCCGCACCTGTTTCAACGCCATTTCGGTGATCTCAAGCTGGCGGCGATTGGGAATAAAAGCCGCCATGCCGCCCATGGCGTGGGCGCCGCGTTTGTGGCAGGTTTGCACGAGTAAATCGCAATAGGCGCGCATAAACGGCACCTGCATGCTGATCTGGGAGCGATCGGGCAGCACAAAGCCGGGGCGGTTGCGGAACTTTTTGATCAGACTGAAGATATAGTCCCAGCGGCCGGCGTTGAGCCCGGCGATGTGTTCGCGCAGGGCATAGAGGATTTCGTCCATTTCAAAGGCCGCCAGAATGGTTTCGATCAGCACCGTCGCTTTGATACTGCCCTGTGGGATGCCGAGCAGATTTTGGGCCCGCACAAAGACGTCGTTCCAGAGCGCGGCCTCTTGATAACTTTCGAGTTTGGGCAAATAAAACCAGGGGCCCCGGCCCTGTTCCAGCAAAGCCTTGGCATTGTGGAAAAAATACAAACCGAAGTCAAAGAGTGAGGCGGAGATGCCCTCGCCATTGACCCTTACATGTTTTTCGTCCAAATGCCAGCCGCGGGGACGCACCAGCAAAACTGCCGTTTCGGCCTTGAGGCTGTACACTTTTTCTCCACTCTGGTGGCTGAGGCTGCCGCGCACGGCTTGGTAGAGATTGGCCTGGCCCTGTACCATGTTTTCCCAGGTCGGGCTGGAGGCGTCTTCGCAATCGGCCATAAAGACATCTGCCCCCGAGTTCAGGGCGTTGATAATCATCTTGGCGTCAATCGGCCCTGTGATTTCCACGTGGCGCTTTTGCAAGGCGGCAGGAATGGGGGCAATTTGCCAATCCCCGGCCCGCAGATCGGCACTTTCTGGCAAAAAGCCGGGCAGTTGGCCGGCATCGATCTGCTTTTGACGCTCTTGGCGCCGGGCCAAAAGGGCCTGACGGCGGGGATTAAATTCGCGTTGCAAGGTGGCGATAAATTCCAGGGCGGCGGGGGTCAAAATCTCAGGTTGGGTATGGGGAATGTTGGTTGTGATTTCAAGGCCAGTGGGCAGGCTCAAAACGGGCATGGGGGAATCTCCTTTCAATTATGCGCTGCATCAAACGTAGTCAGAATAACGTCCTTAACTTACAGTGTCCTTACAAATGAATTACAGCCAGCAAAGCTGGGCATGTTATTCTAAACAGATGAGTTATTTAGACGCCCTTGCGGCTCTTGAGCCCTTTTTGCAGCAGGCCTCCCCAGCGGAGGCCCGCGTGCAGTTGTTGGCCTTGCTCGTTGAATATCCCCATGAGCCGGAACTGCATTACCGCTTGGGGGTGCTCTGCCAAGCCCAGAACTGGCCCGAGGCCCAGAATCACTACCAGGCGGTCTTGGCCCGTTTGCCAGCCCATGCTCCCAGTTGGTTTGGCTTGGGTTTTTTGGCTTTTCGCCAAGCGGCTTATCCACGGGCAGAGGATTATTTTCGCCAGGCCCTGCGCTTTCAGCCGGATTTTGTTTTGGCCCTGGATTATCTTGCCCAGGTCTGTTTGCTCAAAGAGGCACTTTCAGAGGCTGTGGAGCTGTGGGAGCGCTGCGCCCAATTGCAAAAAGAGCCGCGCTGGCACAGCAAATTGACGCTTTGTTACCAAAAACTCAAACGCTGGTCGGATGCCTATCGCCATGTTCAGGCCTGGCTGGCAGCGGCTCCCGACAATGCCGATGCCCACAACGAAGCCGGCCTGATCTTGATTCAATTGCGTCAGCCCGAGGCGGCCCGCCGGGCCTTTGAACAGGCCTTGCAACGGGCCCCTGAATTTGCCGAGGTCTGGACCAATTTGGGGCGTCTGGCCAAAAGCTGTGGCCAAATGACGGTAGCCCTGGACGCTTACAAACAGGCGGTGCAGACACGGCCCGACTATGCCGAGGGCTGGTACAATCTGGGCATGTTATACGAAGAGAACGGGCAAACCCTGGCTGCTCGCGAGGCTGTTCAGCGGGCCTTGGGTCAACAGCCGATGCTCTTTCGCCCCGCCCAAACCGGCCCGGCCTTTTTGCCCACCCCTGCCAGTGAACGCGCTTTGCTGGCCCTGCGGCAGTCCCTGATCCTGCCCCGTGTCTATGCCGATCAATCTGAAATTGAAACTTACCGCGCACAATTGTTTGAATGTTTCAACGCTTTGCAGGGCATGGATTTACAGGTGGCTGTGCCCGAACGTGAGTTGATGGGGCTTACGCCCTTTTATTTGGCCTACCAAGGCCAGAATGACCGCGACATAAACAGCGCCTTGGCGCGACTTTTGGCCCCGGTTTTGGATCTGGCTCCCCCGCTGTTGGCATCCCCGCATGGGCCACTGCGGATTGGCCTGGTCTCGGCTTTTTTTCAGGACCATTCCGTGACCCATTGTTTTGGCTCCATGATCCAGGCCCTGGCCGCTGAACCCGATTGGGAGGTCACGCTTTTTTTGACCCCCGCTGCCCAGCCCGACGCGGTCACACACACCTTGGCGCAAAAGCTCAAATTGGTTCATTTGCCTGCAGGCTTGGCCGAGGCCCGTCACACTCTGATTGAACATCAGCTCGATCTGCTGATTTACCCCGAACTGGGCATGGACTCTTTCTCCTGGCTTTTGGCTTTTGCCCGACTGGCTCCGGTGCAAGCGGTCTTGTCGGGGCATCCGGTCACCAGCGGGATTCCCAACGTCGATTATTTTATTTCCCACAGCAGTCTCGAAAC
>CAZRFI010000452.1:0-2931 GCA_964598905.1 uncultured Candidatus Sericytochromatia bacterium | reverse complement strand
TTGTTAAAATCCGTTAGCACAAACTGAACGGCGTCTGCATTGGGGTGTGTTTCTGCCTCTTTGACAAAGGCCCTCATGTCATTGAGGGTCACGCCTTGGTTTTCGTCGCCAAATTCATCATTGGAAAATTCCTCCAAATCCGAGCGGCGGCGCTGCAAAACGGCGATCAGAGCGGCATCATCGTCTTTGAACTGGGGATCTGAAAGGGCCTTTTGGATTTCGGCCCGCGAGACAAAACCGTCTTTGTCGCCATCGAGCTTGGGCAGGTTTTTCTCAAACAGGGCCAATAATTGCCGGGCCTGCGGGGAGGAATGGGTTTGGTAATCACCCGTGATCTCTTGAATCGTGCTGTCTGAGGGGGATTTTTTTGCCTCTGCAACAAAAGCCCGCATGTCTTGGCGGGTAATGCCATCATTTTCATCGCCAAATTCATCGTTGGCATATTCTTCCAATTCCCCGACGTTTTTTTCCAGGGCATAGAGCATGCGCTGCTGGTCGGCCCCTGCAAATTCGGGTTTTTGCCGGGCCGCGCGAATTTCAGCTCGGCTGAGAAAGCCGTCACGATTGGGATCGAGGGTCTGAAAATGGGTTTCGACAAATTCTTGCATGGCCTCCGCTTTGGCGCTGGGCGTCTGAAAGGCGACGGTACTGGGTTCGGAGCCATGGCTGCCCAAGTGGGGGGTGACACTGGCGCTGTCGGGAGCCGGGCCAGGTGCTGGTCCTGGTGCTGGGCTGGGAGCCGGGCCGGAGGCTGGGTTGGGGACAGGACTTGGTGGGGAACTGGGAACAGGACCGGGTGGGGGGCTGGCAGGCAAACGAATATCCACAATCAAAACTCCTTCTGCTGATCCTTTGCTGAGGGGGATGTTTTTTCTATTCCCGCCCCTGTTGGTTTTTATGCACAGGTTTGCGCTGGAGTCCGGGGGAATATCTCGGGTATAATGGCTGCATCAGCGCCAAAGGAAAGTATTGACTATGCAGATGCGTTTATTTTTGAAACGGACCCTCGCGAGCTTTTGCCTCGGAATAACCTTGGTGGGAACAGGCTGTAGCACCGAACCCGTCAATACCGTTCAATCGCCCGATCAGCTTTCGGGATTGCGTCTGCCGGGTCAAACCAATTCACAAACCAATACACCCCTTGCCAATTCCAACACGGTTGCGCGGGTGGGCCTTAAAAACCTGCTGGTTTGGGAGGTCAAACCACCCCAAGCTGGGGCTCCGACATCGCTGTTGATTGGCACCGCTCACAGCCCTTTGGATGCAAGTTATACCATCCCTGAAAAATTCCAAGTTTCGCTCAAAAATGCCCAACGCTTTGTGATGGAAGCCGATCTCAGCAATACCCAAGAATTGGCATCTGCAGCCCTGAATTTTGCCTTTGATCCCAGTCGCAGCAATCAGGGCGAATTGTCTGAAGCCGAGTGGGCAGCCCTCAAAGACCGCACCAAAACGGCGGGAGTTCCCGAACAGGTCTTAAACATTGCCCGCCCTTGGTATTTAAATCTTTTGTTGGATTCCCCCCCCTCTGATGGCACGAATCCAGACAGCATCCTCGATCAGGTCTTGCGCAAACAGGCCGAGACCGCCAAAGTAAGTGTGGCCTATTTAGAAAAGGCCTCAGATCAGCTCCAGGCCTTGGCAGAAGGCATTCCCGAAGCAAAGCAGGCAGCCACGCTAAAAAAAACCTTGGCCAATCCACCCAAAGATCAAATTGCCGAACGCAATAAAATTCTCAGCCTGTATAACGAAGGCAGTTTGAGTGGTTTGGAAGGGCTCGATCAAGAGGCCTTCCAAGAAGATCCCGATTATTATGCGGCCTTGGTTAGCAACCGCAATCAAAAATGGCTCACCGGCCTGGAACCAGTCTTTGCCAAAGAGCGCACAGTGGTGGCGGTTGGGGTTTTGCATTTGATCGGTCCCCGCAGTTTAAATGCCTTGTTGATCGCCAAAGGCTACCAAGTCACCCAAATAAAACCTTAATTCCTCTCCGAGTTTGACAAAGCTTTAGAGAAGATTAAACAGGCCTTAAGAAATATTTGGGTACTTTCAAGCGATATCTTAAACAGAGATCAACTGTAGTAGAGAGCAAGTAATGAAATTTAAAACCGCTTTGGCCCTGCTTTTTCTGGCCCTGCCTGCCTGCCAAACCACCGCACCTGTTGCGCTTCAGCCGACAGCCCCGGTTTCTTTGGCCCAAAGCCTCAAACAAAACACACCCCAAATCGTTCAAACCCAAACCGCTGGAACCCAGGTCTACACCGAAGTCAGCAAACCCATGGACAACGAAGTGATTGTCAAATACCGCAGCGGTTTCCGCACCCAGGCAAACTCTGGCACCACGATCTCCGGCGCTGAAGTGCTCGACGCATTTAACACCGCAGACGAAACCACCCAATTGCACCGCCTCGCCAAAGGCACCCAGATGCAAGATGCCCTGAACCAGTACCAGGCCGACCCCAGCGTGGAGTTTGCCATTCCCAACGTCAATTTTAAAGTGCAAATGAGTTTGCTTGAGCGCGTCAAAAAATGGTTCTCCGATGACGAAGAAGAAAAACCCGCCCAGAGCATGACCACCAATACCCGTTATTCAGCCATGACCGAACAGGCCCCGCCCACTGTCAATGCCCAAGACCCCTTGGTCAAAGATCAGTGGTATCTCGAAAGCCTGGGCATGAATCAGGTCTGGACCCAATCCGGTTTGGGCAATGCCTCGGTCACCGTGGCTGTCCTCGATACCGGCGTGGATTACGACCACCCCGATCTCAAAGGCAAAGTGGTCAAAGGCGCTGATTACGTCGACCGCGATTTTGATCCCAAAGACATGCACGGCCATGGCACCCACGTGGCAGGCATTGTCGCCGCGCAAATGAACAATGCCGAAGGCATCACCGGTCTCGCTCCCAATGTGCGCATTCTCGCCGTGCGCGT
>CAZRFI010000451.1:0-2977 GCA_964598905.1 uncultured Candidatus Sericytochromatia bacterium | reverse complement strand
CTGATATCAACAACAATCCCCAAGAGATCGCGCACTTGATTGGGCAAACGCTCCAGCAGTTCGGCTGCGTTGCGGATGCCGACGGGCTTGCCGTTATCTGCTTTGCCGATGATCAATGTGCCGCCATCGGCATTGGCAAAGCCACATATCCACTTCAGGTATTCGTCACGCCAGCTTTAAAAGCCGGAACGCGCGTATTTACACATTTTCTAGCCGTGACCAGCCCAAATTACTCACACTTTCCATCCAAGCTGAATAAGTGGTGTATGGCCACACAAGTTACAGTTCTCCCCCCACGCCAGATAAGCTGCGCCAGTCAGGGTGATCTGGCTCGTCTAAACACCAGGCAAGTCACCTCCTCCTCTTTCCTTGGTATACTTGACTCACAAGACTGGATTTCAAATGCCTGGATTTCAAGAGGTAAACCTTGTTATGCGTAAAGATCAGACCATTTCTATTTTGGGCGCGCCCCTCGACTTGGGTGCAGGGCACCGCGGCGTCGATGCAGGGCCTTCGGCTTTTCGCATTGCCGGTTTGGAAAAGGCCATCCGCGAGATGGGTTATCTCGTGCAAGACGAAGGCAATATCTCCGTGGCGATTCCTGAATCGCTCGAGATCGGGCAGACCAATGCCCGCTTTCTCGAAGAGATCACCTTGGCCTGCCAGACCCATTTCGACAAGGTCTATGACATTATGATGCGGGGACATTTTCCACTGGTGCTGGGGGGGGACCACAGCATTGCAATTGGCACCATTGGCGGTATCAGCGCCTATTACCACGCCAAAGGCGAGCAAATTGGCGTGATCTGGATCGATGCCCATGCCGACATGAACACCCCCGACACCACCCACACCGGCAATATCCACGGCATGCCGATGTCGGTCAATCTGGGCATGGGCTCACCTGAATTGGTCAACCTCGGTGGCTTTGCCCCCAAGATCAAACCCGAACACGTGGTCTTGATTGGCCTGCGCGACGTGGATATCGAAGAGAAAAAGATTGTGCGTGACAGCGGTGTACACGCCTATACCATGACAGATATCGACGAAAAAGGCATGCCCGCGATTATTCGCGAAGCGATTGAAATTGCGGGGATTGGCACAGCCGGTATTCACCTCTCTTTTGATTTCGATGGTCTCGACCCCAAAATTGCACCCGGTGTCGGCACGCCTGTGAAAGGTGGGATCAAATACCGCGAGGCCCATCTGCTGATGGAAAAAATCGCAGGCACAGGCCGTTTGATTGGCCTGGAGATGGTCGAACTCAATCCGATTCTGGACTGGGGCAACCAAACCGCTGAGCTGGGTGTCGAGTTGATCCAGTCGGCTTTTGGCAAACGCATTCTCTAAAGTCTGATTGTGTAAGCGCGCTATCTGCTTCTGAATTGACCCATGGGCAAGCTATAATAACTTCCCATCTTTTGATTCAGAAAGTGCAATATGGCCGTTCACCACCGCGTTTTAAAGACCGAATTAGCTATTTTTGACCTGCCCGAAGATTTACCTTCGGAAGATCGGGCCTTGCTCGAAGTTGCGCGCCAAGCGACGGCCAATTCTTATTCTCCCTATTCCAATTTTAAGGTCGGCGCAGCGGTTCGCTTGACCAATGGCCAGATTATCAGCGGCAGCAACCAAGAAAACATTGCCTATCCTTCGGGTCTCTGCGCTGAGAGCATTTGTATGTTTGCTGCTGGCGCACAATTCCCGGCAGAGGCCGTGGTGGCCCTGGCGGTGACCACGGTTTCGGGCTCTACTGAGAGCGAGGATCTGGTCACTCCCTGTGGGCTCTGTCGCCAGGTGATCGCCGAGTACAGCTCCCGCCACGGTTCCCCTGTTCGGATTTTGATGCAGGGACGCCAAGGCCCTGTGGTCGTGGTTCCGGATATTCAAAGCCTGCTGCCCCTGATGTTTGAACACGGTACACTCAAGAAAAACGACTAAACCCAGTCAGGATGCGCTATTTCATTTTTTTTTTGAGGGCAAACCCAAGCGTATCCCCAATTGTGATTTTTGTCTCGGATTCGTGCTTGCCAAGTCCAGAGTGAGTCGCGATAATGAAGGATATGACCGCATCAATTATCATCCTCAATGGCACTTCCAGTGCCGGTAAATCCTCCCTCGCACGTACCTTTCAGGCCCAAAGTGAGCACCAATGGGTGCGTCTCTCGATTGACGATTGCTTCCGCGCCTTTCCAGCGGGGGCCAATCTCAATACCGTACCTTATGAGCGTCTGCGCCGGGTCTTTTACCAAAATATCGCCCTCTGGGCCTCGGAGGGCTTCGACCTGATTGTCGATACCGTCTTTGAAGAGCCTGGCTGCCTGCGCAAAGCCCTGCGCCTCTTGCAGCCCTATCAGGTATGGCTGGTCGGGCTGCACTGCCCCCTCGATGAACTCGAACGGCGCGAAGCGGTGAGAGGCAATCGTCCACTTGGTTTGGCCCGCTCACAATTTCAGATCGTACACAGCTATTGTGCCTACGACCTCGAACTCAACAGCCACAGTTCAGAAGTTGAAGACAACGCCAATGCGATTGAAGCCCGCCTGCAACAACCGGGACAGGTTTTCTCCCAATTGCTTACCGATCTGCACGAAGCCCCCTTGATCACCCGCCGGGCGGGTTAAAGGGCTGTGATCAATTTTAAGCAGCTCAAATCTGTGCTCGACAAAGGCAAAGAGGCCCCGAGCAGAAATAAAAAAATGCTTTCGCCCTTGGAAAAACTCTATCACGAGGTCGAGCAAGCCATTTTGTATCAGAACCAGAATATTTACCAGGAAACAAAGCCCCAACCCACCTGTCTCGAAAACGAATTGCGCAATCTCAATAACCGCCATTATGGCCTGTTGAGCTTTTACCAAGAGACCCAGGAAAAACTGACCCGGCTCGAAGCTGAGTTCAATGTGCAGGAACTGCGCCGTCTCTTGGCCTATTTGGAGCAGTATTACCACTATATCAAAGCGGTGATTACATGTTCACA
>CAZRFI010000450.1:0-2978 GCA_964598905.1 uncultured Candidatus Sericytochromatia bacterium | reverse complement strand
AGCAGTTTTTCTTGCAAGCTGCCAGGTGTTTGCAATTGGCGCTGAAGGCTTTGCAACCCCTCCAGATTGGCGGGCAGCAAGAGCGAGTGACCCGAGACTTTTTCGGCTTTGAGATCCAGACTCACACCGGTTTGACCGGCTTGGGCGTCGCTGGCTTTACTCTCAGCCTGCAGGCGCAGGTCTTCGCCGCTGACCTGATAGCCCTCGCGGCTGATATTCAGGTTCCACTGACCCGCTTCGAGGCTGATCAGGGCTTTTTCCAGACGGGGTAAAAAGTCGTCGAGTTTGAGCAATTGGCCCAGCTCTTTGCGCGAGCCACGGGTCAGTTTTTCCAGGCTTTCGTCACTCAGGCCCACAGATTTGAGGGTCTGCAGCAATTGGGCATTGCCTGTTTTCAGGGCGGCTTGCAATTGTTCCAAGACGCGCAGATCAATTTGGGCCTTGCCCTGGGCGTTTTGGAGGCTGATCTGGGTGGGTTGGTTGGCGCCTGTCACGACTTCACCCGTGTGGGCCTTGAGTTCGGCCTGATGCACCTCGCCTTTTTGACCGGCGGGCTGGGTGTATTTGAGGTCGGTGCCTGCCAGCGAAATGCGCTGACTGTCTGTTTTGCCTGTGTCTAAGCGGGTCTGAAAATGGCTAAAGCCCTGGCTTTGGTTGGTTGTTCCCGCAATTTTGCCTGAAAGGCTGCCCTTGACGCGGTTGTTTTCGTCCACACTCAGACTGCCGCGCAATTGCATTTGGGCCTGGCCTTCTTTGCCCAAAACCGTTTCGGTCTGGGGAATAAAGGCAAAGTCCTGCATTTCATCGGCTTGGATATCCAGTTTAAAGTCTGCAGATTTGATCACGGCCTCTTGTTTGAGTTTGCCGCCTTTGCCGATATTGATATCCAGACCATAATCCAGCTCTAAACGCGCACTGTCAGATGTGCGGTCGCGCTGGGGGGCCGCTTCTTGGCGGGAGTTGAGATCAGAACTGCCAACGACAGGCACCTGATTGAGTTGCAGGGTAATGCCTTTGGCATCGACCCGCGCTTGGGTATTGCCACGATCGGCTCTGAGATCGAGCAGCATATCTGCCGGAGGCTGGCCGTCACTGCGGGGCAGTGGATTTTTGAGTTTGAGTTCGAGGCTGGGCTGTAAGACCAGTCTCTGGCTGACAGGGCCGCGCTCTTCGGCAAAATACCAATTGGTATACGTGCCTTCGACGGTTTTGACATGGGGATGCAGCTTAACGCCCATATTTTGCTGATCAACAGATCCGTTGACACCGCTGGCCACGCGTTTGAGCAATTCATCGCGCAGTTTCCAGGCGGCGGCGCGTATGCCCGGCACTGAGACATTGTCCAAGGCCGGGATTTGAATATGCAACTCCCCTTCGGGGGTGTGTTTGATCTGAATTTCAATCGGGATATCGTAAGAGCCTGAAAAGCGGGAGACCCCTGCTGAGAGGGTGCTGGTGGCATTGACCACATAGACCCCGCGTTGGGCGTCGTAGCGTTCGTTTTGCAGGGCAAATTTAAAGCCGCCGCTCATGCCCAGGGCCGAACCTGACATATTCGGCAAATTGGGGTTCAAGGCGTCGCGAATCACCTCTGAGAGAAAGGGATAGCTGATCTGAACTTTGCCATTGGCCGTGCCTTTGATATCGTTGCGGCTCAGGTCATTGACCCCGTCGATATCTTCAAGCACGAGTTCACCGCTGAATTTGACATCTTGGGCCTGTCCCGACAAGCTGGGGGGGCGATCGGCAAAATAGAGGCTGAGGGTCTTTTTCTTGGGGTCGTAAGCCAAGGTGGTCATGCCGTCGTCGAGGGCGGTGGCCAACATATTCAGGCTGGCATCATCACCCAGGCCTTTGAGAGCGGCTTTGATTTTTTCGCGCTCGGCCCCTTCAATTCGGCCATTGCCGTCTTGATCTGCCTGTTTAACAGCTTCCAACAGCTCTTTATTGGGCTGGAACATGGCTGCGCCAATGCCTTTGTAGCCATTGTTCTGCTCATTGAGCTGAAACGAGACCGAAGACAGGGCTGAACCTTTGCGGGAGAGTTCTTTGATGGCGTCAGAAATACCCGTCAGGGCCAGATTGTCGATTTTGCCATTGAGGGAATCGAGCAAAAAGGCCTCAAAATCGCCAGTGGGATTTTCTTTGAGATAAAGACTTTTGAGTTGTTCGTATTCTTTGCGCGTGAGTTGGTTATCAGAAAGCGCTTTGGCCAAGGGATGGTCTGCCATGTCTCCACTGGGGGCTTTGCCCGCCTGTTTGGCCGCCCAGAGTGCGCTGACGGCATTGGCCTGGAAGCGAATATCTGACATAGGGAGTGGTATCCTTTGCGCATGGAAAAATCCAGGCTGCTTGAGCCTTTTTCTATTGTAGCAAAACAGGAGACGGGCCTTGCTCAGGCGTCGCAATAAAAACAAAAGAGGGGCAAGTTCTTACCCGCTTCGCGCTAAAATAAAAGCAGCAACCCAGATCGTTGACCCAGATCGTTGATTACATGAGGAGGCTCCCTTTGAGCAGTATTCGTTTTAATGGCAGTGCCGGTCAGCCTGTCAAACCCGAGGTTCTCAACCACCAGACCGCCAGTCCCTTTCAAAAGCACAATATTCAATTGCACGTGGGTAGCAGCTATTTAAAAGACTTTTCGGATGCGGGGATTGAAAAATTTATCGAAAGCCAGCCAGGCGCCAGCAAACTCGATAAAGCAGAGGTCAAAGCCTTTATTCAGCGCTTGGCCCAAAACCCGGAAGCACTGGCTGGGATGACGATTGATCTGGCTGATCCCCAAATTGGCCTGGCCAAAGGGGATAGCGTCGAATTGCGCCACCTCAATGGGGCCTTTACACTCAATCTGACCGACAAAAAACACCTGCCCGAAGGCAGTTCTTCTCAGAATGTTAAATTTGTCGATGTGACCTCGGTCAGCTTTGATGTGTTTGAACAGGAAAAAGCGATCAAACAGGCCGAGCAGAATCTCAAAA
>CAZRFI010000449.1:0-2978 GCA_964598905.1 uncultured Candidatus Sericytochromatia bacterium | reverse complement strand
TTGGCCCCCCCCAGAAATCGCTGAACTCTTTGATGGTGAGTGGTATACCACCCATTTGGAGCACAACCCCCGCTTGGGCCGCAATTATTTTCAGCCCCTGAAAATTCAAAGTGACCTGTTTTATGGCGAAGAGGGGGCAATCAAAGGCCCCCGCAATCCCCAGCTCTGGTATTTGGCCTACCGTGATGTCAGTTTCGGATCAGGCGTCTTAGAGCCGCGTTCATTTTGGCGGCCCTACGCGATTGTTTATTTATACCAAAACGAAGTGGTACTCCTGCATTTAGCTGGTTTATTGCAGCGAGAGCCTTTGCCACAGGACAGTACTGGCCAGTTTGTGCTGGAGACCTTTTTTGGTCAGGGGGCCGCTCAGTTTCGTTTGGCCTCGCTGCATCCCTTTGAAACAGAATCCTTGGTCGCGGGCGAAAGTCTGGTTGACTTGCCGCGATTGCGCTGCGATTTTCCTGAGTAAAACGGCATAAAGGATCATTGATTTAAACCATGTTTTCGCCGATCAGATTGAGCACATTTCTTCTCCTGTGGGCTGCGGGCCTGTTCTGGGGGCTGTTTGGTTTATTTTCTCCGGTTTGGTCGCAAACCCCTGTGCAACCCTTGCGGGTCGGACTCTACCAAAATCCCCCCAAAATTTACAGCAATGCCCAGGGCCAGGCTTTGGGCTTTTTTCCCCAGCTCTTAAATGCGATTGCCGCGCAAGAGGGCTGGGAACTGGAGTATATTGCCTGTGAGTGGCAGACCTGTTTGGACAAGCTCGACAAAGGTCAATTGGATCTGATGCCCGATGTGGCAGACAGCCCCGAGCGCAGGCAGCGCTATGCCTTTAATCAGGTGCCCGTGCTGACAGGTTGGTCACGGCTCTATCTTCAGCCCAACAGTGCCATTCGGACCCTGCTCGATCTGGATCGGCAGACGGTGGCGGTGGTCAAAAATTCAGAGCAGGCCCATAAATTGCAGGATTTGGCCCAGGCGTTTGAAATTCAGCCCCAATTAATTTTCGTCGACAGCTTTGAACAGGCCTTTGTGCTGCTCGAAAAGAAAAAAGTGGCGGCAGCGCTGGTCAATCACTGGTTTGGCAGCAAAAATCGCAGTGCCTATCATATTGAAGAGAGCAATCATTTGCTTTTCCCTGTGTCTTTGCATATTGTCACACCCCGAATGCAACACAATCAGCTGCGCACAGCCATTGACAAACAATTGCGCCGTTTTAAACACAACCCCCAATCGCTGTACTACCGTCTCCAGGATCAATTGCTCAGGCCCCAATTTGACGCCAACGAGACCCCTTTAAAACTGAGCGAAGCAGAGCAACGTTGGCTGAGAGAGCATCCTGTCTGGCGGGTGGGCAATGAGCGGGATTATCCCCCGCTGGATTTTGAGCTTAACAGCGAACCCGTTGGCTATTCGCTGGATTATTTGCGTCTATTGGCCGGACGTTTGGGGGTTGAACTGGCCTTTGAAAGTGATTCCTGGCAGGCACTTTTGGACAAAGTGCAAAAGCGTCAAATCGATCTCTTGCCCGCTGTGTTTAAATACCCCCTTTCGCGGAGCCAATTTTTGAATTTCACCCGCCCATACAAAGAGATTTTGACCGCGATTGTGGTGCGCGACCAAAATTTGCCGATCACCACCGTGGCAGATTTAACTGGCCGCAAGGTGGCGCTGCTCAAAGGTGATTCGTTGGTTCCAGCGGTTCAGAAGCTGGCCCCAGGCGCCCATTTTCTCTATTTTGACAATTTTCGCGAGGTCTTTGCCGCCGTGGCGCTGGGTAAAGCCGATGCCACCGTCAGCGATTTGCCCCTGGCCCATTATTGGATTCAGGCTCTCTCTTTAAATAACCTCAAGATCAAGGCCGAAGCCCAATTGTCTGCCCTGCGTGACCAGCAATTGCATCTGGCCGGGCGCAAAGATTGGCCTGAATTAATTCCCATTTTGGAAAAGGCCATGGCCAGTTTGGGCCCCGAAGACCTGCGCCCACTCGAACAGAAGTGGATGGCTTACGATTTGCCTGCGCCGGTGGGGGTCTGGCTGAGCCCCGAAGAAAAAGCCTGGTTAAAACAACATCCCAAACTGCGGCTGAGTTATAACCCCAGTTTCCCTCCTTTTGACTTTACCGATCAACAGGGGCAATATGCCGGGATTATGCGCGATTATGTCGATCTCCTGGCCAAGCGCCTGGGCATTGGCTTGGAGATTGTCGCCAGCCCGACCTGGAAAGAGGCACTCTACAAAATGGAGCACAAAGAGGTGGATCTATTGGGGCTGATTCACGACAGCCAGGACCACTCAGATTTTGTCCTGCGCAGCAAACCCTTTTTTAACTACGATTTGGTTTTGCTGACCCGCAAAGGCAATCACGCCCTGATCACCAGCCTTGAAAATTTTGCCCATCAGCCAGTGGCCTTTGTCAAAGATGCCAAAAGTTCCCAGGTGCTGATCGAAAAATACCCGCGCATTTTGCCCCATTATGCCGAAACCAGTTTGGATGCCTTGGAAGCCTTGGCCTCGGGACGGGTGGAAGCGGCAGTGGTGATCTTGCCTGTGGCAGCCTATTTGATCCAAGAGCAGCACTTCAGCAATCTGGAGTTTGCGGCACCCGTGGAGTTTACCGTGCCTGGACGCAGCATGGGGGTGCGGGCAGATTGGCCCATTTTGGTCGGTCTGATAAACAAGGCCTTGGACTCGCTGACCGAAACAGAAAAACGCAGCATTGCCCAGAAATGGTTGCCTTTAAAAACCAAGGCCCCCCAAGACTATACGCTTTTGCGCAATCTCGGTTTGCTGGCATTGGGGGTGGTACTGGCCGTCTTGATCTGGAATTGGCAGCTTCGGCGCGAGATTCTGGCCCGGCAAACGGCCGAAGCCGCGCTCAGTTTGCGCGAGCAAGATCTGCGCATTGCCAAAGAGAAAGCCGAACGGGCCTCACAGTCAAAAAGTCTGTTTTTGGCCAATATGTCCCACGAGAT
>CAZRFI010000448.1:0-2990 GCA_964598905.1 uncultured Candidatus Sericytochromatia bacterium | reverse complement strand
CTCAAGGCAAAGCCGCTTCCAATTCCACTTCGACCCGCATGGCTGGGTCTACCAAGCCTTTGACCTCGACCATCGTGGCCACAGGCGGGTGATCGGCAAAAGCGGCATGATGGGCCCGGCCCACGGCTTCTTGATCTGTCATCTGGGTCAGATACCAGCGCACGCGGTAAACATGGCTCAGATCCAAGTCAAAACTGGCAAGGGCCTCTGCGGCAATTTCCAGACAGCGCTCGGCCTGGGCAAAGGGATCGCCCGGCGCAAAAACCTCACCGGCCAGAATCGGAGCCGTACCGGCCAAATGAACCACCTGGCCAACCCGAATAGCCCGGCAAAAGCCAATTTTCTTTTCCCAAGGAGAGCCCGAAAAACGCCGTTCAAACATGGTTTCGCCCTTCTTTTATCCGTCGTGTTCGCTGAATTAGCTCGAAAGCAAATTCAGCAGCAGGGGGTTGAGTTCATCGCGGGTTTTGGCGTCGAGCAGGCCATTCATCGGCAATTTGCGGCTGATCTGAAAGCTGCGCACTGCCGCATAGGTTTCGTTGTCGTATTGGCCCGTGATTTCCGCTTTAAAACCCAGGCGCTTAAGGGCCTGTTGCAAGAGACGCACTTCGGCCCCCTGGCTGACTTTGCCAGGCCGATTGGCAGGGCCAAGTTCGGAGCGCAATTGCCAGAGGTCCATCAACTCAGGCGGCGGCGCAGGCAATTTGCCCGTGATCACCAATTCCAAGAGCATCTTTTGAATCAGGCGCAGACGGATCTCTTGGCTGGCAACGGGCTGAATCCCCAAGACCTGCTTGAGTTCTTCAATCGTGTTGCGAATCAGGTCTCCGGCATCGAGTTCGGCATAGAGCTTAAAAACCAAATTGTTGATCTGCTCGCGGGTGGCTGCTTCAACCAAACCATTGACAGGCAATTTGTGTTGCAATTGAAAACGGCTCAGTTCGGAAAAGGTCTGTAAATCAAAGGTGCCATTGATCTTAACCGGAAAGCCCTCCCGCGCCAACACCTGCTGCAGGCGAATCACTTCCCAGCCCTTGCTGACAATTCCCATCTGGCCCATATTCCCCAAGCGGGACTGCAGCAGTTCGCGGGGGTGTTCATCCAGATCGGGCGGGGGGATTTTTTCTTCATCGGGGGGCAATTCTTGACGGGCCACGCTGATCAATTGCATAATCAGCTCCCAGGCCATTTGTTTGAGACTTTCATCGGCCTCGGCTTGCAGCGAGAGGCGCAACTGAACCACAGCCTGCAAGAGAACTTCGGTGGCCCTTTCTTCGGCCAGCACCCCACGGGCAATGGGATTGATGGCCTCACGGGTGGGGGCGTCCACCGAACCCGTCACGGGCAATTTGCGGCTGCTCTGAAAGGTGCGCACAGCGGCATAGGTATTGCGGTCAAACTCACCTGTCAGGGGAACAACATACCCCGCTTTGCTCAGGGCTTTTTGCAGCAGCACAATTTCGTCGCCTTGACTGACCTTGGTCTGATCCGCTTCGGGTCCGAGATCGTTGACCAATTCAATCGGGTTTTCGACCGAGACGGGTTTGCTCACAGCGGGTGTCTCTTCGGCTTCTGGGGCCTGTTTGGCCTGATCCATACGGGTGCGCAACTGCTGCAGGCGGGCATTGCGCGGGTGTAACTCGATCCCAGCTTGCACAAAGCGGAAGGCGCTTTCGCGCTCGCCTGCCGACCAAGCAATCTGGGCCAGGGCGGCAAAGGGCTCACTCAGCTCGTGGGCGTGGTTCTTTAAGACATCCTGATACAGCTCCAAAGCCCGCACAACCAAGCCCCGATTGCCTTTCATCGAGCGGGCCGTCTGCAGAATTTTGCGCGCTTCAGCGCATTTCTGCCGGGCTTTTTGCAGATCAGACATGGCTTGCCCGTTTTTTGACTGAGAGCGTCAGTTCAAAACGGGCCACCGGATCTTGGGGCTGGGCCGAAGGCACAAAGGCCTCGACCTTAACGGTGCAATTCTGGCGCTCACCTGTGCGCATGGCGGTATTCATCAGTTCACGCACCAAAGCGCCGTCTTCGCAGACAAACCAGGTATCGCCTTCTGCACGCTTTAAAAATTCAGCTTTGAAGTCTTTAAAGACCAGCGAAATCGGCCATTTTTCTTCGTGCATGATCTTCATCGCCATAAAGCCCCCCGCACAGTCAGCACCAGCAGCGAGTGCGCCAAAATACATCGAATTGAGGTGGTTTTTGCTGCGCCAGCCCAAGGGGATTTTAATCATACATTTCTCTTCGGTCAGGGCCACCACCCGTGGCTGCAAAAAAAACAGCATCGGCACTTTGGTCAAACCAAAGCCGGTCAAAAACAGATTCTCAAGCAGATAGGCGGGTAAATACTGGCTCAGGGACTGAAACCAAGGTTTGCTTTGCAGGGCAGAGAGCATCAGACACACACTCCATGGGGAAAATTTCCAAGATCAGTATAAACCAAGCAAAATGCCGCTTCCAAGTTTTTACTGCGAAGACTGCAGGCTATACCCCAAAGTGCTGGATGTCTGAGGGAAATCTTGCAGACTCAGCCCCTTGAGTTCGGGAGCCGTGGTAAACGAGTGGCCCGACTCCAGCAGATTGCGCAGGGTCTCTTTCAAGGTCTCCTGAAAAATCGCCTGCTCCTGTTTAAACTCACCTTTGTCTTCAAGCGCTTTAAGCGCCTGGGCGAAGGCCTTGTCACCCACAGCATAAAGCACAGTGACCAAGACAGCCCCATGGGGAAAACTCAGCTCTTGATCGACCTGCTTAGAGGCCAGCAAGAGAGTCTCAAGAGCAGCAGAGTCACCACTGAGGGCTTTTTGCAATTGGGCATTGTAATCCAGGTTGTTTTTTTTATTGGCTTCGAGCAGCGATTCCCAACAGCAGGTCAATTGGGTCGGGGCAAAGCTGATTTTTTTGCCACTGGCACTTTGGTTGGTGCTTTGGCCCGTTGTGTCTTCTTGGGCAGCCTGGGGGCAGCCAGACACAAACAGCAGCAGGCCAAG
>CAZRFI010000447.1:0-2999 GCA_964598905.1 uncultured Candidatus Sericytochromatia bacterium | reverse complement strand
GCAGGATAGCCTTTGGCTGCCCCTTCAAAGTCTTTGATCGGCAGTCCTTTGTGGGCCGAGCGCATAAAACGCGCCCAGAGTGTGGCCGCCATGGTTCCGCCCGTTGCGCCGCCATACATGCGGGTCGGGGTATCATTGCCGATCCAAACGGCGGTGCACAATTGTGGCGTAAAACCCACAAACCAGGCATCACGGTGATCGCTGGTGGTGCCCGTTTTGCCCGCCACGGGCCTGCCTATATTGGCGGCAGGAGCAGTACCGCGCAAAATCACGCCTTTCATCACTTTGATCAATTGGTAGCTGGCTTCGGGACTAAAAACCGGCTCAGCTTGGCGTTGGGCATTGTCTTCGAGCACATTGCCATAGCGGTCTTCGATGCGCAGAATCGGGGTGGGTTCGAGATAGCGTCCGCCGCGGGCAATGGTGCTATAGGCATTGGCCATTTCCAGCGGGTTGACCTCACTGGCCCCCAAAGGCAGCGAGAGCACATTGCGCATCGAGGAGCGAATACCCAGGCGGTGAGCGGTTTCGATCACATTGCCATTGCCAACTTTGTCGCCGAGTTTGACGGCAATGATATTGACTGAGGTCTCCAGGGCGCGCTGCAAAGTCATGGCACCGCTAAAGCCACCGCCGTAATTTTTGGGTTTCCAGATATAGTTGCCAAAACGGTATTGAATCGGCTCGTCGATTTCGACATGGCCAGGGGAATAGCCACGGGCAAAGGCCGTGAGGTAGACAAAAGGCTTAAACGAAGAACCCGGTTGACGCTGGGCCTGCCAGGCGCGGTTGAACTGGCTTTCGGTATAATTGCGGCCCCCGACCATGGCTTTGACGAAGCCGGTCTGGGGATCAATCCCCACCAGAGCGGCCTGCTCGACGTTCAGGCTCTTGAGTTGAGAAATATGTTCTTTGAGCGCTTTTTCGGCCTGCTCCTGCCATTGGGAGTTGATTGTGGTGTAAATGCGCAGACCCTGGCGGTAGGATTTGCTGTCGGCATAGTTTTGTTTGAGCAGGGCCAGCACATAACTGGTGAAATAGGGGTATTTCATGCTGCCCGCTTTCAGGCCCGCCAATTTGGGTTTGTTTTTGAGTGCCTGTTCATATTCCACTGGGGAGATATGGCCCAATTCACGCATCCGGTCGAGGGTCAGGCG
Source organism: uncultured Candidatus Sericytochromatia bacterium (assembly GCA_964598905.1). Lineage (GTDB taxonomy): Bacteria > Cyanobacteriota > Sericytochromatia > UBA7694 > UBA7694. The sequence goes on along the minus strand of CAZRFI010000447.1, from coordinate 1,842 downwards.
CATGCGGTGTTCGGCCCCTTTGCGGTTGCGGTAGGGCGAGTAGATTTCGGGGCCCGTCAAAATCCCGGCCAGCATGGCCCCCTCTGAGATATTTAATTTGGCCGCAGGTTTGCCAAAATAGGTCATGGCGGCGGCTTCAATCCCATAGGCGTTGTGGCCCCAGTAAATCTGGTTGAGATAGAGTTCGAGAATCTGGTATTTGGAAAAGGTCTTTTCGACCTCAACAGCCAGCCAGGCCTCGGCCAATTTGCGCTGGAGCGTGCGTTCAGGGGTCAAAAAGGTGTTTTTGACAATCTGCTGGGTGATCGAACTGCCCCCTTGAATGGCGGCCTTGCGCTCAAAATTCTGTTTAAAAGCGCGGGCCATGCCCCACCAATCGATGCCTTTGTGTTCAAAGAAACGGCTGTCTTCGGCAGATATAATCGCGCGCTGAACTTTGTCAGGCACCTGATTCAACGCGATCACACGTCGGTTTTCTTCGCCAAAGAGCTTCATCATCAGGCGTTTTTTGTCGTCGTAGATTTCGGTGGTTTCGATCGGCGCGTAATATTGCAGGGCATTGACCTTGGGCAATTGGGCAAAGCGCAGGGCCATGCCTGTATAGGCACCCCCCAGGCTGGTTGCGCCCAAAAGCAGCGGCAGCATGATCAGCCGAAAAGTCCAACGCAAAATGCCCCAAAAAACAGCCGCCCCGTCCAAAGGTTCTTTGCGGGGGGCTTTCTGGGGCAAAAGGGGAGAGGGCTTCTTGCGTTGCGAACTCTGTTTTTGCATGCCAGGAGGCAGAGGGGCTGGGTATTTTTTCTCGGAATCCATGTCTATTGGAGGGTGCTCTCAGGCAAGATACCGTTCATCTTAACACAGACCCCTTGAACTCAGGGACAATGCGCCTTTAAGATCATTTTCCACCTGTTTTAATTGCGGGAATTAAAATGGCGCAGCTGATCACCCATGGTGTCTTTGATGCGTTCGGCTTTTTTCTGGAATTTGCGCCGGGTGCGTTCGCCACTGTCGGGGGCTTGTAAAAGGCCCAGACCCAGTCCCAGTCCCAGACCGACTCCCAGACCCGTGAAAAACATTGACCAGAGTTTGCGATTGAGATCCATATTCTGCACTTCCTTGAAATTCTTAAGTGTCGCTGATCACCAGTATAACCTGGATGCACCCTGTCGCGGTATCAGAAACTGGACAGTCTGCTCGGTCTCACCTAAAATTTAAACAGATGAAAAATCAACCTTACCGCTCTCTGCTCACACTCTCTGTGCTGGGATGGACCGCAGCGCTTTCCTCTCTCTCTTTGCCGGCTGCTGCCCTGCCTGTACAGATCTCAGCAGGGCCTGCTGCTGCTTGGCAATTGGCCCAAGTCAAGCCAGATCCACGTAAATTGCCTCTGCAAAAATTGCTGGACTATGCCGAATCTCTGCATCGCCAAGCAAGCCTGATGTCTGCCAATAGCGTGTTAATTCTGGCGCTGTCAGAGCCCAGCAGTCCCCTCAGTGAATCCGATCGCAGTGTGGTCAAAAACCAAATTACCCTCTATTACCGCAAATTTGCAGAGCTTGAGACCCAAACTGAAGCGGCAAAACTGGCCCAGCCTTCTCTGAATGCGATTGAAAAGGCCATGCAAATGGGAGATTATTCCCTTGCAATGACAAAACTCAAAACACTTAAAATACAGCTTGAACAGCGCAGGGCTGAAAAAAAGTCCGTGGGAAATGTGCTCAGTTCGGTCATCTTGAAAATGGCTGAGATTTCGGTCATGCAAGGGGATTTTAAGCAGGGCTTTCAATGGGCCTCTCAAGCCAACGGCGCTGCTGAACACAATAATAACCAGGCCTTTTTGGC
>CAZRFI010000446.1:0-3008 GCA_964598905.1 uncultured Candidatus Sericytochromatia bacterium | reverse complement strand
GCCAAGTCATCCCCTTTTGTGCCTTCCCAGACGCCAGCCAGAGCTGCCAGTGGGCCGAGTTTTGCCAGTAAATCTTTGCTCATTGTGTCATTTGCTCCTATTGCTGCTAAGGTTGCTCAAAAGCCTCTCAGACAGGCTCTCGGCAAGCAGTATAACCCATTGTCTGCATTTAGCCGAGAGCCCTGTTCACAGGACTTTGCTGCCAAAAACGATCGCCTTGACACCCGTATCTGCTGGGGGCATACTGGAGGGTATGAAACCCAACGCAAACCTCAAGATTTCTCGTTCGAACTGGCGCTGGTGGTGGCCTTCCACTGCCAGTGGCAATTGGCGTTTGGGAAAAAAAGAAATTCTGTTTTAGTTTTCCACCCAAATCCCCCTCTTTGCAGCCACTGTGCCCCCACAGTGGCTGCTTTTGTTTTTGCCTGATTCACCTCACCGAGAATGGAGACCCCGATGCCCGTCCCCGAAACCCTTGCCGCTCCCCTGATTGCCCCTTCTTTGATGCGGATTACCCGCGAAATTCCAGCCGATACACTCACACCGGTCTCGGCATTTTTGCGTCTGCGCAGTGCGGGAGAACCCGGATTTTTGTTTGAAAGTGCCGGTTCTGATCTGCACCAGGCCCGCTACAGCCTTTTGGGTTTTGCCCCGGACGAGACCCTGACCTTGCAAGAGGGCGTTTTGACCTTGCAACGCGGTCAAACCACTGAGATTCTGCCCGGTGACCCCTTGCAAGAACTCAAAGCCCGACTCCAATCCCAATCGGCCGAAACCGACCCAGCCTTGCCGCCGTTTACCGGCGGCTATGTGGGCTATCTCGGCTATGATTGTGTGACTTATCTGGAGCGGATTCCGCTTCAGCCAGCGCGTTCGCCCCTGCCTGAGGCCTGTCTGATGCGCTTTGCCCAGGTCTTGGTTTTTGACCATCTCAAGCGCCGGATTTTGCTGGTGGCGCATCTGCCCCAAAGTGCAAATGCAGAGGAAGTCCAAGCCGCCGAAGCCGCTTTAACCGATCTCCACCAACGCCTGCGGGTGCCTGTGGCTGCAGAAGCGCTACTGGATTTGCCCGAAGCCTGCAGCGCCGATTCTGCGCTTTTACAAGGCCGCATGGGGGAAGCTGCCTTTTGTGAAAAGGTGGCAATTTTACAGGAGGCGATTGCGGCCGGTGAGATCTTTCAGGCGGTGCTCTCGGAGCAGTTTACCAGCCCGCTGGCAGGAGACCCCTTTGCGCTCTACCGTGTTTTGCGCAGCCTCAATCCCTCTCCCTACCTCTATTATTTGGACATCGGCGGGCCGGTGCTCTTGGGCGGCTCGCCTGAGATGCTGGTCAAGTCAGATGGGGCCGCTGCGGCCACCTGCCCGATTGCTGGTACCCGCCGCCGGGGGCAGACCGAGGCCGAAGACCGGGCCTTGGCGACAGAGCTTTTGGGCGATGAAAAAGAGCGGGCGGAACACCTGATGTTGGTCGATCTGGGGCGCAATGATCTGGGCCGGGTCTCTCTGCCGGGTACGGTCAGAGTTAGCCGCTATATGGAGTTGGAGTATTTTTCCCACGTGATGCACCTGGTCTCGCTGGTTGAAGGCCAATTGGCCCCAGGCCAAACAGCCCTGGATGCTCTCTTTGCCTGCTTCCCGGCGGGAACTTTGTCGGGGGCTCCCAAAATCCGTGCGATGGAACTCTTGAGCCAACTCGAACCCGTACGTCGGGGCTGGTATGGGGGGGCGGTCTTTTACCATGGCTTTGAAGGGCAGCTGGATGCCTGTATCACGATCCGCAGTCTGGCGATCCATCAGGGGCAAGCCTATTTGCAGGCTGGCGCGGGGATTGTCGCTGATTCGATTCCCAAACATGAGTATTTAGAGGTGCGCAACAAAGCCCAGGTGCTTTTTCAGGCCCTGCAAATGGCCAATCAAATGGCAGAGCAACAGCAAGGAGAACAGGCATGATCCTCTTGATCGACAATTACGATTCGTTTGTGTATAACCTCTACCAGGCCTTGGCGGGAGCGGGTGCATCCTGTCGGGTGGTGCGCAATGATGCCCTGAGTGTGGATGACGTGCTGGCGCTGCAACCTCAGGCCGTGGTCCTTTCTCCGGGGCCTGGTCGGCCCGAACAGGCGGGTATTTGCCTTGACCTCATCTCAGCAGTGCAGGGCCGTTTTCCACTTTTGGGCGTGTGTTTGGGCCATCAGGCGATCGCCCAGGCCTTTGGCGGCAAAATTATCCGCACCCAGGCCAAACACGGCAAAACCTCGGATATTCTCCACCGGGGCCAAGGGCTTTTTGCAGGGCTGCCCTCACCGATGACGGTGGCCCGTTACCATTCGCTGGTGGCTGAACGTGAGACCCTGCCTGATTGTCTGGAGATCACGGCGGAGAGCCAAGACGGCCTGATCATGGGCCTGAGACACCGTGAATGGCCGATCGAAGGCGTGCAATTTCACCCTGAATCAATTGCCACGCAAGCGGGCCCAGCCCTTTTAAACAATTTTCTCAAACGTCTGGAGGCCTTGGTATGAAAAGCATACTTGAAACCCTTTTGGCGAGGCAGCCGCTTGTCCGTGAAGAAGCAGAGGCCGTGCTTGATCGCATTCTCAATGGCGAAGTGCCCCCAGAAGTGACCGGGGCCCTGCTTGCGGCCCTGCGCATGCGCGGCGAGACCCCGCCTGAGATTGTGGGCTTTGCCCGGGCCCTGCGTGCACGCATGCAAAAAGTTGAAACCGGCCTGCCCCTGACCCTGGATACCTGCGGCACAGGGGGAGATGGCGGCGTGACCTTTAATGTCTCCACGGCTGTGGGTTTACTTTTGGCCAGTTTGGGTGTGCCTGTGGCCAAACACGGCAATCGCGCTGTCTCCAGCCAGAGCGGCAGTGCAGATGTGCTCGAAGCCCTGGGTCTTCCGCTTCAGCACAGTCCCGAAGGCGTACAACGCGCCCTGGCAGCGACGGGCTTTGGCTTTTGTTTTGCCCCTTCGTTTCATCCCGTGCTCAAAGAAGTGGCCTCTT
>CAZRFI010000445.1:0-3014 GCA_964598905.1 uncultured Candidatus Sericytochromatia bacterium | reverse complement strand
TTGAAGCCCCCTGTCATCAGGGCTTTGAAGGCCCCAGGGGAACATGAAAGGTACAGAAAAACAATGAACAAACGTCACATTCCCCACCCACTTTTCGCCTTACTCGCCGCAACCAGTCTGAGTGTGGGCTTGCTCTATGCCCCCCCATCCACCCAGGCGGCAACTCCCTCAGCGCAAACACAGGCTGCGCTCCCTGTCGAAAACGCGATTTTAACCGACCCGCCGATGGTGCCTCCTGCCATTACCCGCAAAACCCCTGCAAAAGTGCTTGTCGATCTCGAAGTACAGGAATTTATTGGCACGATTGCCGATGGCGTGCAGTATAATTTTTGGTCCTTTGGCGGCGTTGTGCCGGGCAAATTTATCCGTGTGCGCGAAGGAGACATGGTGGAGTTTCATCTCAAGAACCACCCCGATAACAAATCTCCCCACAATATTGATTTACACGCCGTGACCGGCCCCGGTGGCGGCGCGAAAGCCAGCATGACAGCCCCCGGCCACGAAACCACCTTTACCTTTAAAGCGATCAACCCCGGACTGTATATTTACCACTGTGCTGCGCCTCCCGTACCTATGCATATTGCCAACGGCATGTACGGCCTGATTTTGGTTGAACCCAAAGAAGGACTAAAACCCGTCGACAAAGAATATTATGTGGTTCAGGGTGATTTTTATACCAAAGGGGCCTTTGGTGAACCGGGTCTGCAGCCCTTTGATATGCAAAAAGGCATTGATGAAAATCCCAGCTATGTGCTGTTTAATGGCTCCGTGGGGGCCATGACGGGAGACAAAGCGATTACCGCAAAAAAAGGCGAGACGGTGCGTCTTTTTGTTGGCAATGGCGGCCCCAATTTGATCAGCTCTTTCCACGTGATTGGGGAGATCTTTGACTTGGTTTATACCGAAGGGGGGACCGACGCCAATCAGAAAAACGTGCAAACCACCTTGGTGCCTGCTGGGGGTTCCGCGATTGTTGAGTTTAAAGTCGACGTGCCCGGCAATTACATTCTGGTCGATCACTCTATTTTTCGCACATTCAACAAAGGTACTCTGGGTATTTTGACCGTTAACGGAGAGGCCCAACCCGATGTCTTTAGCGGCCAACAATCCGACAAAATTTACCAGGCCCAGCCCATGAACAAAACCCCAGTCAAGCCCGTTGCAGCCCCCGACCTCAAGGTCATGAGCAGCGGTCAAAATCTCTATGTGGCCAATTGCTCCGCCTGCCACCAGACCGACGGAGCAGGCATGGCGGGCGTGTTTCCGCCCCTGGCCAAATCTGACTACCTGATGGCCGACAAATTGCGCAGCATTGGCGTGGTTATCAAAGGCCACAGTGGCAAAATCCAGGTCAATGGCCAAGGCTATGACGGGGAGATGCCCTCGATGTCGCATTTGAACAATGAGCAGATTGCCTCGATTCTGACCTATGTGCGCAATAGCTGGGGCAATAAAGGCGACAGCGTCAGTGCAGAAGAAGTCAAATCTGTGCGCGCCAAACTGGCGAAATAGGGGCAAAAGATGAAACGGAAGGGGTGGCAAATCGGTCTGCTCATGATGGCTTTAAACTTGCCCTTGGCAGCTTTGCCTCTCACTTCTGTGGCCCAAGTCCCAAACAGTGTGCTGGTTCCGGCCGGGGCATTTACCCCCCAGTTTTCGCCCCGACCCGGACAGAAACGCTTTCAAATCAACGCTTTTTGGCTGGATCGCCAGCCCGTCACCCAAGCTGAATTTCTGACCTTTCTCAAAGCCCATCCCCTTTGGCAGCGCAGCCAGATTCCGCCGATCTTTCAAGAGGGCAGCTATTTGGCACATTGGCAGGGCGATCTGGCTTTGCCGGCCCCTTCAGTGGCTGTGCCTGTACCAGAAAAACAAGCGGTCACACAGGTTTCTTGGATGGCTGCCAGAGCCTTTTGCGCCGCTCAGGGCAAAAGGCTGCCGAGCCTCTTGGAGTGGGAATACGCTGCTGAGGTCGACAATCCAGACAGCTTGCTCTGGTACAGCCAGGCCGGAGTGGGCATTCCCGCCCAGGCCGGGAAAAGTCCTGCCAATGCCAAAGGCATCAAAGATTTACACCTGATGTACGAATGGGTGGAAGACTTTAACCAAGTGATCATGACCAACGACAGCCGCGAAGGCAATGAAAAAGATGCCTCAGTTTTTTGTGGCAACAGCGGCTCAGCCACTGATCGCATGAATTACGCTGCTTTTACCCGCTTTGCCTTTTGGAGTTCGCTCCAGACGGCTTATACCCTCAAAAACTTGGGCTTTCGCTGTGCGCGAGACCCCTAAAAGGAAAGAAAAATGAAAAAACACCTCTCAATCGGATTTTTACTCAGCCTCTGTTTACTTTTGCCCGCCGAGGCCCAAAACCCCTCCCACGAGCACCACAACCACACCCAAATGAAAGGGGCCCAGCCCAGCGGCAAGTCCCTCTATTGGTTGAATGGCACTTGGACCAACCAACAGAAAAAAAAGCTCGAACTCAAAAGTCTGCGCGGCCAACCTGTGGTCATTGCCATGATCTATTCTTCCTGCAGCAGTGTCTGCCCTTTGATCTTAGATGATGTCAAAAAAATCGAAAAAAGCCTTTCAAGCGCAGACCAAGCCAAAGTCAAATTTGTGCTGGTCTCCTTCGACCCCAAAAGAGACCAGCCCGATAAATTGGCCCAATACGCCACAAAACACGGCGTCAACCGCGCCAACTGGTTATTTTTAAACGGCAAAGAGAGCCAAGTCTCTGAATTGGCTGCTTTGTTAGGCGTGCGTTACCAAGCCACAGCCCAAGGTGAGTATATCCACTCCAATCAAATTACCTTGCTCAACGCTGAAGGAGAGGTCACGTATCAGCGCCCCGATCTCAAAGTGGATCTCAAAGATTTTCAAGAGAAGTTAAAAGCGCTGCTGCCCAAAGCGTCCCATCACGGTCAGCATTAAATCGCCAAGAGAAGGTTTAGCAATGCATACAGATGGATTGAGAAAACAACACCAAGAGATACGTGCTCTGTTGACGG
>CAZRFI010000444.1:0-3015 GCA_964598905.1 uncultured Candidatus Sericytochromatia bacterium | reverse complement strand
TCGATTTTTTCCGCTTTAAATTCAAAGCGGATGTGGTAACCGTCCAGACCTTTGAGTTTAAACTGATGCAGCTTTTGCGGGATTAGCTCAAAGGGCGGCTGCCCTGTGGCATGGACAACCAAGGCATTGCCTTTGAGTTCAATTTTGAGCTTGAGTCCCGCCATGTCAAACTGGCCGGTATACCGTTTGATATAGGCTGGGTTTTTCATTTGCTCTGGGGCGGAGCGGGCAAAGACAATGGCCTCTCCCAAGGGTTCCAATTTGAGTGAAACCCGCTCCAAATCGCCCTCTTCATTGATCTGGAAATGCAGACGCAGGCCATCGAGAACCGAATCGCTCTGGCGCAAGACAAAGCTGTCGTAATGCCAATGTTCTAAGTTTCCAGCAAAGTCGTGGTACTTGAGTTTGAGGCCTGCTCCCTCTTTGCGAATAGTCAAATCGCCATAAGCAGGATGGCTATAGACTCCTGCAAAATCTGATAAATCGTGAGAGGGCCGGGTATGGGCCACACGCGCGCTGGCATCGGGACTTTTGCTGATTTTCTCGGCCTGCTCCAGGCCCTGTTTGAGACGGCCATTCCAATCCACAGGCTCCAAATCCAAGAGCAAATCAGTCAGACTTAAATTGAGCAAATTGGGCAGGGCATCACCCTCTTTATTGCTGAGGATCACGATGCCCAGTTTCTTTTCGGGAATCAGTGAAACCAGAGCCGAAAAACCATCAATATTGCCGCCGTGTTGAATCATCTGCACCCCCCGATAGGGGTGAATCATCCAGCCCATACCATAGAGCATATATGGAATTTCGGGTTGGCTGCCCCGGCTTTGCATCACCACCTGGGGACTGAGCACTTCTTTAAAAGCCAGGTCACTTAAGATTGTTTTGTCATCCAAGCGGCCCTGGTTTAAATTCAGGCGGATCCACTGTGCCATGTCGTTGACAGAGGCATTGATTGCCCCGGCTGGCGCAGCTCCCGCTGCTGAGCGAAAGGGAATTCGCTGGACACTCTCCCCTTTTTTGCGGTGGGGCAGGGCGTGATTGGGATCGGTTTGCAATTCGGCCAAACTGGCATTGCTGCGATTCATGCCCAGCGGCCCAAAAAAACGGGTTTGGATCAATTGCTCCCAACTCTGGCCCGTGATTTCTTCAGCCAGCATTCCAGCACTCATATACATCAGGTTTTGGTATTGAAAGCGCGCCCTTAAATCTGCACTGGGTGATAGGTATTTGAGTTTGGCCAGCAATTCGGGGCCTGTATGCGCAGTACCATACCAGGCCAAATCATGGCGGGGCAAGCCCGAGACGTGGGTGAGTAAATCACGGGAAGTGATATGTTCTGTGGCATAGCTTTCTTTGAGCTGGAACTTGGGCAAATAATTGCGCACAGGGGCATCCCAGTCCAGTTTTCCCTCGTCGACCAAGATTGCCAACAGGGTTGCAGTAAAGGCCTTGGTACACGAGCCAATCGCAAAGAGGGTGTCGGCATCCACCAGCTGTTTTTCTTCCAGGCTACGCTGGCCAAAGCCCTTCGCCAACCAGACTTGGTCGTCTTTGACAATCGCCACAGCCAGGCCTGGGGTTTTCCAGCTTTGGCGCAGGTTTTCGATCATGCTGAGTGCCTTTTCGCGTTGGGCCTGGGCTTTTTCGGCAGCCAAGGCGGTTTTGGCCTCGGACGGACGCTCCAATTCAAAGGGCATCTTTTGACCCGCTTGGCTGAATTGGCCGCTAAAATGAGTTTCTTCGGGATTGACTTCGCCTTCAAAACTGGGTTCTCCAGGCACACCACTGATCACAAACTGCAATTTATTTTTCTCGAAGCGAATCGCTTTCAGAGGCAGATCTTTGGCGTTTTGGGCTGGGATATCGATGCTGCCAAACCACTGCCCCTGGGCATCTTGGTTGAGTTTGACAAGCACTGCGAGTTTTTGACCAGGCACCTGGATAAATCCTTGCCACTGGCCCGTGGGTAGGGCCCAGGCAGGGGTACTCAAATTCAGAGAGAATCCTGCAGAGAGGCCAACACACAGACTGGTACTCAGCAGCAGACGGCGGGCAAAGGTGTTAATCGAGTATTGCAATGAAGTCATGGAAAAAACTCCTGATCAGATTGCTACTAATATACCAAAACGGGCATCTTTGCGCGTGAGTGGGTGCTAAAATAGCAGATATACTTTTTTTGCCAAAGGAAAAGCCGTGGTCCTCTTTGCGGAATACAAGCCCGGCCCCATGCGCCGCCGACCAGCAGTCTTAAGCTTGGAATTGCAGGTCAGGCCTGCAAAAGCCCAAGATTTAGAGGCACTGGCCTTGATTGCCGCTGAACGAGAGGGGCAGTCTCATGCCGAGGCCTTGCAAGCAATTCACGCCTGTTTTGCCAAAGCCAGTGAATTAGAACGCCCCCTGCTCTGGGTGGCCCAGTGGCAGAATGAACTGCTCGGTTTTGCAAAATTGAGGTATTTTCAATTGCCCGCAGAGACTCCCCCGGCTGATCTTCCCAATTTGGTACCCACGGGCTGGTATTTGGGAGGAATCGTGGTTGCACCGCAGTATCGCCGCTTGGGTGTGGGCAAAGCCCTGACCCAGGCCCGGCTCAATTGGCTACGCTCACAGCCCTGCGACTCCGTTTTTTACTGTGTCAATGCCCAGAATTTGGCCAGTATGGATTTACACCGTGCGTTTGGCTTTGTCGAAATCAGTCGGGATTTTGCCTTTCCAGGCATGTCTTTTTCAGGCGGTCAGGGGATTTTGTTCAAAGCTGATTTGCCACCCGAGCCTGAATACCACCCGTCGGTGGCCACCCTCTGGCGGGATTATCTGGCTACTTTGGGTGAGAGCCCAGCGTTGACGGCCAAAACCTATACCGCTTGGCATTTTTGCGATAATCCCACCGATGCCGACCATTTGGCAGAATTGGTAAAATCTGGCATCAAACGTGCCACCACCAGTCTTTACCATTGGTACCACAATGGGGGAGAACCCCTGCCCAAAGAGGGCGAATACAGCCTGATCTTGAATGGG
>CAZRFI010000443.1:0-3015 GCA_964598905.1 uncultured Candidatus Sericytochromatia bacterium | reverse complement strand
ATCTGGGGCTGCAATGCTTTCCAGAGACAGCACATCTTTGCTGAGTTTGTGCAAAGATGTGGCTTGCAAATGGTAAAGATGGGTATTCCCCTCTTTGCGCATGGTCACCAAGTCCAATTCGCGTAGCCGGGCCAAATGGTGTGAAACGGTGGGCTCTCTGACCTTAAGGCGCGTTGCTAGCTCCTCGACACTGCATTCCTTCTCGGCCAGCATTCCGATCAGTTTGAGGCGGTTTTCGTCGGCCAGGGCCTTAAAAAAAGACAATAATTGTTCAAATAAAAGCTGATCCACAGATCCAGCCCTCCTTTAAAAAGTTAGAATAGTTGGATAAGTATTTTGATGCTTATCTAATTAGATATATATCAAAATAGATTCAGACCTGTCAAGTCTCTGTTAGAACTGCCGTCAAATGAAAAAAGCCCCAAACCCGATTTTGAAAGGGTTTGAGGCTTAAAAACTGTGTTTGTTTAGGGTTTGAGCCCAGCCAAAATTTCGACCACTTCGTCGCGCAAGGTTACAGGGTCGAAGGGTTTGAGCAGGTAGCCACTGGCTTGGTGTTTGATGGCCTTTTTCACAGAAGCCTCTGAATTGTCTGCTGTCAGCATCAAAACCGGCGTGTGGCGGGTATTGGACATATCGCGCAGATTATTCAGGACTTCTACCCCCTTCATATCTGGCATATCGTTGTCGAGAATAATCAGATCGGGTTTATATGTAATTGCCAAGCGCAGGCCTTCCCGTGGGAAATGGGTTTGGTAAACATGCCCGACAATTTTAGACACCACCAGGGTGATCAGCACAAGCATATCGGGATCGTCATCCACAACCAAAACCTTGCGCTCTTTGAAGAGCGGGCCGTCTCCCGGTGTTGATTCAGAAAAGTGGTCTGCTTCGTCGTTCATGGCAAAAGGCGTTAATCCAGTCGTTCGATACTGAGCAATTGGGGCGGTGTTGCGTCTGCTGGATAAATCAGGCTCATTTTGAGATCATAACGGCGTCCGGGAGGAATCGTCAAAAGAGCCAATGGAGGCGCTTCTTCGCCGTTGCGCAAAGCCAGGTGCACAAGATGGTCCTGCTTTTGATTAAATTCATCGGTCCACTCTAAGCGCACACTGCCTCTGAAGACCACCTGTTTATCTGGGGGATAGCGATAGGTCAAGGTGACATTGGGGGCCGAGCCGCTGATCAAGGCCGGATGGGTCAAACGCAGAACATAATTGCGGTAAAAAGGGTCGGGATTGTTAAAAGGCAGGTTCAATTGGTAATTGACACCATAATTGCCATGCGCTTGGTAAGCGGTGTCGGGATAACGTTTAAACAGATCGGCACTTTGGTTTTGAGCCGTGCCATAGCGTTTGAGATAAAGCGACGAAATGGGGTATGCGATGGTTTGGCCTGCTGAGGGCATTTGCAAAATGGCTGTTTTTTGAAAGAAATTGCCATGCCAACCGGCACCTTTTTGTATGCCTGCCACACGTCCATAGATAAATTTGCCGCCAGGGGGAGGATCCTGAGGCGCGTAAACGGTGGGAGTATTGTCGCGGGGACCTGCCAATTTGCGGGTGTTGAGGATGGCTTGGTAATCTTCCAGGCTTGGGGACTTAAATCCGCTGCCATCGTTATCTGCAAAACGGGCCACATGGGAGAGATAAATCGGCCCATCGCTGTGAAAATGCATCAGGGTTGAGCGGCCATTGATCGGCGGCAGAATTTCGACATCGGTGGGAATCGGCAAGCTCGAAAGCAGGACCGTTGAACGGGGGGGGATTTCGACGTCCATGGGAGAATACTGGGATTTACCTGCCACCAGTTCGGTTGCCACCCGATCACCCGGCCCTGCATAAATCTGGGCGTCGGGATTGGCTTTTAAGGCTGGCAGAGGTAGAAAGAGGGCGTCGGGCTGGCTGAGATAGCTGGCCCCGGCTTTGAGTTGCACTTTGATTGGCCTATCGCTTTGGTTGGTGGCCAAGAGACCTGTGTACAACAGGCGTTCACCTGGGGTGTTGTCTTTGGTGATGTGGTGGGTGAAAACCGAAAAATCCCCTTCAAAGGCAAAATTCAGAAAGGGCACCTGGCTGTTTTCGGGGCCGGGCAGACTGGAGAGTAAAATGCCCTCTTGTAACACCAATTCGGGGCTGTTACTGTTAAAAACAGGAACACTGTCCAATTGACCGGGCAAAGAATAGACCTTGACGGGGCGTTTGGTTTCAACTTGGGGCGTTTGAGCGGAAACGGGGCTGGTCCAGATCAAAGAAAGAGAGAGTGCCGTTGCTGCCAGTGCTGCGAAGCTGTGATGAAATCTGTGTACCATGTTGACAACCATCCTTGATTCTATCTGTGTTCTACCATCTACGCGCGCTTCTAGAGAAAAATCCCGATCACCGCAAAAATCACCAAAAAGACCAGACTCAAGACCAGGAACGAGAGCCAGAAATTCAAGGCCAAGTCAAAGACGTAACCGAAATCGTCTAAGTCGGTGTAAAACTTACACACAGCCGCCAATAAAAGCCCCTCCAGACCATAAAAAAACAGCGCTGAAAACAGGCCCAAATCGAGTAACATGCCTGCGGCCAAGACCACGGCAGGCATCAGAAAAATAAAAATAGGCCAGATCTCATAGCGTTTTTGCTCACTGAAGACCTGGTATTCGGGGTCAAGGTGGTGTTTGCCCCAGACATCCATCGGGAAAATCAAATAATAAAGCAAACCGCGATCACTGGCGGTGCCGTAGCCAAAATCCTGTCCGTAACTCATCTTTCAATTATACACCGTCTCTCTGAATTTCCAATTGGGCCTAAATCAGGCGCGAAGCCTGTGGGTGTCTTGGTTGACGGCGTTATCTGTGTTAAGCTGCGTAAAATTTTAATCTTGAATATCAAATGAGCAAAGAAGCAGGGCATGGCTGAACACGGTCCCGAAGAGATCCAGCCCGGCATTCGCCGGATTGGGGATATTGTGCTGAAATACCGCTTGCGTCACAATTTGACTCAAAAAAAACTGGCAGATCAGATGGGC
>CAZRFI010000442.1:0-3025 GCA_964598905.1 uncultured Candidatus Sericytochromatia bacterium | reverse complement strand
CGCTCGACTTCGAGCCCATAAACTGCCGCCATGTCTCCCCAGCGTTCGCCAAACGAGCCATTGGAAACAGCCAAAACTTTGTCGCCGGGAGAGAAGAGATTGAGCAGAGCGGCTTCCATGCCGGTGGTGCCAGAGCCGGTTAGCATCAAGACCCGATTTTGGGTCTGAAAAGCCCAACTCAGGCCCTTTTCAATCTCGGCAAAGAGTTCAGCAAAAGCGGGGCCCCGGTGGTTGATCATGGGCCCAGAAAGGGCCTGTAAAACAGCCTGGGGCAAGGGTGTGGGGCCAGGGAGCATCAGCAATTGGGGCCTGAGTTCAGACAGAGAACGATTCTCCACAACCACAGGTATTGCTGGCATTGGGGTTAATAAATTTAAAGCCCCGGCCATTCAGTCCGTCGTTAAAGTCGAGGGTCATGCCTTTGAGGTAGATCGCACTTTTGCGATCGATCAAGACGCTGATCCCGTCCTGTTTGAGCACATGATCACGCTCTTTGGGTTCGTCGTAATCCATGTGGTAAGACAGGCCGGAACAACCCCCGCCTTTGATCGCCAGGCGAATGCCCAGGTTGGGATTGTCTTGCTGAGCCAGAAAGCGCTGAATTTCTTTCAGCGCTTTGGGGCTGACCTGTACCAAAGGAGGCATTTTACTCGGGTCGGTGACAATGACGCCGCTGGTTTCTGTGGGAGTTTGATTCATGGGTTCTTTGAAACCTCTGTTTTTGACTGTTGTATTCTATTATGCCAAATCCAGACAAAACTATCCAGATTATAGCGCTCTGCTCAGTGCAAAGCGCCAGCTAAACATGTGTATCAATACGGGCAAAACGGCATCTGTCAGGGCTCTGCTTGGTTCTCTTTAACTATTTTTGTGTGTCTGATTGATATTCAAACACCGTTTCGAGTACATCTTCTCCCAGATCAGCGACAATTTCAGCCAAAGCTGTGGGCAAGTGGGCCAGGGGCTCTCCCAGTCTTTCTAATTGAGGTGCTGAAGCTGCAAGCAGGGCGTTGGCGGGCCCCAAAGCATCGGTAGCCAATTGAATGGTATCTCCAATGACAGGAATATAGCCCGCCACTGACCCAAGAAATTCGACACCTTTGCCAAGGCCACCCAGTGTTTCCGTCAAACCACTTTGAAAGGCCAAATGTTTGAGGGTTTCTTCATTCTCTGCGGTCAATTCTTTCACGGCATTTAATTGGCCTTCCAATAAAATTGGCACGGCATGCTCGGGATCATCGAGCATATCTCCGGCAGTTTGCAGCTCTTTGCTGATAAGATCGGCAGCAATGGCAGGGGCTTGATAGTTGATAAATAGACTGCTATTAACCATGCGTTTGAAATCGCCAACCATCATGGTTGCTTCCGCGTCTACGCCATCCGTAATTATGCCAATGGTATCCCCATAGATCGGAACCAACCCACTGATGACATCGCCTGCGATATTGGCGATACCCGTCGCTTTCAGCACCGTTTTTGATATTGGTTCACCCAGGTATTTGTAATGGTTGTCAGCAAAACTTTCAATGGTACCTCGGGCAGTGCTTTGAAGATCGTGGATAGCGGTCCCCAGACTTCTGCAGAGATCTCCAGGGGCCGGTTTGTCTAGAAGCGTCTCCCGATCCAAACTGGCCAGAGAAGCTTGAAATATTTCACCCGCTCCTTGGGCCAGATCGGGCACGGCGGGTAATTGTTGTTCTGTGGCAAAGAGCGCTTGACGTGTTTCGTATTCTTCAGGAGCAACAGGGTTATTTTGATTGGAAAGGGCTTCACCGGCTTGATTGGGAATGGCCGGAGTTGTAGAAAAAGACTGGCTGGACTGAATGTGAGAAAGCTGAAATTGAGGATGAATTGGTTCCATGGCGTCCTCCTGAAAATAAGAAAATTATAGGCTAATTTTCGATTTTTAGGCAAGTCCGGCAATTATTCGAGCTGAAGGATAACTCAAAGACCCTGTAAATCTAAGTCGGGGGGACGGGAAAGATGTAATTTGAAGATCAAAGGCAGATGATCTGAGCCCACATTCGCCCCCGTGTGGATCTCACTCATCACCAAATCGGGGCTGATCAGACAATGATCGATCGGAATTTGGAGCAGTGGGTGAAAAAAACTCGGCCAAGTGGGCAAAATACCAAAGCCTTTGCGGCCATTGCGCAAACCACTGAATTTTTCAAAGGTTTTGTAATAAGGGGACCACATTGAGACGTTTAAATCGCCCACCACCAAGACGGGGGGGCGAATGTCTTGGAGGTGTTTGCCCAGGGCACTTAATTGGCGGTTGCGGCGGACAGCGGGGACCCGAACGGGGGAGTCGAGGTGGGTGACCAAGAGATGCAATTCTTGGGTATCCACCTCCAGACGGGTTTCAAGCGTCGGCAATTCCGACTGGCCCAAAAAGCGCAGCATGGTTTTGTTCATGGGATAGCGGCTCCAAATGCCGAGTCCAAAATACTGTTTATTGGGCGGGGTAAAACGGTAGGGATAGGCCCGTCCCAAGCCATTCATCATGGTCAGATGTTTGGGATGAAACTCCAGCAAAATCACAATATCTGGCTGCTCTTGGACAATTTGGCGCGCCAAAGCTGAGATATTTGAATTGGTATTTAAGACATTGGCCTGAAAGATTTTAACTTCTCTGCCAAGCAGGAAAGAGGCAGGGGATTTGCTTTCGCTGACAGGCAAATACCAAGGCAGTATTTCGGCCGCATTTAAACCCAGACAAAACACCAATCCAAGCACAAAACGCCAACGGCGCATCAGGGCCATCAGCAGCAAAGGCAGCAGCAGAGCCAAGTAAAACTGAACTTTAAATTGCCCCAAGAGATCCAAGCCCGGATGCAACTCAGCCACTTGATTGAGCAGACTCAACCCGATCAGGCCGACAGCCAAAAAAGCGCTGGGCCAATACAGCGGTGGCAAACGGCGTGAAAGGGTTTGTGGTCTTGGGCGAATAGGCTTTTTCATAACACAGTTTTTACCTTAACACAACCGCTCCCTGTCTGGCTGTGTCAGGGGTCGCGAAGAC
>CAZRFI010000441.1:0-3049 GCA_964598905.1 uncultured Candidatus Sericytochromatia bacterium | reverse complement strand
CAATCGTGGGCCACATGGGCATAAGCCATGAAGAGGTTGTCGTCGCCAATTTGGGTGATGGCGCCCGCTGCGGTGGCGCGGTTGATTGTGACAAATTCGCGAATGCGGTTGCCCCTGCCTATTTCCAGCCAAGAGACATCTTCTTCGCGGTGTTTGAGATCCTGGGAGGGGGTGCCAATGACTGCATGGCTGGCCACACGGCAATCAGGTCCCAAACGGGTATAATCGCCAATCACAGCATGGGGCGAGAGATAGCAACCTCTGCCAATCACACTCTCTTTGCCAATGATCACATAAGCCCCAATCTCTGCGCCAGGTTCAATTTGGGCTGTTGCATCGATCTGAGCTGTGGGATGGATTTGGGGCTGGGCAACCATTCGGGTTTTAAGGGCTGGGTTCATTTTTGCTCAAACAAAACAGCAATTCACCTTCGGAGACGGGTTGCTTGTCTACCCGTGCTGAGGTACGTATCTTGCCCATATTTCCATGAATCTTGAGGATCTCTGCTTCGAGAATCAACTGGTCCCCAGGCACCACCGGGCGGCGAAAGCGGACCTTGTCTACCCCGGTCAAAAGGGCCAGTTTTTCGCCAGGGGGTGCCAACTGCATTAACAGTACGCCCCCGAGTTGGGCCATGGCCTCGATGATCAGCACCCCTGGCATAATCGGATGACTGGGAAAATGGCCTGCAAAAAAGGGCTCATTGGCGCTGACATTTTTCAGACCAATCGCCCGCTTGCCCGCTTCAAATTCAAGTACCCGATCGATCAACAAAAACGGGTAGCGGTGGGGAAGCAATGCTTGAATCGCAAGAATGTCCAAAGTCGTGCTGGTTTCGGGGGGCTTATCTTCCACTGCTCGTTTTTCCATGCCAATTTCCATGCCAAGATTTCACCATTGTAACATGGGCCTCATGGCCTGTACGGTAGGCTCTGATCCGCACCTGTGGAAATGCACCTAAGAGGGCCAGATCGCCGATCAAATCGAGGACCTTGTGGCGCACGGGCTCATCGGGCCAGCGCCAATCAGAGGCGGGCACATGGTTTTCAATCACCAGGGCATTTTCACGGCTGCCCCCTTGGGCCAATCCTGCCGCTTGGAGTTGTGCCACTTCGTTTAAATAGACAAAGGTGCGGGCCTTAGCAATGTCTGCCAGAAAAGACTCAGGTGACCAGATAAAATGAAAATTTTGAGCCAAAGTTGGCGGGCCTGTATAGTCGATGCCATATTCGATTTCAAGCTGATCTGCCGGTTCCCACTGCAGTGACGCATCGTTATTTTCCCATTGGCCAGGCTCAGGCCTAAAAAAGGCACGTCTCTCAGGCAAAGGCTGAATCCCAGCGGCCTGAATTGCCTGGGCAAATAGCCAGGCACTGCCATCCAAAATTGGGATTTCGGGGCCTTCAAGTTCCAAGCATGCAGCAGAGACCCCCAGGCCCATCAAGGCGGCCAAGAGATGTTCCACAGTCTGCACGGTCACGCTGCCCAATTGCAAACTGGTACAATAGCGGGTTTGGTTCACAGCAGCAGCGTTTAAAGGCATGTTTTGCCCGTGACTCCGCAGAAAATATCCAGGCTGGTGGTGGGGCAAAAGGGCAAGACGGACACGTTGCCCGCTGTGCAAACCCACACCCTGCAACTCAATGCGCTGGGCCAGGGTCCAGTGATAGTCAAAATCGTGGGGTTTCATAAATGCTCAAAAGCGAAAGAAAAATCGGGATGACACGATTCGAACGTGCGACCCCCTCGTCCCAAGCGAGGTGCGCTACCAAGCTGCGCTACATCCCGATGTGATTTTTATAGTACCACACCCTGTGCGGATGCACATCCCTTTGCATAGTTTTACAGTCCCAACTTCTGCACCAAAGGCACAATCAAGCTGTGGGTAAGGCACGCCAAACTGCGCCAGGGAAGCTGTTGGGCCGCAGGTAGGTGCTGGTAATAGACCAAATTATACTCCAGAGCAGGTTCACAGCCACGCAGGGTTTTAAAGCGTGCCACCCCTGAACTGTGGTTGAGAATCCAGCCCCGTTGGGCTGCCTCCTGAAAGAGGCGCACGGTGATCAGGCGGTAGATCCCTGTTTTTTGGGGCAGGGAAGTGTCGTAACCCACCAGCGGTGTGGTAAAAACCCCATCGCGTTCAAAAAAGCCCAAGACGCCATCGATACGGCCATCGATTTCCAGGGCTGCCAATTGCAGCCAGCCTTTGTGCAGGCTCTCCCGCAAAAAGGCCTCGTTAAATTGGGGGTTGAGCGTTGAGTATTTGCGCAGGTAGAGATCGTCGTAGAGCCAGCGCAGGCGCGGCAGATCGTGATCGTTTAAGTCGCTGTGCTCGCGCCAACGGTAGCCGGTTTTGCGGGCCAGGCGCAGATCTTCTTTGTAGGGGTTTTTGCGCAAATAAGCTCCTTTGGCTGGGTCGAGCAAATAGACCTGGCGGCTGAAAAGTGAGTCAAAACCCGCTGCTTGCAAGGCGGAGATCAAGCGGGCATTCAGGTTTTGGTTCAAAGAGCGAAAGATCAGGGCGTGTCCCGGAAAACGCGGCAGCAAAAAATCGCGAATCTGTTTGATTTGGGCCGCATCAAAGTCGGGGTAGAGATTGGTGGAAACCAGCCAATTATTGACATAAACTGCTTTTTCAAAATCCAGGGGTAAAAAGAGGGTTTGCAGCGCTTGAATCAACCCCTCCAGCGCTTTGCGCAATAGTGGCTGATCCGCCATCTCCATTTGCACTTCGGCACGGGCATAGTCGAGATAGTGGCAGGCCGGGGAACAGACGTAAGAATTCTTGACCCGTGCCAGGGGATTGGCAATCACCAGTGGAAAGACCAGATCTCCCAATTTTAAGACCTGTACCTCGGCATCGATATTGTCGATATACGCCAAGGTGCCTTGGTGGATCAAAGCCGGGAGCAAGGATTGGGCATAATGCCCGTCGGGGGTATCGGGCCAGACCAATTCAGCCAAGTTGTGGCGGGCATAGAGTGTGGGCTCTGAAAATGGGGAGCCAAGGGTGTGGGCTTGAGAGTCAGTTTCTGTCACAGTTGTCAGG
>CAZRFI010000440.1:0-3058 GCA_964598905.1 uncultured Candidatus Sericytochromatia bacterium | reverse complement strand
GTTTTGCCCCTGGCGCCAAAAAGAACAGGGCTATTTGAATCTCTTGAACCGTTAATCCAGCGCGAAAAATGGGTCTCATCGCCCTCTGAATCGGTTACAATGAAACTTAAATTCGCCCAACCAGGATGCCCCACATGTTGAAGCTCCCTCCTTCGTCTGGTTCTCCGATTCAAACGCCGTCTCCCTTTATCCCAACAGCTCTCACCCCTTCGACTCCACCGGAGCCAGCCGAACAGCCCGAAAACGCGGCCCAAAATCAAGCGCTGGCCCAAGGAGAGAAGCTAAACGTAAACGAGCCCGAAAAAGGCTCACTGGCGGAAGCCCCCGCGCTGCGTTTTGCAGCCGCTGCCCCCGCTGAAACAGTCAAAAAAAAGCCAACTCCCAAACCCAATAAACCCCAACCCAATAAAAAAAATCCCCCTGCACCCCCGCTGAAAAAACCAACTCCGCCCAAATCAGATCCCCTCTCCAAACCAAAGCCAGAACCAAAGCCAGAACCTCAGCCAGAGCCTGTGGATCCCGATCTGGGCCTGGACAAACCTGCCCGTATCAAAGGTTCCAACCGGCCCCCCGAAAAGGCCGATGAGCAGGTCTACGAAGAATACCTCAACCTGCAGCGAGAAGTGCGCGACGACCCCAGCCAGTCAGGCCTGAGCCCCGAAGCACGGCGCAGCCTGATTCAAGATAAACTGCTGCTGCGCCTTGGGCGAGAAGCCTATCAAAATTTGCCGCCTGCCCAGCAAACAGCTTTGAACCAATTTCTGACCCAGTTTGAGATCAAAGATCTGGTCGTGAGCGAAGTGCAGTCGGAAGGGGGCGCTGACGCTGTAGACGGTATTGTGACCGGCACCGGGGTAGATGGGCACTACACCAATTCGCTCTTAAATTCAATCAAAGGTCTGCTGGAGAGTAAACGGCTCAGCCCAGAATTGCTGGCTGCGATGGAAGACTTTCAACAGGCACCCTTGCACCCCGAATTGGCACCCCAGCGTTTGAGTTTGCTGCGCAGCGCCCTGCAGGAATTGGCCTTTCCCGAACGGATTGAACAGCATTCCAAAGGCACCTGCGCACCCACGACGGTTCAGATTCTGCTGGCCTTAAAAAACCCAGTCAAATACCTGGAAATCGTGAAAGGTTTGGCCAGCCCCGAAGGGAAGGTGCCACCCGCACATTTAAGTGGCTCCGATCTGATGGAACGCGAAGCAGATACGCTCAAAGACGATAAAAGTGGCCGCAGCCTCTCCAGCCGTCTGCTGCAACCGGCGTTTATGGAATATGCCAATGGCGCAGAAAACTACGACAATGCCCGCGACCGCAATATCAGCGGCGACAAAGAATACCCAGGTTTGGATGAAAAGGGAGCCGTCAGGCTCAATGCTGCCCTCTTTGGTGAAAATGCCTACCAATTGCGCTATTTACATGCCGATCCCGACCCCACTTGGAAGGGTTTTGTCAAATCAAGCCAACTCAAACAGGAGCTGGCGCAAGCCCTGGCCCAAGGCGAACCCGTGCCTGTGGGTCTGCGCTGGGGCGAAAGCGCGCATAAAATTTTGCTGACCGCCATCGACCATGAACAAGAAAAGGCCTTTTTTATGAACCCCTGGGGGGAGTTGCAGCATATGCATCTGGAGGTCTTTTATGCCCGTCTGGAATCTGCCTCTTTGCCCCAATTGCCAACAAAAACGCCAAGTGAAAACAAAGCCACACTTGAGACGCTGCCTGGCAAAGCCAGTCAAAAAAGTGCGTATAACGCCATCAGCAATTGGCGCTATTATAAAGTGACCGACTATTTGGTCGAAGATCCGGTTTTGAAAAAACTGCCCGAGGCGCACAAAACCCTGCTGCGAGAAAAATTCCGCAGCCTGCGTTTGAGCCCCGAATATGGCTCCCGTCAATTGGATCTTTTGTTGCATCTGAGTAAATCCGGTCTGGCAGACGAACACATGTTCAGCCGCATTCAAGCCGTACGTGACAAAGACGAATTGGCAGCCCTGGTGCGCCTTTATGGCCTGTCGGAAAAACTCTCACCCGAACAGCTCAAACCTTTGCTGGATGCCGCCCCCGATCAAAATCTGGACGCGGTCTATTACGAAATGTTGCTCAATCATCTCGACCAGCCTGAAATGAGTGCGATCTTGATCGCCAAAGCCCAAGCCCAAAAATTGGCCAAAGAGACAGGTCAAATCGAAGCCCAAAGCAGTGCCCAGGCCAAAATTAAAGAGGATTTTATTGCCCTGGAAAGCGGCGGGAGCCTGGAGAGTTTAAAGGTTCTCAGCCAAGACGCCAACGCGCAAACCCGCCTGTTTATGCTGCACAAAATCGCAGAGAAATGGCCCTATGCTCAGGCTGAACAGGCAGCCCAGGTTTTAACCGCCGATCTCAACCTGATGGATTTAAAATACCTGCTGCAAGGCATCGAACCCAATACCCGCTTTGTCGGCGCGGATAGCCCCGATCAGGTGCGCAGGTATTTGCGCATGAGCGTGAGAAACGCCGCCCTGACGCGCAAAGCCGCAGGTACATGAACGCCCACGTGAATGCCCAGATGAATGCCCAGGAATGGCTGAAAGCCTGCCACGCAGATCTCGACCGGCTCTTGCCCTATTGGCTGGGATTGCCTGAAGAGGAGCGAGAATGGCATCTTCAGCGCTGGATGGACCAATTGGAAAAACAGCCAGAGAGTTTGCCTCATTTCAGTGGTGCGCTGCTGCAGCGGGTGGCGGCCTGCGAAAGTGACTCTCCCCCCAGCACGGAGACAGAAACCTACCATCTCTGCCGGGCCCTCTTACACGCCCTGGCCCAGATCGCGACCCAGATCGCAGACCCGACCCAGAAATTAAGCTTGAATTAAGCAAATTGAGGCAAGATGATCCAGATTTTACATATAACTCAGATTAGGTACTTTACCTAAACTTAATCTCAAAAGGCCCGCCCTTGCTTTGGCGTCTTGCTTTGGCACGAGGAACAGTGGGCCTGTTTAACAAAAGGAGTGAATCCATGACTGACGGCGGAATCAAGGTTGGTTCTCATGACAAGGGATTTTGGGATCCCAATAATC
>CAZRFI010000439.1:0-3063 GCA_964598905.1 uncultured Candidatus Sericytochromatia bacterium | reverse complement strand
CCCACAAAGGACTGCCGATCAAAGACTTTGAAGGGGCAGCCAAAGGCTATCCTGCCCTGGTGGCACGGGTGGTCGAAAAGAAAATTGTGGAAGATGGTAGCGAAAATCCGGATCGGTATGAGCGATTGAATGTCGGTAAATATGATAAAAAGCCTGAAAATACCCTAGATATGGATGATCTGCCGGTTTCGATCGATGAAATGGTGCCGATTTCAGGCGCTCCCGCTCGCGATCCGCAAAGCGGTGGCCCGGCAGGCAGCACGGCCAATATGGACCTGAGTCAGCTCGATTCGGGGGGCCAACCCAGTCAAACCAACCCCCTGATTGCCCCCCCCCCGTCGCGGGCCCCGACCAGCAAAAAAAACACCCAGGTGATCAACGAACTCGATCAATTGATCAAAGAGCTGGAAAAAATGGAACCCCCACCTGCGGCACCAGAGTAGCGCAACTAAAAATTCTCAATCAGGCGCGGTGGTACTCAATTCATAAATCAGACCCAAAAACCTGAAAAACAGGCCAAAGATAAACAGGGCTGCTGAGACCGGAGCCAAATAAACCAGGTATTGTTCTCCCTCTTTGACTTTGGCCTGGGCAATTTCGAAGGGGGTAACAGGAGAGGGGGCCGGGGTCGGAGCATGGGTGGGCAAGGTCAGCGTGGGTTGGTCAAAACTGGGCACGGGTTCCAGAATCAGGCCGTCGGCACAGCCCACCAAAACGAAACACAACAAAAGCAGCAAAATTCCCCTATAAAGCAAAATTTGCCGCAACCAAAAATTAAAACAGAGTTTCAAGATAAAGCGCTCTCCTGCACTATCTTAACCGCCAGACTCAAAAAAGAGAATCAGTTGTGCTAGGATGTAGCATAACAATTCCAATCCGTGCAGGAGATTTGTCTATGAGTGGGGTTCACCTGCCTGAACCGTTGCTCCAGGCTCTGCAAACCAAAGCAGAGAGCCTGGGCCTGGAACTGATCGATTATTTGAATATGCTCCAGACCACTTTGGCGCTGTTTCAGCCTGAAAACACGCCAGCAGTTGAGCCCTTTACCGAAAATGCCTTTATCCTGACTTTGAAAGAAACGCTTGCAGCCCAGGCCTTTTTTTTGAAACATGAAACACTGGGGGATTGAGACATTTGCGCTATTTGACCTTGCCTGAACTCTTGTCTGTCAATTGGCATGTGGCCTCACTGCGAAAAGGGCCCTTTGGCTTGCTCTCGCGCCCTGGTCTAGAAGAGGCTTTGGCCCGCCCCCAAACCCGGATCGATGATTATGAGCCCTTTGCCACCCTGTCTGAGAAAGCGGCAGTCCTGATGGACAGCTTGATGAAAAACCGCCCTTTTTTGTCGGGCAATGTGCTCACCGCTCTTTTGGCTGCCGATCTCATGCTGCGTTTAAATGGGGTGCAATTCCAAACCTTGGAAGAAGATCTGGAACAGGTTCAGTCGATTTCACTTTTGCAAATGACCATTCCCCAGATCGCTGACTGGATTCAGTTACGTTCGCACTCGCAGGCCTAATATGACCTGTAGTATACTGGGATTCAGAGTGATCATTCGAACAGGCGCACAGAGATAGATGAGAAGAGTATGACAACAACGGCAACAAGTCGGATTGGGTTTGGTGGCAGTGGCTTTGGCCCTGAGTATATTTCCAAACGCAAACGCAGCGTTGAACAACACGAAGACCGACAGGGCTCAGGTGCTGATCAGGGGCTGGGCAGACGCAGCCCCCAAGAGGAATTTGAAGTCTTTTTGTTTACCGTCAAAGACCCTGTGCGCTCGGCTCTGAGCCAATTGATGCAGGTTTTGCGCTCCGCTGTGATCGACAATCCCGGTTCTCGCGAGGATTCGCTTGAAATTGTTTCGGGCCCGCTGGGTTATACCTCGATGAAAGCTGTTCGTCCTGTGGCCTTTGTCCCCACCCGCTCCGTCTTTAAACCCGTACTGCGCTAGAGGCGTGAGTGCTAGAAAAACGTGTTAAAACGCTTTGAAAATCGCCCTGATTGAAGCTCCCACCAGCCAGCCTTTAAACGCCTTTCGCTGGGAAGATGTCTATTTCCCCGAGACGCCTTTTCCAATTTGTGATTATCTCAATGACAAACAAAATGAATTGCGGGTCTGGGATTTAGAATGTGATGCGCCCGCCGATGGCAAAAAGCTGATTCAAGAGCTGCAGAGTTTTCAGCCTGTGGTGATCGGCATCAACGACCGCCAAACCACCCATGGACTGGTGATGGAACGCCTGATCAAGCAGATGTTTCCCCGTGCTTTGGTCTTTTTTAGCCCCACACAAATGACCCCCCAAGAATTGCTCGACAAAGCCAATCTCAATGCCTTCAGTCTGCGTCACCGCACCAAACCGATGGCGGGAAAAGTGCGCCTGCGCCGCACCTGGGAAGACGATGAACTCTTTGCGGTGCTGCCTGCCGCCTTGCAACCCCAGGCTTATGCCCTGGAAGCGGAGTTTTCGCAAAAATACAGCTTACACGACTGGAAACAATACCTGCCCGATACCGCTTACCGGCGCAATTTGTATATGCTCGAAATCCTCGAAGAGAGTCTGCCCGCCCATTTGCCTCTCTGGGAGCAACGCGTCTTGCGGATCCTCGATGTGGGGGCCGGAGACTGGTGTTATGCCCCTGCGATTTACCAATTTTTTCGCTATGCCCACAGCGAAGTGCCGCGCAAGGTCTATTTAACCGGCGTAGAACTCGACCCCTATCGGATCGACGATGAGGGCTATAGCCGCGTGGATTATGCGCTCTCGTATATCGACCCCGTGGCTTCTCAATGCCGTTACCTGATTCAAGATATTGGCGATTATGCGCCCGAATTACCCTACCACGCCATCTTGCAATTTTTGCCCTTGGTGCTTGAAGCCGCTCACCTCTTCTGGGGGCTGCCGTTGAAGTATTACCATCCCCAACAATCCCTGCACCATTTACTCGAACTTCTCTCCCCCGAAGGCGCCATGTTGGTGGCCAACGAAATCCCGCCCGAATTTGAGCGCCAATTGCAATTGTGGCAATCCGAAGGCCAAAGCCCTTTTCTGGAAGGGGCCTT
>CAZRFI010000438.1:0-3084 GCA_964598905.1 uncultured Candidatus Sericytochromatia bacterium | reverse complement strand
TGCTGGGCTACCGGCCGACGTGGCCGTGGGCAAGGGTGTGGGCAAGGGTGTGGGCGTTGCGGTCGGTACAGCACTGGGGACAACACTGGGAGCGGGGCTGGGGGTCGCGACAGATGTGGGCAGCGGTGTCGGCAGCGGTGTGGCCGTAGGTTCGCCCGTTGGAGCGATTGTCGGCATCTCTGTAGGCGTTGCGACAGACGTGGGAAGTGGTGTTGGCGTGGGTGAAAGTGAAGGCAGAGGAGTAGGAACCCCACTGGCGCTGGGCAAAATGCTTGGAAAAGCACTGGGCAAAACACTGGGCAGTGCTGAAGGTAAAACACTCGGCAAACCAGACGGCAAAGGCAGCGGTTTGAGCTTGGAGATCAAGGCCAATTGTTCGGGTGTGCAGGCCGTCAGACCAGCAAAACTCAAGCAAAGCGCAGACAAAAGCGATAGACGAACCAATGAACGAGCGGACATAAGATATTCTCCTTTGGGTGATACGGGACCGATTCAGGTCTGATGAAGTATTCCCACTCGTTTACAATTCGTAACATTAATACACAAAATTTTATTTTTAGCACCCAATGAACCCCAAGCCAAAAGGCCCCTCCCAATTCGGAGAGGCCCTTCAAGAAAATAATCTCAGACAGATCAAGTTTTCAGGCTGTTCCCTAAAACCTATTTCCCCATTTGCTGCAATTGTTGGATCACGGCTTTTTCCAAGCTGCTGTCCCACCAGCCCTTTTCAATCGCATCGGAAAGGGCCTTGATCGCAGGGGCCGAGAGATGGCTGAGTTTGTCGGGGTGATAACTTACCGCCCCTTTGGCATCGGTTTGCATAAACCCAGTCTGTTGGACAAATTCCATGGCGATATCGTCATCCATCGCTTTGATCATTTTGTCGAGCATGGCTTTTTTCTCGCCTTTGTCGGCTTCGGCGACTTCGGGACTGCGCATTTCGTCGGAGACCTTGGCCGCCAGACGGGCACTTTCGAGATCGGCATTGGAGAAAAAGCTGGTCTGCATGCCCGAGAGATAGAGGTCTTCGGTCAGTTTTTTGCGGGCATCGTCAGGAATCAGGAAGGACTCTTGTTTGAGGTTGTTGATCATGATTTCGCGGGTTTCACGCGGGATCTGAGACATCACGCTGGCATTCGTCTGCGGCGTCTCGCGGGTATTATCCACCGCGCCTGTGGTGGCCAGATACTGAAAGGTGGCATTGGCATCGGCCTGTTTCAGCAATTCGTTGAATTCAGCCGTGGGCAATTGTGATTTGGCCGCGACCAAAAATTTGCCGCTTTCCTGGGGCTCATTGAGCATGGCCCCGGCTTTGTAGAGGGCATTGATCATCTCGCGCTCAGAACCAGAGATAAAGCCCCGATTGAGATTGTTGATCAGGCTTAGAACTGCATCACTTTTGGCGCCACGCAGGGCGTGTAAGCTAAAATCTGCTTTGCCACTGCCCGGAGCGACAAAGCCAATTTCTTTCAAAAATTCACGGGTGGCATCGTCATCGGCCATTTTGACCATGCGGTTGAAGGTGCCCGCATTGTAGGTGTCCATTTCTCCGGCTTTGGGGCTGTCCATGTTTTTATAAGCGTTGCGCAGCAATTTGCCCGCCAAGAGATCGTTGCCTTGCTGCATGGCGGCTTTAAAGGTGTCAATTTCGTCGTCATCAATCCCCAGAATCATGGTCTTGGCTTCTGCTGTGCCAAACTTTTTGGTGTATTCTCCCAGAGCCAATTTTGAGAGATTGCGGTCAAAATCTTCGAGTTTGCCCAAATGAGAAGAGACCTCTCGGACCTCTTTGGCATCGAGTTTATTGTCATTTTTGACCTTAGAGGCCAATAACTGCATAAAATCCTGGTGATTATTAACAGAGAGATTGCCCATAGCAAAAAAGCTCCTTGGTGGAAATAAATCAGAGAGATCTGACTCTTTTACATCATAGCTCATTTTTTTACAAACATTCTTAAATTTTTATTATATTCCACCCCTGTCCAAGAAAGGCCCAGAAGTGAGTGCGCTATAATCATAAAAGTACAGCTCTGAGGAGTCTCCATGACCCATTTTCCCACTCAACCCAGCCCCCCACCCCTGAGCACCTGGCTTAGAGCGGCAGGCCTCAAAGCCCCGGATCAGCTCTTTTCTGCGCCCCTCAGCGGCCCTGTCAAAAACGAGAAGACCCCAGCTCCGCCCATGCGCCCCGTCTTGCCACTGCAGCCAGCCTCACCAGATCAGGTACAACAGTCCACACCCGCCCAACAGCCAGCATCAACCTCCTTAGACCTCTTTCAAAATGTCAAACCTCTGATTGGACCCGGTACACGCGTTTTGCATATTGGTGACTCGCACACCGTGGGTATTTATGGCCGAGAAATGGACAAATTGATGCGTTCAACGGGCGCACAGGTTGCCACTTATGGCTCTGCAGGCTCTTCGCCCACTTGGTGGCTGCAAGGCACCACCACCCGCTCGGGCTTTTATGGCCGGGGGGAAGACGGCAAAGTTGACAGCCCCGCTGATTGGAAAACCCCGCGCCAAACGCCCAAACTGCCAGATTTGCTCAAAAAACACCAGCCTTCAGTTATCGTGATTTCGCTGGGGGCCAATTTGATCCAGGCCAATGGCGCCAGCATCGAAAAACAGGTCAAAGATCTGGCCGAAGTGGCCAAAGCCAGCGGGGCCAAAATTCTCTGGGTGGGCCCGCCTGACGGGCGCGAGAGCAACAAACCCACTTCCAAACAGGCGGCGCTCTACGCACACCTGCAAAAAGTAGCCGCTCAATATGGCACCTTTATTGACTCCCGTCCCGTAACTGAATACCCGGCCAAAGGCGGAGACGGCGTGCATTATTGGGGCAAAGAGGGCAGCAAAACGGCCACAAATTGGGCCAACCATGTCTTTGAGCAAATCCAGGCCAGCCAACCTTAAAACGCGAATACGGCTGAGGCTTAAAAACTCATTTTATAGCGAAAACCCATTTTATAATCCAGGCTGCGGGCGGTGTCCAAAGGTCCGGCAAAGCTTGTGTCTTTGCGGGTGGCGGCTTCACCATCCAAACTCAGACCCTGGGTCAGGTTGTAGCGGAAACCCGCCCCG
>CAZRFI010000437.1:0-3092 GCA_964598905.1 uncultured Candidatus Sericytochromatia bacterium | reverse complement strand
ACCCGCATACAGCCCCAAAACAGGCCCAATGCTCTGCAGGGGATTTTGAATCAAATTTTGAAAAGGTTGAGCAAACCCCCCCGTATTCATCTCCCATCTACCCCCATCAAAATAACGAAAGCCAGCATCTAAACCGATAATCCACTCAGGAGTGAGTCGGTAGGCCGCCCCCAAAAGAGCAGTGCCCCCAAAAGCCATCGCACTGGGATCGGGTTGCAGCGGATTGGGAAATTGACTATTGGCATTCATAATAACGGCCCCAAGTAGTCCCCCTCTCAGACCCGCACTGAAACTCCATTGGCCCATTGAAAAACGCTTGAGTAAGCCCATTTCGGCGTTATACGCTAAAACCTGAGCTTGTGGATTGGCCAGCCCACCACCCGGAACACCAAAGCCGGGAAAAGCGGATTGGGTCAAGCTAAATGCAGCTTGTGGCAGAGTCGCACCGCCAGAAAGCGTCAGCATAAATTCGGGAAAACCAAACAGAGCTCCGATATCGTATTCGAGATCCAATTGGCCTTGAGGCACAAAATACTGAGGCATAAAACTCAACATACCCAAGGTGCCTGTGCCCAATTTGAGGATGGGGGTGAGCCCCAGTCCCCCTTTGCGGCCCCCTGGAGAAGGAGGGGCCTCTGCGGTTTTATTGCCAAACCCTTCCACCGATTGCAGTCCAGCCACCAAAGTTTCAAAACGGGCGGCAGAAATTTGTTGGTTGATCTCGGCCTCCAAATACGCCATCGGCTCGGCAGCCTGAATCTCTTGAAAGGTCTGCACTTTTTTGAGGGTATCCAAAACCAACGCCGCCTGAGAGGGACTGTTGAGATCCACATCTACACCAGTGGCCTGGCTGACCAGCGCCACGAGGCGGTCCATATCGGGAATCGGGATTTCTTTGCGCACAGTCCAAGACTGGGTGGGAGCCCCCGCCAATTGGGCGTAGTCCCCGCTGGTTTTAAAGACCGAAAGATTGAGGGTCAAAACCGACTCCACGTCAATGCTCCAATACTCTCCGTCTTGGCCTTGGCGCTTGTGGGGGCCCGTCAAGTTCAAAGGCCCTTGGCTCCAATTGGGAACCAACGCATAGGCCGCCAGGGCCAGACGGCGAACATCGAGACCGGGCACGTCTAACTCTCCGACACGCACCATCGCACTGTCTTGTAGCAGCGGCAATTCTCCAGAATGCTCTTTTTGCCAGCGTTTAAACTCTGCCAGAAAGGGACCGGGAGGCACGGTCTGGGCCTGAGTCAGCAAAAGCGGCGTTATCAGAGGAAAAGCCTGACGCAGGGCCTGACTCAAAACCCCATTGAGCGGGGTATCTTGGGTTGGCAAGATGGCCATCTGTCGTTGTTGCTGATTGGCTTGAGCCAAAGCCGGAGCAAGAGGCAAAGAAAGATTCAAAAGGGGTACCAGAACTGCCACAGAAAGGGCCAACCCCACCAGGGACCGCGTCAGCATAAAGCATTCTCCTTGAAAATGGACCTGTTTGCTAGACTACCATAAA
This sequence comes from uncultured Candidatus Sericytochromatia bacterium, assembly GCA_964598905.1. Taxonomy (GTDB): domain Bacteria; phylum Cyanobacteriota; class Sericytochromatia; order UBA7694; family UBA7694. The sequence goes on along the minus strand of CAZRFI010000437.1, from coordinate 1,588 downwards.
AAACAGCCGCTCAACAGCCCAAAAATGAACCGCAAACAGACACAATGGAGGCCTTAGCTATGTTTATCGAAGTTCACGGTCGGGTTAAAAAAACCTTCGGACTGCAAGGCCTCTTGTCCGGTCGGCAATTCCAGTTTTTCAAGGGTGTCGCGCACCATCAAAAAATCACCCGTGAGCTTTTTAAAACCCGTGGCCTGAATGGCATCCTGTTTGGCCCGCTGGCACTCATAACAACCAATCAAAACGGGATTGAGTGAAACCGTGGCCAATTGATGCAGGGCATATTTCAGCAGTGGCTCAGCCAAATGGCCGTGGCCGGGATGCACCGTCATCTGAATCACATGGGGCAGTGAGCGCAATTGGGCAAAGAGGTCCAGAGAGGCGACCAGACGTTTGCGCGAATCTTCCACCACCAAATGTAAGGCCTGTGAACGCTTGAGCGATTTTTTGAGCCATTCAGCCCCCTGTTGCATCGGTGTCAAGGCCACATCCTGTTCACTGCGGTCTTCGACCACGCGAATATACGGAGGAATGGCATCTTGATACAGCTCCCAAATCGGCGCAGTATCTCCAGCCTGACGTTCGCGCAGCCCCTCGGGCGCAACCAACTCTTCGGGTTCTTTGAATTTGGCCAATTTTTTGGCCGAGAGTTTGGAATAGGTCAAGGTCGAATAGCGGCGAAAACCCAATTTTTCGTAGAGTTTGATCGCCGGGGCATTGGCCACATCGACCTCCAGGGTAAAGCGCAGGGCTCCCCGTTCACGGTAATAGTCAAACACACCATTGAGAATGCCCTGGGCCAGGCCTTTGCCACGAAAATCAGGGTGCACCGCAATATTGTCGATATGCCAGCGTGTTCGATTTTGGTTGCGGGGTGAGACCTGGGCCATGGCGGCAATTTTATCCCCGTCTTCCAGCACGTGTACGGTAAACACGTGCTGGTAAGGATTGGGAAAGAGCGACAGCACTTTGACAAAGGGATACAAAGATTCAATCTTTTCAATCCGGTGAACAATATTCACCTCGCGGCGCTGATACTCCTCGGTAAAAGCCAACTCAAAGATCTGCTTGATACCCGCAAAATCTCGCTTGCGGGCGGGCCGAACCTTCATGTCGCGCTTTCGACCTTGGCCACTTTGGCAGAGCGCACGATCACAATTGGGGTCTGTTCGGCAGAATTGCCGTGGGGATTGCTGAGCAGGCTGCTCATCAATTGCTTGATGTCGATATTTTTGGTGGCAGCGACAATCGCGGCCCTGCGAATATTGTTGACGTCGGCAATGGCGGCTTCGAGACCTGTACGGGCTTTGACTTCGTTGACCACCGACTGGGCGTGGGCCGGGCCCAAGACAATGTATTTGTCGTAAGGTGGCATGGTACCGGTCAGATCGTCGATCAGTTCAGAGGGCATGCCTGCAATCCGATAGAGCCAGCCATGTTTGCGAAAGGCCACTTTCATAAAGCCACCCACAGCCACTCCTGCCAGCATTTTGGGCAATCCGACTTCATTGATGGCGCTCTGCATGCCATAAGCCGAAGACAGGCTGCCAACATTCGGAACCAAAAAGCACAGGCGGCTGGCCCAAAA
>CAZRFI010000436.1:0-3097 GCA_964598905.1 uncultured Candidatus Sericytochromatia bacterium | reverse complement strand
AATCTTTTTTAAGCTTGAATCTTTAAAATTCCACAAATACAAGTTGTAGTCAAAGTGTTTGAGAGGGTTATAGTCATAATTGTCGATCAAGGCCAATTGCTGACTATCTGGGGACCAGAGCATCGATTCGATTTTATGTTTTGCTGGTAAACCCCCAATGCCAGGACCACAAACAAAAATATTACAATCGCCAGAAACACTACAGCCTGTTATCCAACAGGAAAGAAAAAAAACGGTTCCTATCTTTTGTAAGAGAGACTTCTTCATGACTCAAACGCCTTAAACGCCACCCCAAACGGCGTAGCATAAATCACAGTATGCCTTGAATTCAAATCAAAGCTCTGCGGGTCAGGGATATGCACCACCGTCTCTGTTGAACCATCTGCGGTCACTTCGGTTTGATAACCAAAACCGAATTCCCCATCAATCGTGGCATAGCTAAACTTGGGAAACACCATAAAGCCTCTCCCCGTGAGTTTGATATGCATCGGCTTGCCCCGCTCCCGCAGGACTTCGACACTCTCAATCTGGGGCTGCAAGCTGCTCACTTCAACGGGCGCAGGTTCTCCCACGTTCAGCAGCGCATCGGTATACCAGCGATTGAGTTCGATACTCAGACGGTGATTGCCCTTCAAATAAAGATCTGGCAAAAGCTGGGTATTCAGCCGGACTTTAATTTCAGTCTTTGTAACGCTTTCGACCTGTAGCAAAATGCTGTCATCCAGCAAAACCCTGGCTTGTGGATCTTTTCCGATAAAACTTTGCTGGATCAGTGGCGCTTCCAACAGGAAAAGAAAATCTTTGAGTTGAAAAGATTTTTCATTGCGTTTTTCAAACTGGCCTTTGAGCGTCAAGCTAATTTCAGCCCCCGCATAATCAGGAGTAAGGGCCGCAAGAGCATTGGGCCCCATGACACTTTCTCCTGTTGCAGTCAACACGATATCTGTGATTAATAGCTCAGGGGTACGCTCACACCCTGAAAGGGGCTTAAATTGCTTCCAATCGCGATCGGATAATTTGGGAGGATGAAAACCTCTTCCTTGAGCTTTTCCCTTATCATTACCTTTGTCTTTACCTGACTCTTTCACGGATTGCAATAAAAAATCTTGCAATGTTCCTTCATCGGGGCTTAGAACCTGAGAAACAGGCGCAAGCGGCTGACATGCCGCCAAATTGAGCAATAGCAAAGAAAATAAAGTGACAGGCAAAATTTTCACAAAGTCCTCCAAAAATGACCCAAAGGCACAGACGTGTAGCCATTCCCTCTAGTTATAACAGAGCCAATGAATTCTGTATGTCACCCAGAAGATGACAAAGGTAGACCCTATTAAAGCCCAAATCGGCGTGACAACTCGCTTTTGATAGAAAATCAAATTGATTAAATTGTTGAAATAATGTAACAAAAGTGCTCAGGCTATCGACAAATTGTTTTTTTTCTGTTACATTCACTTTCGATGAAATATAAAAAAAGAAAGCACCCCAATGGTTCAAGCTAAGTCTCCGTCTGAAAATCGGTTAATCAGCGTTTTGATTGTGGAGGATGATTCTACCACGCTTCGAGCCTTAAAAGAGGTGATCGAACAATCTCGCCATTTCAAGGGTCGATTTAAGGTGTGCAACACAGCTCTACACGGTAAAACGGCGATTGAAATGATCAAAAAACAACGACCAGACATTGTTCTGCTCGATTTGCATTTGCCTGACATGTGGGGTGGGGACGTCGCAAAATTCACTTTGAGCTTGAAAAAGCCGCCTGTGATTGTGGTAATGAGCGGCTACCCTACGCAAATGAGCTTAGAAGAATCCGTCAAACTGAATATTTATGGCTACCTAACCAAACCATTTAAGCCTTTAGATGTAAAAGAAGCCTTAGAAAAAGCCCTGAAATTCGAGATTCACTTTGAGCCTGAAGTGTATTACCAAATGCACCAGCAATTGCTAGATCAAAAACAGGGAATTGAGTGGAAGCAGCCGCTCAGTAAACGAGAAGAAGCGGTCTTCTTATTGCTTTGCCAGGGTTATACACAGTCTGAAATAGCAACACAACTCGAAGTCAGTCTCAATACGGTCAAAACCTATCTCAGAAGAATTTGGCAAAAATCCAATAGTCCCGATTTCAAAACCTTCAAAGAAAAATCTATCACCGCATCAAAGCTCAACCATTCAAGGGATTAGCATGAGAAAGCAACAGTGCTCATAGGTCAACTCGCTGGAGCACTCTGTTGGGTCCGGGTGCTGTCAATCACGAGCCCTTCCGCAGTAGTCAAAGAGCTGGCCGCTGTCACTTCGACCCAATCACCTGGGGTAAACAATTGGCTGCGAACAGAAGGCGGAACCAAGATGACCAAACTGGAATCCTGGGGATCGTAAACAGCGGAACCACCCAAATTGGCCCAGGTTCCTGTGTAAGGAGCTGTGCGTGAACCCGAACGGGGGGTGATCTTCACCGTATAATTCCGCGCGGCATTGCGGGCACTTTGGCTATTGGCAGGTTGCGTATAACCTGCCGGTGCTTTGGGGGTGTTCTGAGCCGTATGAGAGATGCGGTTATCTACCCAGTTTGAACGGTTCATCGCTTGATTAAACTGAATAACAATTGCATCTCCTTTCACTGAGCTGTTTTCTGCGGTATCCACAAAAATCTGTTTGATCTGGACTGGCGAAGCCGATTGAGCCGATTCCCCGCCCCAAGACAAACCCAGTCCCAAACAAAGCAGAATTAAACTTTTTTTCATTTTACTCACCTCAATTCACTGTCATCATGGCGCTTTTTCCTGCCGGGTCGATGGCATTGCCCGCTGGGTCAAAGATCGGGTTGATCACTTCTATGCTAAGAGTATCCCCCCCTTGCCACCAACGCCAATCACTGTTAGCTGACCAATTTTGGGTAACCGTGGCCAGACTGCTGGGGAAAGCAGCACTGGGAGTCTCAATGCCCACGGGTTTCCAGCCCAGATACTCACCATCGCTACTCTCCAGCCGTAATTTGAGCTGGCTGCCATCGGCACTGGCCTGCACTTGCCAATTCCCTTCTTCGGGGCTATTGGCCTGCAACGCCAATTGCAGTTGGGTCGCCCATTCTGGTGAACTGCGCAAG
>CAZRFI010000435.1:0-3110 GCA_964598905.1 uncultured Candidatus Sericytochromatia bacterium | reverse complement strand
ACGTGACCACAGGTTCCAGCACGGCCCACACCTCGATCAATTTGGCATCGATCAGATCTTGCACGACCCTGTCGATGGCTTTATACGCAGCAGGGGCCTCTTCGTAGAGCAGATTTTTATCTTCACAGATCACCCAAGAACCCAACTCAGTGCGAACAAGGTCCTCAGCTTTGTAACGCTTTTCAAGTCGCCCTTTGCTTTCGCTGCGACTCCATTTGCGTCCGGCCCCATGGGCCAAAGACCAGGCACTGTGGTCAGAGGGCAAGGGCATAACCAAATAGCTGGCACTGCCCCGCGAACCGGGAATGACCACAGGGCCCTGATCAGCCGGAGAAGCGCCTTTGCGATGCAGCCAACAGGCACAGCCTTGGTAGGTCTGGGGTGTGACACTGTTGTGGCAGAGATCCAGCAGTCGTTGGCCTGTGGCTCCCAAGAGATCCAGAAAGCGTTTTTGGATCAGACTGCGGTTGGCTTCCCCCCACTTGACTGCACAGTCATGGGCCTTCATATATGCAAAAGCCGCTTCACTTTCGCTGTTTAAACCGGCCCCACCCCATAAAGCGGTGTGTTCACGCAAGATCCGCTCTCCCAGACCGCGTGAGCCGCTGTGTACCAGCAAAAGCAAACGGGCCGGGTCCAACCCCAGGGCCTTGACCTGATCGGGTTTGAAAATCTGGCTCAAACGCTGCAATTCGGCAAAGTGATTGCCACCGCCAATGGTGCCCAGGGAAGCGTCAAATGGCGTGGCTTCCAAACCAAAATTCGCCAACCAAGCAGCACGGTCTCCCTGCCAAGGGGCTTCGAGCCCTTCCAGGCGGCGCAAACTGCGTTCGGCCTTCCATTTGCGCAGAGCGAGATCACTTTGCCAAAGCCCCATCCCGCAGCCGATATCATTGCCAACCAAATGGGGGTAAATATGGCTTTCAGCGACAAAGGCAGCCCCAATCGGGTGCCCTTTGCCGGGATGTAAATCGGGCAGGCCCACGGCCAAACGCATAGCCGGCAAGCGGGCCATGGTTTTGAGTTGCTCAACGGCTGCGCCTTCAATCCAGCTTTGGGCCGAGGCGATGATTCTGACTTGGGCGTCTGACATAATTCCTCATTTTTTCTTCACTGTTAATGCCAGACGCAGACAAGTCAGATTGGGTTCCCCTTTGTCTTCATAATCTTCATAAATTCGGCTTCACAAACTTCACAATCTTTATAATTCCTTTAAAAACCCTTCACAAATCACCTCAATGGATTATTTTATGATTTTTTAGCAATTTTTTTGCTTGAAGATGGAACTTTAAAGCCCTGTGATCCTTCTTTAGGATTATCCGATTCAATTTTTAGAATTCCGCTTCTAAAATTTAGCTGCTGATTTTATGTCTGTTTCGAGGGTTTCGCGAAGGCTTCCGCGGCCCTCTTTTTTTTTACTAAAAACAGGGAGGGGCAATTATGTCTCGTAAACGCAAATTACACAGGTATCAATTGTTATTGAGCTTATCATTGGTCTATGGTTGCAATGTGTTGCCTGGACTCTTGGGGCCGAACAACACATTCTTTGGTTTTCAACAAGCCAGGTATTTTTCGACCCAGGCTTTGAGCTTGGATGAAATCCAGGAAGTAAAAGACCATCCCCTGGTAACTGCCAATAACCGCTTTGCCTTTAAGCTCTTTAATACCCTCGCCGAAGAGCGCAAAGAAAAGAATCTCTTTGTCTCTCCCTTGAGTGTTTCACTGGCTTTTCAAATGGCCTGGAATGGTTCTCGGGGCCAAACCCAAGCCGAAATGGCCAAAACCCTGGAAATGGAAGGGCTCACACCCGAACAGATCAACCGGGGAGCCCATTTGTTGATGCGCAAATTGCTCAAACCCGCGCCAGATATTCAATTGGAAGTGGCCAACGCGATCTTTGCCAATGATCGCTTTGAATTGATCCCCGAATTTGTCAAAAAAAATGAAACCAATTTCCTGGCAGGCGTGCGCAGCAGCCAATTCAAAAATGGCCCCACTCAAGTCGAAATCAACACCTGGGTGAATCAACAAACCCAAGGAAAAATCCCCAGTGTCTTAAGCCCCAAAGAGGATCCTGCTGAGGCCAGACTTTGGGAAGAGATGACTTTGATGTACCTGATCAATGCCCTCTATTTTAAGGCTGATTGGACCCGCAAATTTGAGGAATTTGAAACCCAGGATCGGGTATTTACACTCGCCGATGGCAGTGTCAAAAAATTGCCAATGATGCGTCAATTTGGCTCTTTTCGCCATCTGGGCCCCAATCTTCCAGGTTTAAACAATGATTTCCAGGCCCTGGAATTGCCCTATGGCAAAGAGGGGCAGGTGGGTATGTACCTGTTTTTGCCCAGTTATGGCTCTTCTGTGGAAAAAATGCGCAAAGCCCTGGCTGAACTGGACAGCAAACTACTCTTTCAGTCCTTTGGCTATGAACGTGGCAGTGTGATCTTGCCCAAATTCAAAAACCAAGATCGGCATGATCTGGTTGCACCCCTCAAAAAAATGGGCATGAAACTGCCCTATGACAAAGCACTGGCCGATTTTTTTGATATGGCCAAACCCCGATCTCCAGGTGAACGTTTTTATATCTCCGATGCCTTTCAAATAGCCAAAGTCGAGGTCAACGAAGCGGGCACAGTGGCAACGGCAGTGACAGTTGTTTCAGCCTCTGCCCAACCCAGTTCTCAGCCCATGCGTCAAATCGAAATGATTCTCGACCGTCCGTTTATGTACCTGATTTGCGACAATCAAACGGGACAAATCCTGTTTATGGGAAGTGTCCAGGATCCCAGCCTGGAGAAAAACTGATGTACGTCAAACCTGTCAGCCCAGTCCTTTTTCCACTGCTCTGGCGTTTGTGCCACAAAGACCCGCGTTTGAAAGAGTTAACAGGGCTGATCACACCCTGGCTCGCAAGAGAAGCGCCGCCTGCGATTCAAACCCGTTGGCAGCAATTGTGCCAAGCCCCGCTCGATTGGGAGGCATTGCAAAATCTCTCCGCCGAAGAGCAAAGTCTGCTTTGGGATTCGCTGGTTTTGCTCAGCGGTTTGGTGGGCTTTCCGGCCCATTTGCACGAAGTGCTGCAAACCTGGGCCGAATTGCTGGGTTAT
>CAZRFI010000434.1:0-3118 GCA_964598905.1 uncultured Candidatus Sericytochromatia bacterium | reverse complement strand
GACACAGAGTTGGTTTTTTCTGAGGCTGCGCAGCAAGCTGCTGAACACTGGGCTGGGCGCTGTCGGCATTCGGATTTGGATTTGCCCGTGGCTTCGACCCAGATCCGGCAGGCGGTGGCTGCTGGGCAAACGGGCTGGGAACAGGCTTTGCTGCCTGAAGTGGCTGCTTATATTGGTGAAAAAGGGCTGTATCAAACCGTTTAAAGATATTGAGTCGGGCTGAAACAGTCCTTCGTTTGCCCTGGATTAAATATAAAGTGTATAATTTACATTAAATGTATCCAGGAACACAGTTTGGCTGTGAAGTTTTTCCTGGTTGTGGGCAAGAGAGTTGCCCATAATCAGAGCAGCACTTAAAAACAAAGATGGAGGCAAATGATGATTCCCCGTCTCTTTTTTCTCAAACAGGATCAGCAATTGTTGATTGAGAGCCCGACCCAGCGGCGGGTGGTCAATGGGCCTGGCATTTACTTTTCCAAGCCCCTGGAATGGGTCTCCCGCCGCCAGGGCATTCAACTGGGGCCCTCAGAATACCTGCGCTTGCGCAATAACTTGAGTGGGGAGTGTTCCATTCAAGTCGGGCCTCAGCTCTATTTCTTAGATCCCTGGGAAGCCGTTGTGGACTACGAGAAAGCCCTGGTTTTGCAGCAAGAGCAGTATTTGCGCCTTTTGGACAGCGCCACAGGCCGTTTGCGTGTGCTCAAAGGTGAGCAGGCTGTTGTGCCGGGCCCCACCGAACGGGCCGTGGATGGGGTTCAAAATGCAATCCCCATTGATGCTGAAAATGCAGTTCTGGTGCGCGATTTGCGCAGTGGCAATCTGGCCTTGATCTCCGAACCCCAGGTCTTTGTGCCCGAATCCTACCAGGAGGTGGTGGAAGTGCGTCCCTTGATCCAATTGGAGGATCATGAAGCGGTGGTGGTGCGCAGCCAAAATGGCAGTTATACCATCCACACCGGTCAAAGTGAGCAACGGGCCTTTTTTTTGGCCCCCCACTGTGAGTTGTTGGAATTTCGCTGGTCGAGTGGCATTCACAAAGATTCACGCTCTTTGCTGCTGACCCGCTTGGATTTGCGGCCCAAATTTATGTGGTATGAATTTGATGTGCGCACCGCAGACAACGTCGAATTGCGTTTGGGGGTGACCTTTTTTTGGCAGATCGATGCGGTCTCTACCATGTTGGCCAGTACCGACGATGCGCCAGGAGATATTTGCTCGCACAGCCGCAGTTTGATTATTCAAGCGGTTTCGCAGGTCTCTCTGGAACAGTTTTTAGCGGATTTTAACGCCTTGATTCGGGCTTCGGTTCAGACTTCGATTCAGGGGGGACGTCTGGACTTTTTTCAAGCGCGGGGCCTCACGATCCTCGCCGTTGAAGTGAGATCCGTCTCTTGCAAAGATGTGGCCACCCAACTCATTTTGCAAGAAATTATTCAGGAGACCACTCACCGGATCAATCTTTTACAAAAACAAGAGAGCGAAAACGAAGTCAAATTGCGCCAATTACAGGGCCAACTGGCATTGGAAAAACAAAGGGAAACCCTCCTGCAGTGGCAGGAGCAGCACCAACAGGCCGAAGGCCGGATTGCCGGGCTGGCCGAAGCAGAAAAAGTCAAAACTTTTTTTGAGCATCTCAAAGAATTGAGCCCTGAACTGCGCCTGCAAATTTACCAACTGCTCCGTAAACAGGATGCCCTGGCAGAGTTGAGCCAGGGACAGGCCCAGCTCTATTTCACCCCTGCTGATGTCAATTTAAGTATCGAGAGTAAGGACTTTCAGCCTGTCTGAGCTGAAGCAGACGATGAAGCGTGAGGATGTACTTCTGCCTTGCTCGTTTCAAAAAAACTATCGATATAAGCTCTCTTTCTGACTAGAAAGACTGTACTTGTAAATTTTGCCTTCTTTGAGGAAAAGCGCTGTAGTGGGGTTGAGCCAGTGGCACTGATAAACCAGATATGGAATCACTCCCGACCCAGGTCTACTGATTAAAGTGGTGTTTTTATCATTTTTTTCTGATTTTAATACCAGCATACTTTTGTCGAAAACAGTGAGGGCATCACTCACATTGCTGCTGGATTCAAGCAAGATATTTTGCTCATCGGGCGAGGGCTTGCCTGATAGCAGATAGAGATTTGGTCGTGAATATTCTTTTAAAACCTGGTTTTCGGAACTGATTTTGACGAGGGTTTGTTTGCCTCCTTTAAAACGGGATGCCAAAATAGTGCCATCTGGATAAAGAAATTCAGCACTGTGGCTTTCGTCAATACTTGGCGTGAGCGTTTGCATTTTTTCTTCGCTGTTGAACAACAGAATCTGTTTTAATGGCTTGCGGTAGCTCATTAACCCTGGGCCACCCTCAAATTCAGATTGAACATGGGTGACAACGATGTTTTTTCCATCGCTTGAGAGCAAGGGACCAGACAACCTTTTTTGTTCAGAGACCAGATGATCTACCTTTGTCGCGAAGTCGTAACGCCGCAAACGCTCTTCAAGATCGATATAGACAAATTGTTGGCTGTTCGGATACCACTGTGGCTGAGAACTATACGCCACAATTTTGGCACCTTCCACAGCTTTGAGTTGCAGGTTCTCCAATTCCAATACAAAGACCTGTGCTTGCTCATAGACAGTTCCTTTGGCTGGTGCCGTTAATACCTCTGGACCAATCAGCACCAACAGACGCTTGCCATCAGGGCTTGCAACGATTTTTTGAATACGTCCAGAGGGAGCCGTCACCCGTTCTAACTTGGCTTTGGGGCTGGATTGAATTGCAATTGATTTTTGCCCGACTTCGATCATTGCCAGTCCTTCGTTGGGCAGCAGTGCATAATCGGCGATTGCTGTGGGTAGCTCAGAGGTTGCCTCTTGCACGGGTTGATTGGGGTCATTAATAGCAGGGTCACAAGCACTTATTGGGAACGACAGAGTCAGACCGAGTAAGAGTGTGAGACAGAGGCGACTTTTCATGGCGAAAGTTACTTTCTTAAATGTTGATGGTTGTGTTTCAGAATAACAAAATTAACTTAAATGTAAAATTTGACCAAATAGGTGGCGTGACGCGCGGGCCTATCCATGTTAAGATGACATGCGGCAGGCTGGGTTGCCCTCTCTTGATCAA
>CAZRFI010000433.1:0-3123 GCA_964598905.1 uncultured Candidatus Sericytochromatia bacterium | reverse complement strand
GAAAGAGTGCGAAGGCCTGCTGAAAGGGTGCGAGAGAGGACATGCATTGTTTCCTAATTTGTATTTGGATAGGCATGATTGGCTTTGCCCGTCTGAAGTATTATAACCGCTCAGCAGTTTTGGGCGTTTGTTCATGTTTGCGGTGGTAGGAAGAGTTGTCCCACTGTTTTGAGCGGAATGAACATCCGCGTTTTACCATTGTGCTGACAAAGTTCTTCAAAGCCGTATTTGAGATAAAAATTTTCTGCCTTTTGGTTGAGACAATCCACCACAACGGCAAAAGCCTTCATATTCATATTCACTGTCCACAAGAACTGCAAGGCTTTAACCAAGGTCATTTTTCCCAATCCGGATCCTTGGTATTGCAGATCGACAGCCAGTTGAGCAATTAAAAAGATCGGAACAGGATAAAAAGGGAGTTTTCTGGCGTATTGTGTGGGTAAGTTCTCCCGACTGATTGCACTGACAGTGACCGTATAAAAGGCACAAATAGCCTGCTTGCCATTCAAGCGAGGAGAGGAACTGGGTAAAACCAAGGTTCTGCTAATGCCTGTTTCCATATGTTTGGCTGCTGACTGTTTGAGAAAATGGTTTAATTCGGCTTCACCACTGTCAAATGCGTCACGATCATGCCATTTTTTATTGAGTTCGACAAATTCCTTTGTCCAATTCACAGCAGACCTTTTTCTTTGGTAAAAGCGGCTGCATCCAGCAAGGCCTGATTGGGTGGCTGTGCATTTTCACAGGCCAGCATAAACCGATCAAAGAGATTGTCTGCCACGACCAGCTTCTCATATTGTGCAATGACTTGAGTTGCGTCCTGATCCATGAGTCTGACGATATATTCGGTTAAACTATTTAAACCGAGCAAAGCCGCTGCTTTCTCTGCTTTGTTTTTTATGTTCCGATCCAATCTGATATCCAGCCGTGTACTTTCCATCAGTCCTCCTGATCAAATATGTACGGAAAAAAGCTGTACATATTTTTAGTTTAGTTCATATTTTTTAAGCCTGTCAATGCCAGTCACAGGCCATCAGCACCTGAACCAGCTATAAGGGATTAGAATTTAATTCTGATATCGCGTTTTTATAAGGGTTAAAATTAGAGATGCAAACCAACCCACTCTTGAGCCAAGCCGAATCTTTGCGCAAAGCGGCCCAATGGCCCGAAGCTGAAGCGGCTTACCGGGCCTGTTTAGACCTTCAGCCAGGGGCTGTGGAGGCCGTTTTTGGTCTGGCTTTGGTGCTGCAAGAAACCAGGCAATGGGCTGAGACCGAAAGCCTCTATTTGGATTTGAGCAGGCGTTTGCCCCAAAACCCCATTGTGGCGCTGAATCTCGGCAATCTCTATCTCGAACAGGGGCGTTTTGATGCCGCCGAAGCCCAATACTTGAAAGCTTTGCAGGCAGATCCCCGACAGGCCCTGGCTTGGTACAATCTGGGCCGTTTGCACCAAGCGCGTGGCGCTCTCACGGCGGCTGAACAGGCCTATCTTCAGGCTTTGGATTTGGCCCCCGGTTTGGCCCAAGCAGCCAATTCACTCGGCACTGTTTGGCAGGCCCAGCAGCGCCTGGATCTCGCTCTCTCGGCTTATCACCAGGCCTTGGCGCTACAGCCAGATCTGCTTGCGGCCCAGAACAATCTGGGAACTGCATTGCTTGAGCTGGGGCACTTGCCAGAGGCCGAGATCTGTTTTCGTCAGGTTTTGGCCCAAACCCCAGACTTTAAAGAGGCCTGGCTCAATCTGGCTCAATCTCTGCGCAGCCAGGGTCAGGCCCAGCAGGCTTTGCAGGCCACAGAAGCGGCTGTGCGAATTGCAGGAAATTCGGTTGATCTGGCTCTCTTACAGGCTTTGACCTTGCCACCGATCTATGCGGATCAGGCAGATTTGTTGAATTGGCGAGCACATTTTACCCAGTCTTTGGCCGAGTTGGAAAATGCCTCGCTGATTTTAAAAGAGCCCTGGCAAGAGCTCAAAATTACGCCTTTTTATTTGGCTTACCAGGGTTTGAATGACCGCGAACTCATGGCGCAATGGGCGCGGATACAGCACAAACTCTGCCCCGAACTGCTGTATACGGCGCAACATTGCAAGGCTTATCGCGGGCCCCGTGCAACCAAACTTCGGATTGGTTTTGCCTCATTTCATTTGCGCGAACACACCATTGCCACCCTCTTTGCGGGCCTGATTCAGCACTGGGACACACAGGCCTTCGAGCGGATTATCATTTGCTTTGCGCCGCCCACAGCGGCAATTATGCAGCGACTCACATCAAGCGTGGATGGGGTTTTGCTGCTCTCGGATTCGTTTTGGCAGGCCCGCCAAGAAATCGCCGACCTGGAGCTGGACATCTTGCTCTGGCTCGATCTGGGCATGGATCCGCGCAGTGGCTTTTTGGCCCAGGCCCGCTTGGCGCCCTTGCAGGCAGTCACCTGGGGGCACCCTGTTACCACGGGGATACCCAATCTGGATTTGTTTATCTCCAATCAAGTGCTTGAACCTCCTGATCCACTCGCTGCCCAGATGCACTACAGCGAAAAATTGGTTTTGTTGCCGCATTTGCACCCCTATTACACCTTGCCCACACCCGCTTTGTCCGACCGAGAACACTTTGGCCTGGGAGATCACAGCCACTATTATCTTTGCCCGCAAAGCCTGTTTAAAATCCATCCCGATCTGGATCCCCTCTGGGCTGAGTTGTTGAGACAAGATCCAAATGCGGTCATTCTTCTGCCCGCGCCGCCGGTTCAGGCTTGGCAAAACCATTTGCAAAAGCGCTTTCAGGCCACTTTGCCGGATCTCTGGCAGCGGATTGTCTTTTTCCCGCGCCAGTCCCCGAGCGACTTTCTGGCCCTTTTAAGCAGTGTGGATGTGATTCTCGACTCTGCGCCATTTGGGGCCGGCAACACGGCTTATGAGGCCCTGGGACAAGGGCAGCCCCTTGTGACCTGGCCCGGAGAATTCCTACGCGGGCGCTTTACCCAGGGTTTTTATCGCCAAATGGGCTTGGCCGATTTGATTTCTACTTCGCCCGAGGCCTATGTCGAGCGGGCCTTGGCTCTGGCGCAGCAGCCCGAACTCAAACAGGTCGAGAGCCAACGTATTCGTGCGGCTCAGCCGCTT
>CAZRFI010000432.1:0-3141 GCA_964598905.1 uncultured Candidatus Sericytochromatia bacterium | reverse complement strand
ATTCCCTTTTACCAAGAGACGTTGACGCGCTTTGGTGCAGCCAGTACAGTGCTCTACAATCTGGGGCTCTGTTATGAGGCCCTGGAGCAGGCTGAATTGGCCCGCGAAGCTTGGCAAGCGGCCCAGGAACTCAATCCTGAGGATCCTGAGATTCAAGCCAGTCTGGCAGCCTCCGTCCTTACCTGATTAGCCCAGATCTTCTTTGAGCCAGCGCGCCACGTCTTTGCTGTGGTAAGAAATAATCATGTCCGCCCCAGCGCGTTTAAAACTGTAAAAATTTTCAAGCACAACCTGGCGCTCATTCACCCAGCCCTTTTCGGAGGCCGCTTTGACCATGCTGTATTCCCCTGAAACATTGTAAAGCGCCACAGGCACATCTGACATTTGCCGTGTTTGCCAGACCAAATCGAGATAGGCCAATCCCGGTTTGACCATGACGATATCTGCCCCTTCTGCCAAATCCAAAGCGACTTCACGCATGGCTTCGCGCCCATTGGCGGGATCCATTTGGTAAGAGCGCCGATCGCCAAATTGGGGGGCTGAATCGACCGCCTCGCGGAACGGGCCATAATAAGCCGAGGCAAATTTTGAGGTATAGGCCATGATTGGGGTGAGCTCAAACCCAGCTTCATCGAGTTCGTCGCGCAAGATTGCGACCCGTCCGTCCATCATATCCGAAGGGGCGACCATGTCAGCCCCTGCCTGGGCATGGGAAACCGCCGTGCGGGCCAAGAGTTCGAGGGTTTTGTCGTTGTGCACGTCTTGGTCGACAATAATCCCGCAATGGCCATGATCGGTGTATTCACAATTGCAAACATCGGTGATCAGATAAAATGCACTGCCAAAATGGGAACGAATTTTGGCCAAGGCCTGTTGTACGATGCCATCTTCGGCATGGGCCTGGCTGGCAACAGCATCTTTGTGACTTGGCAATCCAAACAGCAGCAAATTGTGTAAACCCAGTTCTTGCAGGTCTTCCAACTCCCAGAGCAGGGAGTTTAAGCTGTGCCTGACAATGCCAGGCATGGCCCCAATCGGCTCAGAGCCATCGGAAAGATTTTCATCAATAAACAGGGGAAAGATCAAATCGGCCTGATGCAAACGGTGTTCGCGCACCAAATTGCGGATCAAAGGCGAGCGCCTCAGGCGCCGGGGGCGTTGTACAAACATAAAATGCACCTCCAGTAGACTCTGCTGAACAGTATAGCGGAATCAGACAAAGGAGAGGTGGGGAATCTCCAGTTGGTGGCGGGCATAATCGGCAATGGCATTGCCGTAGTGAATATATTGGCTGTAGGTTTTACGCGCCGGAACCGTCACAAATGAAATTTGGGCCTGTTCATCGATCCGGGCAGCGGTCAAAGCGCCGCCAAAGGCGCAGCCCTGATCCAAAGCAATGGCATGGGGAAAGCGAACGGGATCATTAAAAAATGTTTGGTGCCCAAAAAAGACCGTGCCAAAATTGCCTGGATAGATGTCTGCCCAAAAGGCATCTTCGGGGCTTTGTTTGCCCAAGGGTATGGGGTAACCCATGGAATTGACATAGCGACAGAAGACAAAACGTTCAATCTCTTGGGTCAACCGGGCATCCCAGAGATCGCGAGAGGCAATCGGCGGGAGATCGGGATATTGCCGCCAAAAAGCCGGGTACAGCCCGCCGTGTACGGCCAAAAACTTCCCCCCCTCAAAACTGAGATAGGGCAAACCCGTTTCCAAGAGGTGGATATGGCGCTCACTGAGGCCGGTTCCACGATTCTCCCCGCGATAATACTGAGTGATCGCTTTGAGTTCATGATTGCCCATGAGCAGGTTTAAATGGGGAAAGCGGGTGATTTGTTCTTCGACAAATTCGAGCACCCCAATCGGGTCTGGGCCGCGGTCGATCAGATCGCCCAAAAAAACAATGCGCGTGTCTTTTTTAATTTGCAGCAAAGTCCAGAGTTGGCGAAGCTCATCGAGGCAACCGTGTACATCTCCGATTATGACGGTGGGTTGCATATAGATTTTTCCGAATTTTTCAGCATGACATCACAGTGACTAGAATGATGAGTCTATCATAGCTCATGCCGACAATACTTACACCTGTTTAAGGCTTAAAATCATCGTAAGAGGCATGAAAGGGCCGGGCTTTGGTCGGAAAACGATCATGGGGAATGCGTGTCTGTACCAGGGGTGCAGGCACGCCCCGAACCAAGTCGCTGATCGTGGCCACCATCAATTGATTAACTTTGTGCAAATAGCCAAAATCGAGGGTGGTATAGGCATCAGTGCGGCGGTGGTAATGGGGAGTGGTATCGCCCCCGATCCACTCTTCACAAAGGCCCACAGAGGTAAAACCCTCATTGCGGAAGGCCACATGATCGGTATCGCCGGCACTTGTGCGGCTGAGTTTGAGGTTGAGTTGGTGAGATTTGTTTACCATCTGGTAATAGTCCCAAAGTGGCCCATCGGGCTGTTCAATTTCCACGACCCGGTCTTTGTCGCCATCCCAGCCCACCATGTCCAAGGTATGAACGCTGGTCAGTTTTTTGCCCTGTTTTTTGTACTCTTTGGCCAAAAAGCGACTGCCAACCAGACCCAGCTCTTCTTCGTCGAACCAGGCAAAGATCAGATTGACTTTGCGGCCCGGCAGATTTTTGAGAACCCGTGCCGCTTCGAGTACTGCTACCGAGCCAGAATTATTGTCATCGGCTCCAGCGTTGCGCACGGAGTCCATGTGGGCCCCGACCAAAATAAACTCGTCGCTGGGCTGTTCAGCAGGCAAATGCACGAGAATATTGCTGCCTGAGCTGCGGTAATTGTGGAGTTCAGGTTTATAACCATAACTTTCGAGCACCGAGAGAATAAACTTGCGGGTCAAATCCCGGCCTTGGGTGGTGCCCCGTTCGGGAATGGTCACACCATCTGACATGGGTTTAAATCCCGTCAAAACCGAGGCCAAGGCTTCCATGCGGGCCGGTTCGAGCATCATCTCTGGAGTGCTTTGGGGTGAGCGCAGACTGTTGGCCTGCAATTGGGGTGAAAGCGTGCGGTTGTTTAAAAAGGCGGCACCCGAAGCACAGCCACCCAAAACCAAACTCAGAGCCAGAGCCGACAGCCAGAACTTAGACATGAAAAAGCCTCAAAAGATAGATTTAACTT
>CAZRFI010000431.1:1794-3150 GCA_964598905.1 uncultured Candidatus Sericytochromatia bacterium | reverse complement strand
AGAAGTAAAACAGACCCTTTGTTTGTCATGGAAACGTTTACCTGTTTAATTAAAAATTGGATTTTATCTGTTCATTATACGGGAAAAGATTCAATTGCGCTGAAAGGGCACCATTAGCCCCCAATTTGCGACATGCTGCGCAGGGGCCGCTCAAACCCCACATGGTTGATCTGGTGCCCTGCCTCTTTTTGTGCCACCCAGTGAAGGATCAACGCGCTCAGTTCAGCGACCGAAGCGCCCTCCCGCAACGGGGCTTTGAGGTTGAGTTCTTGGGTCGAGAAGAGGCAATTGCGCAACATGCCATCAGCGGTTAAACGAATGCGGTTGCAACTCTGGCAAAAGGGCTCACTCACAGAGTTGATCAGACCAATTTCACCGGGAGCGCCATCGGCAAAACGCCAGCGGGAAGCCGGATTGGCCCCCGCCGCTTCAATCGGCAGCAGGGGATAGACCCGATCAATTTCTTGGCGCAGGGTCTCACCAGGCACCACCTCGTCGGGCAGCCAGCCGTCGCTTTTGCCCAGGGGCATAAATTCAATAAAGCGCACGCTCCACCCTTTTTCTCGCGCCAATTCAGCAAAGGGCAGGGCTTCGTCGGCGTTAAAGCCACGTAACACAACCACATTGAGTTTGATCGCCAGATCAGGGTAGTTCTCTAAATGCGCTAAACCGGCCAGAACCCGGTCATAATCGTCGCGCCGGGTGAGCTGAGCAAAGCGCGCAGGCAAGAGTGAATCGAGGGAGATATTCAAGCTGCGCAGCCCAGCCCGATAGAGCGCAGGCATGAGATCGGGCAGCAAAATGCCATTGCTGGTTAAGGCGATTTTTTTCAGCGGCAATTGACCCAGGGCCTGCACCAATTGGGGCAAATCCTGGCGCAGGAGTGGCTCGCCGCCCGTGAGGCGGATCTGCTCAACCCCCAATTGACTAAAAATCCCCACCAACGTGAGGATTTCTTCAAAGCTCAGGATTTCTGTTTTGGGCTGCCAAGCCAGTCCCTCAGCGGGCATGCAGTATAAGCAGCGCAGATTGCAGCGGTCGGTAACAGACAGCCGCAATTTGCTGGCTACACGGCCAAAACGGTCTTGCAGACACTGTTTGGGGCCTGCGAGCAGGGGTTCAGGGGACACGATGACCTGGATGACCTGGGTGGCCTGAGGGGCTGTTTTGCAAATGGTGCTCCAACAGGGCCATCACACGCACAAACACAGGTGCAAAGCCCGCTTTGGGGCCCTGCAGCGGCTGCCAGAAAAAGCGAAATTCCAGCCCTGCCTCGTCGAGACTGCCCTCGGCGATATGGCTCCAACTTGGGGCTTCATCGCCCTGGGCCGGCATTGCAAAGAGATGCCAGATTTG
>CAZRFI010000431.1:0-1694 GCA_964598905.1 uncultured Candidatus Sericytochromatia bacterium | reverse complement strand
GCGGTATCGCCCTGGATCCAAGCTTGATCGCGGGCCTGGCCCAGTTCCAAAAGCTTTGCGTCTAAGGGAATATGCATAAGGCTTAATTCACCGAGTGTCCGGCCAAAGCAACGGCACGGGCTTCACCCAATTGGCGCAGGCGCTCAAAGGCGTAGAGGCCGGTTGAGTGACCGTCGCTCCAGGTAATTTTGAGGGCATACGAACCCACCGATTCAATCGCGGCCGCATTGACATCGAGAGGCACCATGCTTGGGACCAATTTGCGCTCACCTGTGTCTTCGTCAACACAGACCGCACAGGGGCAGACCAATCGCAGTCCACGGTAATCGAGTGGGTGGTCGCTGCCATCGGCCCATTGAATGATCAGACCACTTTCACCGGCTTTTTTGAGCCCAACCGGCGTGACTTCTTCCTGGGCGTAGCGGCGGGGGCCCGCCTTTTCCAAAACCGGCGTTTCACCCGGTTCGCGAGAAGCTGGCGCGCCCGTGTCGGAGCGCAAATTCCAGTGGAATTGGCCCAAGGGGGTGGGGCCACCGGCGATCAAACTGACCTGATCGACCAGGGCCGAAGCCAGGTCGCGGAAAGACTGCACAGCGTCTGAGGCGGGGTAGCCAATTAAAAGTGGGGAACTTTCGTCGCCGCTGATGGCCACGGTTTGATCCATGGGAATCCGGCCCAAAAAGCTCACGCCTGCGATTTCAGACAGGGCCTGACCGCCGCGAAAGGGCGAAGGTTCGCCGCTGGGGGTGGCCCAGCCACTCATGTTTTCGACCACGCCCAGAATCGGGATTTTGACCTTTTCAAACATGCGCAGGCCGCGCAGGGCCACTTTCACGCTCAGGGCTTGCGGAGTTGTGACAACAAGGGCACCTGTCAGGGGCACGGTTTGGGCCAGTGAAAGCTGGGCGTCGCCCGTGCCGGGAGGCAGATCGAGCAATAAATAGTCCAACTCACCCCAGAGCACGCCTGTGACAAATTGTTGAATAAATTTGGTGATCATTGGCCCGCGTAAAATGGCAGGGGTGTCTTGGCCGACCAAAAAACCCATCGACATCACCTTGATATCGTGGCAGGTGATCGGGACCAATTGCTGGTTCAACATGCGTGGCTGTTCTTTTTCAAGGCCGAGCAGGGTCGGAATGCTGGGGCCGTAAATATCCACATCGGCCAGACCGACGCGAAAGCCCTTCTGGGCCAGGGCCAGGGCCAGATTGACGCTGACGGTGGACTTGCCCACACCGCCTTTGCCGCTGGAAATGGCAATCACATGTTGAATGCCGGGTAATGCTTGACTCATGGTTTATCTCCTGAAAGAACCGGAGGGGGTATCTGCACCCCCCAGAATTAAAATAATAAAAACGTGTGGTTAAAAAATACCCAATTCGAATTTTACATCTTCTGAGGCCATTGTGGCGGGATCCCAGGGCGGGGCAAAGGTCAAATGTACTTCGACTTCGCCAATGCTCTCCCCAAAGGTTTTTTTCAACACCATAGGCACCTGGCTCATGATCATCGGACCATAAGGGCAGCCGGGGGAGGTCAGGGTCATCTCGACATCAATCGAAGGCGGCGGCGTGGATTGGTCGAGGGTCACGCTGTAGATCAGGCCCAACTCGACAATATTCATATGCAATTCGGGGTCAATCACCTGACAGAGGGCGTTGCGCACGCTCTCTTCATCGGGTGGGGCCAGG
>CAZRFI010000430.1:0-3169 GCA_964598905.1 uncultured Candidatus Sericytochromatia bacterium | reverse complement strand
TGTCTGTTGTTTTGACCCATCGGGCTATTTCAGCAAGGCCTTTTGCGCACCCAAGGCACTCGATTCAAGCGAGATCTGAGCAAGACATCAATCGCTAAGCACTTCGGGCGGAGGCCCGCCATTGTCCGCGTCTTTCCAACTTTTGGGAATGGGCTCGCGGCTGATATTGATTTGATCTTTGCCTTGGGCTTTCATCTGCAATTGCGGACATTGAATCTTCCATTCCAATTCCCACTGGGTATGGTCATCCAAGATGCGGTGGGTCTGTTCACCTTTGTGCTGCACCACTTTGAATTCAAATTCAGCGGCAGGTTCGGTGTAAAAGGTCGAATCGTTTCCGTTTTCTTTGCGAAAGCGGGAGCAAGTGACACGGGCCTGCGATTTGTTGAGGCTTTGACCCGCTTTGAGATAATCTGAGTGAAAGACAATCGTAAACAGGGGAATAAACAAGGTGGTCTTTTCACCTTCACTGGGGTCGAGAATCAGCTTAACCACTTTGTCTTGCTCATAGAGAAAGCCAAAGCTGTCTTTGTCTCCACCACAGAGTTCCCGGCTCTTGAAGGTGTAAAATTCGTATTCGCCACAGCTGAGGTCAAACAAGACTGTCTGAAAATTGGGCCAATCCAGCAAGGCGATGTCTTCTTGGAATGCCTGACAGGCACTCAAACACAGCCCTGAAAATAGCGTGCAGAGAGCCTGTCGCCAAAAATGTTTCACGGCTTTCCCCTATTTGCCTGGCAAAGCGGTATCAAGCGAGGGCTCTAAAAGTGCTTGGCAGCGTTCGACAAGATCGGGGGAGGTATAAAAAGAAAAACGCTCAAAAGCCTGATCGACAGCCTGAATTTTTAAGGCTTCTCTGGCGTGAAAGACTTTTCTGGCGTGGTCTTGCCGGTCTCGGTGCAGCTCTGCGAGCAGCAGATAGGCCTCAGCGAGGTAGGCGTCTTTGGACAGGGCTTTTTCCAGGGAGAGTAAGGCCTTTTGCGGGCGTGAATGAGCCAAATGCCAAAGGCCTTCCACCAAATAGGTTTCGGCCAGATTGCTGCCGTATTTTTGCGCTTCTCTGAGCCAATGTTCTGCCAGAGAGAGATTGTTTTTCTGCAAAGCGAAGTAAGCCGCATGATTGGCCGCCAGGGGGGTAGAGGGATAACGTTTGAGGATACTCTGGTTGATATATTCTGCGGCAATCAGGTTCCCTTGCTGTTTGAGAGAACGCACCTGTTCCAATGGGGCATCAACGGGAGAAAGCCCATTGTGTTCGAGCACTTTTTGCTTTCCGTAGCGAGAGAGGTAAAGAAAAAAGGCGATGCGGGGAATGTGTTGCCAAAGTCCTGCCTTATAAGTCAGCCCCATTTCTTCGCGAAAACGGTGGTGAAACGTCGTGGCCTGCTCTGTATCCATGGCATTTTCTATTTCAAACCGGATCAAACTCGACCAATCATCTTGAATATCTTGTGGGTTGGGCGTGATTCCAAAGGCCTGATGGTTTTTAAAAATCGGGGTGGTTTTTTGAAGAATGAAGACACCTGTGCCAAGAGAATTAATAAATGCTTGGTTTTTGCGAATAAACTGCACGGTTTCAGCGGCAGTTTCCAGGGTTTCGCCGGGGAAGCCAAAAAAGAGATAGGCAAAAGTAAAAATATCTGCCTCATGTAGGTTTTTTAAGACGGTTTCGGTGATGCTGTTGTCTGTGCCTTTGACCATTTTTTGGGCCAGTTCAGCGTTGGCAGACTCCAGACCCATCAGAATAAACAGACAGCCGCCCTGACGCCACAATTCCGAGGTTTCTTTGTCAAAGCCTTTTTGGAGTCTGGCCATGGTGTACCAGTGCAGATCGAGCTCTCTTGCTTTAAGTGCAAGAGACAATCGGCGGCCAAAATTGGGAGACATGGTCTCATCACAAAACTGGAAATGTCTCGCCCCGTATTTTTTCTGCAAAATAGCCAGATCATCGGCAATTTTCTCAGGTTTGCGCGAGCGAAATCCAGCAAACTGCATAAAATGGTCACAAAAGGTGCAGTCCTTCCAATAACAATCTCTGGAGCCCAAAATGGGCAAAACGAGATGTGCTGACCAGTAATTCTTCAGATCGAGGCCATCAAAATCCGGTACGCCGATATCGTCGTTCATGGAGAGCGCTTGGCCAGAGGCATTGACCTGTAATTGACCATCCGCTTGGTTGTAGATCAGTCCGGGCACTTCTTCCAGCGGGATTTGCCCCCCGACAGCCTGGACCAATTTGAGCAGGGGCTCTTCTCCTTCGCCTTTGACGGCGCTGTGGATCAAATGGGAGAAAGCAGGGTGGTGATCCGTTTTGAGACCGTCGGCTATTTTTGAGAAATAGGCCCCACCGACTGTGAGATGAATATCTGGGTGGCGTTGGCGAATGAGGTGGGCCAGTGTAAAAGTCGGAATCATCTGGTATTCGCGTGCAATTGAAAAACCAATCAGGTGGGGGGGATCTTGTTCCAGTCTGGGCAAGACCTTTTCACGAAAGAAGTCAAGAAAGGGATTGCTCAGGGTATTCTGGGTTGCTTTGATCACGTCAGCTGAGGTGGCATAGCCTTCGGGCATTTGAAAATGGTCTTTGGAAAACATGGCACCGGGATAGAGCAGCTGAAAACAGAGGTAGACCTTTTCGAGTTCGCGTTGGGCCGCTTGGAGCTGATGGTAATCGTAGAAAGCCTCTGTTTTGAAAACCTGTTTAACTTGCTGCAAATGATCGAGTTGGGCAATCAGGTTTTTGAGGTTTTGCTGGTGCTCAGGCGGGAACAGAGCTGCGCGTTCTTGAAAACGCCTTTGCAGATAAGCCTGATCAAAGGCCTCTTCATAAAAACGCAAATTGAGATCCCATTGGTCTGCTTTGTGGCCATTTTGTCTGAGGTAGCCACTTAAGCTGGGGAGAGATAAATAAGGCATACTGGGTTCCCAGTAAGGGCAAAAAAGCAATAGGGTTTTTGTGTCTGAATGCACCAGTGTTTACTCGCTTGGACTGGGTGGCGTTCCCGTGAATGACAGGGGTCTTGTCTTAATGCATAAAGTTATCGGCCAGATCACAACAACCATGAAGCCTGAAAACCAAATAGCAATCAGCATTTAATACTTTTTAATGCGTTGTTTAAAACCAATGGCAACCCTGGCACGATCAGCACCTATTTCGCCGATCGCACCT
>CAZRFI010000429.1:0-3193 GCA_964598905.1 uncultured Candidatus Sericytochromatia bacterium | reverse complement strand
CCGAAAGTTTCAACGCCCTTTTCCCGATAGCTAAAAATATGTCAGAAGCCCTCCCTCTCACATCAGCACAGCTGCTCTGTGCCGCAGCCTGTGTCCAAGATGCACAGGGGCGCTACCTCTTGGTGCGCACCCCCCTGCGTGGCTGGGAGTTTCCGGGCGGCGTGGTCGAACCTGGAGAGTCTCTGATCTCGGGGCTGCTGCGAGAGGTCGAAGAAGAGAGTGGTTACACGGTTAAACCCGAACGTCTGTTGGCATTGATGAGCAATATTTCTAGCCATCCTCCCAAATTGATTGCCCTGTATAGCGCTCAGGTGATCGGGGGCACCTTAAAAACCAGCGACGAAACCCCCGAAGTGGGCTGGTTTTTGCCCGACGCGGCTGAGGCCCTGGTTCAGCATCCTGCCAATGCCCTGCGCTGGCAAATTGGCAAAGCCGCCACTGACTCCGCTCAGGCCGGTGTTTATCATGCGGTGTATAGACTCTTCCCCTTTGAATTAATCGAGGGCAAATACTATTAAAGCCAAGAAAAGTCACTCAGCCTTGGGCTGAACTGTATAGTTTTGTCGACTTTGGGGTATAAAATAGGGAATCGCGTTTATTTCTCGAAAGGGTCCTTTATTCATGAGTTACATCCCTGATCGCAAAGTCACGGCCCCCCCAATAACCCTTCCAGCGGTAAAACCCACAGACAATAAAGGGGAGACCCCCGCAGCGAAACCAGCCGCAGAAGCAGCTTCAGCCGCAGCCGTTGTCGTAACGGACTTGGCTCCCCAAGACAGCTCTGGCGTTAAAGCTGCTGTCGACACGCCGATAGATCCTGTCGTCGATGAGCGGGTTCAATTCCCACCGAAAACAGCGACAGCCAAGCCCGAAGGAGACCCCACAGCAACAGCTGTCGAAACCATCGCCCCCAAGACCTTGCCCACCCCCCTGCAAGAATCGTATGCCGATCTGAGTAAACGCCTGAATTCCAATCCCCAGGTCAACTATATCGACATTGAAAAACAAGACCAAAACAAAGGCCTGAGCCAGTTTTTAAATCAGTTTAAAGAACAGCTCGACAATACCCCCGGCCTGCGCGAAAAATTGGCCCAGACCAAAGCAGGCAAAGAATTGCTCGAAGTGCTCGAAAATGCCGCCAAAGGGGCCCTGAGTTCTCAAGATATTCTCAAGCTGCAAACCTTCATTGTCTCTGCCGGAGAAGATATTTCTCACCCCAACAGTCCCAATGGCATTGATGGTGCCTTTGGCCCCCGCACTCACCAAGGTTTGCAAAATGCCTTTGATAAACTACTGAGTAAACCCGATGAAACCATCGCCCAATTTGAGACCAATTTTGCCAATGCAGCCCAATTGGCCCAAGAGAGAATTGCCGATTACGAAAACATGGGCGGCAATGTGCCCAGTGGCGGTTATGGCGAAGAGACGAGTCCCGGCCCCGGTGGAACACGAGGTGTAAGGCCATCTTCGGGACAAACTGCAGTGCCCGGCGACGAAAGCAGCGCGGGTGGGGTCAGCAATCCTCCCCCAGCTGATCGAACCGCCACAGGCTTGGGCCGCCAGATTACAGAGGCTGTAGGCAAATCCCGCCCAGTGATGGCCGATTATTTGAGAAGAAATGGCGGCTATTACTGTTACCGGGGCGTCAAAGATGTTTTGAACCGCGTCAATCCCCCGATTAGTCTGACTGGCGGCTCTGCTTATCAGGCAGCGGATCAATTAAGGACCAAATACAGCGATCGCTTCCAAGAAGTCAAACTCACTGTCCCCCCCAATCAAGCCACACGGGATTATTTAAAATCCCTGCCCGCAGGGGCCATTGTCGTCTGGGGCCACAGCAACAATCCAGCCAAATACGAAGCAGGCCTGGCCAAAGGCAATGGCTATGCCCACGGCCATATCTCCGTAGCCATGGGCAATGGCTATGAATTCAGCGATCGTGACCGCCCTCAGATCACCGCCCCAGGTGACCCTGAGCGCTATGGCTCTTTGACTGTCTTCTTGCCCAAAGACGCAGCAGCCCAACCGGCCCAATAGGCCCTCATCGGGTTCAGCACAAACGCAACAAAAGCGCCTGTAAAAACAGGCGTTTTTACTTGGGCGCTAAAAGCAGTCCCCGCTCGATAAAAGCCACAGCTTCAGCCACCCCATTTTGGCGCATCAAAATCCGGCCCAGCCCTTGGGCCCGCAATTGGAACTCAGGGCGCAGCAAGCGCTGCAAGCCCCGTTCTAAGGTATCTGCGTTGAGTTGGCCTTTGGGCAAGCCTGGTGGACCCAAGCCACGGGTAGAAATAGCATGGGCCCAATAATTCTGATCGAGCAAATGGGGGATCACCATTTGTGGCACGCCGGCCCGCGCTGCCGCAGAGGTGGTGCCAGCGCCGCCATGGTGAATCACCGCCCGCAGACGGGGAAACAGCAGGCCGTGTTCAACAGCATCAATCAAAAAGATGTTTTCGGGCAGAGAGGCCTGCCCCAAACCGCCCCAGCCTTTGCTGAGCACAAAACGCGCTTTGCTGCGCTGCGCCAATTTGACCAGGGCCTCGGTCGTGGCCGCTGCTTTGCCGTCGTTCATGCTGCCAAACCCCAGATAGATCGGGGCCTCTCCCGCCGCAAGAAAATCTTCAAGCTCTGCTGCCAAAGCCGTTTCGCGGCCCGGCAAATGCAAAGCGGGCACTTGAAAGAGATGCTGATCGGGTGCGGCTGGGGCCAATTCTTTATACGCCGCCAACAAGGGCTGTTCAGACAAAAAGGCCCTGAACAGACCACGGGCGGGAGGCAAGTCAAAGTCTTTGCGAATACGGTTAATCACAGAGCCCAAGGCAAATTCCCAGCCGCGCAGCTCAAAGAACCAGGCCAATTGGTGGAGTTCTTTGTTTAAGACTGGCCAGGGCCAGATCATGGGCATATGGGCTTGAGAAGGCACCAAACTGGGGCAATAGACCAAATAGCGGTAAGGGATTTTCCAATACTCGGCAGCCGAAAAAGCCGAAAGCTGAAGCGAGGAAGCCACAATCATCTCAAAGCCCTCAGCCAGGGGAATCAGAGCCGCGTGCAGGCGGATCAAATTATCCTGAATCAAAGCCAACATCTTCCGCAAAACAGAAAGACGGCTTTTCATGATTTCGCCACCTTGAGTTTCGACCAATTCGCGCATATTGTGGCCGACAGGATGAGCCACAAGCCCCTGTTC
>CAZRFI010000428.1:0-3204 GCA_964598905.1 uncultured Candidatus Sericytochromatia bacterium | reverse complement strand
TCGATCTGCGAGAGAATCAGGGCGCGGTACCTGTCAAAGTGTTTAATATTGCCATTGTGGGCAAAAATCCAATTCTGGTAAGAAAAAGGGTGGTTGTTGTTGAGGCTGTTTTCGCCAATTGTGGCCAAACGCAAATGGGCAATCAGGGTGCGGGTCTGCAAGCTCTGGCTGAGCTGCCAAAAGTCAGGATCTTGGTAAGCCGGTTGCAGGGCCCGTTTGAGCTGAACCCGTGGGGTGGCATCGGCAGTTTCATAATAGGCCAAGCCCCAGCCATCGCGGTGGGTCTCACTCAATTGGGCAAACGAATGCTCACGCTGACTCAATGCAGCGGGTCGGCCCGCAAACTGAGAAAAATAACCAAATAGGCGGCACACAAATATCAGACCTCCGGCTCAGATTGGCTCTCAGCCAAGCAATTCCTGGGTCTGGGATGGCGGTTAAAACACGCCCGAGAGCGTTTGGCCATCACTCATTTGTCAGACACAGCAGGTGTGTCTGGAGGAATTGGCACCGTTTCTCAGCCCTGTTTCTGGACAGCACATAAGAAGGTTGCCCCAGCGTCAACGGGCCCGTCCCTCAGCTGGTCTGAATGAGATTCACAGGTCATTGTAATCAAAAGCAGGGTGGGAGTTCAAGTCTTTTGTGTGGTTTTTATCATAAGCCTTGTATTTGTAACATTATCTCAACAATTTTATAAATTTTATTTTCAGTTGAAAGCGAATTATTGTGCCAATTCCGGGGTTTAAATGGCCTGCATTTGTCATCTTCTGGGTGACATACAAGAAATATTTTTTTTGTTATAACCTTGCTTAGCTCGGATGAGGACTGTCATCTTCGGGTGATTTTTTTGTAGTAAATCAGGGTGCGGTGATCCGCTCTCCTGTAGATGGGGTGTATTTTGCTTGTTGAGAGAAAGAGGCGACTAGATTTTTTTTTCCTTGGCTGGTTGGCACTGGTTCAGCTACTGTTTTTTTGCAGCTGTGCTGGGAATGAACCTCCGGCCAGGGTCGTGATGGCATTGCCTACGCCTGTGCAAAGAGAGCTTGAGCAAAAACAAGAAAAAGGGAATAGGATTGTTCCTGTTGCGGCTCTTGAGAAAAATTCGCGTGATTCATCGGCACAGCCCTTGCCTGCGGCAGCACGAACGCTTCCTATTGTCACCCCAGCACCGTTGGCTTCTCCCCCGGTTTCGACTGCTTCGGGCACAAGTTCAAACAATGCTTTTTTAAGAAGCCCATCGGTTTCTGGCTCATCTGCTCCCACACCTTCTGCGACTGGACCTGGAGGCAGTGGTGCCAATCCTGTGGCTCCCACTCAGCCTCCCCCAGGATTGTTGCTGATTACGGGTGTTTTTGTAGACGGGCAAAATATTACGGGTGTCTCTGCTCCGGGTGCTGTTCAGGCTAATTATTCTGGAAAAGAGATTAGATTCAAGATTAACGGCTATTTTCCAGAAGACGCCACGTTAGAAACAACAGAGATTTTTTTGAATAACGAAATTTTTCTGACACCTGATTCTGTGGGTCGCAATGAAATTCAAGCCCACATGAATACCCGGCATATTCCAGATCTGTATTTGGTTGGCAATAGCCATACCTTGAGTGTCGCTTTTTTAGAGCAAACGCTCAAAGTGCAGATTCGGGTTGGCCCCCCTGAACAGGGCGCGGATTTATCCCCTGTGATTTCGAACGCTGAATTGCAAATGAATGAAGAGGGGCAGCCTGAATACCTCGCTGTGGACGGTTTACATCTGATGTTGAATCCCTTTTTTGCTCAGGCCCAAATAGACAACAAACCAGTTGAAATTTTGCAGAGTGGCGTGGAAGACGGTGAGTTCTGGATGGATCTGGCTTTACCAGAAGATGAGGAAATATTCGCCAATACTTCGCATACGCTTAAATACCAAACGCCGTTTGGGGTTGTTTTTTATAACTTTTGACGAAATATATAGGAAAAAAGCTGGAGAAGAGATAGAATAATGCTAATACTAAAAAAATGGGCGGCCATACCTGTGACATTTGGTATTTTATTGGGCTGTACTCTTCAACCAGGTTTTCATTTGCAACAAAAGCAAACACCCCCTGAGCAATCAACGCTTCAACAGGGCGAACCTTTGGGTGAGTTTTCTGGGGAATTAAAACTTGAAATTAACCCAGCCCTTTTGGGTGATAAATACAAAAATCAGCAAAAATTTTCACTCACACCTGCTGAGACAGATTTTCAAATTCTTTCCCGGCGGCGTGAAAAGCCGATTAAGCCAAAAGTAGAGTGTGTGCAAAAGATATCCAACTCCAAATACAGAGCCTATTTTGGCTATCAAAATGAAGGCCCGCAGTCGGTGACCGTTCCGATTGGTTCACAAAACAAAGTGTTGGTTTCCAAAGGGTTTTGGAAATGGCATAAATTTAATCAAGGCCAGCCCAGTACCTTTCAACCGGGTCGGATTGGGCCTTATCCGGCTCATGCCTTTAGCGTTGAATTTAATCAGGGGGTTGTCAGTTGGATTATCAAAGGCCGGGCCGCAGTGGCTTCTAAGCGCTCGAAAGCCTGCCCTTCTGGCCCCACACCGACCCCAGTGGGGAGTTCTACTCCCACACCTCAACCTTCTGAGTCGCCTTCCGCGACCCCTTCACCGCTTGAGACAGCCACCCCCACCCCTGAACCGACACCCACGCCCACATTAGAGCCAACGCCGACCCCTGTTCCGACGCCCAGCGATGTGGTCTTTGATCCTGTGGACCCAGGCAGTTTGGCGGATCTTTATCCCGATGTGCCTGGCAATAAAAATTTACCCGCGCCCGAAACCACTGAAAGCTTTATTTTGCTCAATGATCACATTCCCGAACCTGTGGCAGCTGGCCATATTGCCGTTCAATTTGCAGACCCGGTCGAAGAAAACCTGCAGTCTTTGCTCAATGAATACAATGCCAAATTGGTGACAGAGCCGGTCAATGGCATGTATTTTATTCAACCGGATTTGACCCGTGTGGATGTCAGCACGCTGGCTGACAATTTGCGTACCCTCAATGGCATGGCCAGCAGCCCAGATCAGGTCGTGACCTACGGTGCTTTTGGCAATTTGGAAGCCGCCAAAACCTTGGCGTTTGCTGCCAGTTTGTCTCTGGATCCGCGCATTAAGAGTGTGGGTTTTGACCCCATTTTGGAGTTGGCCAGTGGCGTGAATACGCAGGAGCAGACTACGCC
>CAZRFI010000427.1:0-3254 GCA_964598905.1 uncultured Candidatus Sericytochromatia bacterium | reverse complement strand
CCAAAGAAAATCCCGACGACGGAGGAGACGCCAAACGAGAGCAGAATTGACTCAGGTGAGACAATTGTCTTCCAGCCAGCTGCGGCGGTGATAATCTGGCTGATGCCCACGCCCACCCCAATGCCCATCAGGCCGCCGATCAACGAGATCAACAGCGATTCGAGCAAAAAGAAGATCAAAATATCCCCAGGGGTGGCGCCAATGGCGCGGCGGATGCCGATCTGGCGGGTGCGTTCGGTGACACTCGCCAACATAATGTTCATAATCCCGATCCCGCCTACCAATAGCGAGAGCCCGGCGATACAGGCCATAACCAGGTTAAACAGGCGCTGGGTGGCCTGGCTCTGCTCCAATAACTCCGTTGGTACGATGATCTCGGTGTCTTTGATGCCATAGTGGCGGCGTTTGAGTATCTGGTTGACCGCTGTGCGGGCCGCATTGAGGTATTCGGGGCCGCTGACCTGCAGCGAGAGTTCGTCGACCACATTGTAGAGCACCTGATTGTGGGGCGTGTTTTCTGCCGGGGTCAGGCTGAATTTTTTTAGGGAGGTGCTGATTGGGATATACACGTCTTTGGCCAAGTCACGTGAGCGGATTTGCACGCGCTGTTTGGTGGCCTGCCGATCTTTGAGTACGCCGACAACTTCGAAACGCATGCCGCCAATATTCAGCCATTGGCCAATGGGCTCTTCGGTTAAAAAGAGTTGCCGCGCCAATTCAAAGCTCAAGACGCAGACTTTGCGGTAGAGCAGCAAATCGTCGCTGCTGAGAAAACGACCGGCCTGTAGCCCGCCTCCGTTGATACCCAGATACTCTGGGGTGGTGCCGACAATCTGGGTCTCGGGACTTAGATCGCGGTAGGTTACAGGTTTGTCGAGCAGGTTTTGGGGGGCCGCAGCCACCACATAGGGCAGAATTTCTTGGATGTATTTGGCATCTTCATAGGCCAATCCCACCGAAGGGGTGCGCTCGGCCTGCTGTTTTTGGGTCTCGTTGAGCTCGCGGGCATAGATGCGCACATTGTTGATCCCAAACGCGGCGATCTGTTCAATCATTTCTGACTCGGCCCCTTTGCCAATCGAGAGCATGGCAATCACTGCCGCCACCCCAAAGATCACCCCGAGCATGGTTAAAAAGGTTCTCAAACGGTGTTGGTAAAGGCTTTTAAAGGCATACCAAAGACTTTCAAGCCAAAAATTCACTTGGCACCTCCTGGTTTGGGAGCGGCGTTTTTCGCCGTGTTGGCAGATTCATCGGCTTCAGCGTCTTCGCTGGCGGGCAGGCGCACCTGTTCCTCGGCGCTGAGCCCCGAGCGAATGACCACTTCTTTGGGATTGGCTTCTCCCAATTTGACCGTGCGCATCTGGCCCGAAGCCAAAAGCACATAATGGCCCTGAGCATTGCGGTAAATGGCCTCACGGGGCAACAACAGCACCTGTTTGCGCTCTTGCAAAGGCAAGCGAATATCCACGCTGGTTCCCGGTTTAAACAGCCCTGCTTGTACCTCGGGCAGAATCTCCAGATCA
This sequence comes from uncultured Candidatus Sericytochromatia bacterium, assembly GCA_964598905.1. Lineage (GTDB taxonomy): Bacteria > Cyanobacteriota > Sericytochromatia > UBA7694 > UBA7694. Next base: position 1,728 of record CAZRFI010000427.1, on the reverse strand, counting down.
AAGACCTTGTTCAGGCCCTGGGTATTTTTGCGTTTGCTGGGTTCATGGGCCAAGACACCGATGCGCGTAATTTTGCCCTTAAAGCGTTTGCCTTTGAGGCTGGGCAATTCAATCACTGCGCTTAAACCCACTTTGACTTCGCGGATCAGGGTCTCGTCGAGTTCGCTGCGAATCCGCACCTGGGCCAAATTGGCAACCGACATAAAGGGATTGCCTTCATAGACTTCATCGCCCACACCCACGCGTTTGAGGCCTTCTTGGGTCCAGCTGCGGTTGATCACAACCGTGCCGTCGATCGGTGCCTTGAGTGAAGATTGGCGGATGCGGGTCTGCAGACGTTTGACTTTGAGACCCGTGCTCTCGAATTTGGCCTTTTTTTTCTGGCGTTCGAGTGCGAGTTTTTTCAGGCTCAGATCGCGGCTGCGCCGGGCCCAGACCACCACTTTTTGGGCCAATTCCACTTCGACACGGGCCAATTGACGGGCCAGCCGGGTGGCTCCCGCGCGGGCCTGTTGATCTTCGGCTTCCGCCACACGGTAATCCCGCTCGCGGTTGCTCAATTCCTGCTTGGCCTGCAAGACCTCCAATTGGGTACTCATGCCTCTGCTGGCCAGTTTTTCTTTCAGGGCCAAATTGGATAGGGCCAGTGTTCGCGCACTGCGTGTCAATTCCAATTGCAGGCGCTTTTTCTCCAATTCTTCGGCCCGTGTACCCGCTTCCAATTCGTGCGACGCCAATTCTTTTTGGGCCAATTCAGCTTCGGCCCGCTGAATTTCGGCCCCGAGTCGCACCTTTTCGCCGGCTGTACTGTTGTCGTGTTCTAGCAGGGCATTTTTGGCGGCGTCCAGCTCCAATTGCTGGTCTTCGAGATCTTCTTCTTCGTCTTTGACGTCGAGACGGGCCACTTCTAGGCCCTGTTTGATCGGCGCGCCATCTTCGGCAATTTTTTGCAATTTGGCCGTAAAGGCGGGGGCCAAATAGACCTGGGTCTGGGCTTCGACTTCCCCCACCATTTCAACTTGGCGCACAAAAGTACCCAGGCGGGCTGATGTCAAACGCAGGCCCTTTAACTGTGTATTTTGGGGCTGACAGCCCCACATGGTGGTTAAGGAGCAGGCCAAAAGCAGTGTCAGATAGAGGCGGAGGGCGCTTACAGAAGCCTGGGCTTTAAGTCGGGCCATGGGGAGAGGCCTCCACGGATTTTTCCAGCTCTGCAGGGTTGAGAATCACTTGGTCTCCGGCTTTGAGCCCCTGCCGCACCACTGTTTGACGGGCGTCACTGGGCCCGAGTGTCAGGCTGTGACGCACGGGTTTGCCGTTTTCGAGCACCCAGCAATAACTCTCTTGGCCTGTTTGAATCAAGGCCTGGGAGGGCAAAGTGAGCACCTGATCGAGGGAGTCAAAGCGAATTTTGACCTGGGCGGTCATGCCGGGCCGCAAATGGGGATCGGGCTTTTCCAGGCGGATTTCACAGGTCACACCCTGTAATTCCATTTCATCGTTGCTCAGGGTGCGCCGGGCAATCGGCAAGAGGCGGTGTACTTTGCCTGTGAGTTCCAGCCCAGGCCAGGCCTCCAGGGTGATTTGAGCGCTCTGTCCCAAATGCACACGTGGGGCGTCAATTTCGTGTAAATTTAGCCTCACAACCGGCATTTGCAAGTCCATGATTTTTACCAATTCAATCCCTTCGTTGACCGAATCTCCCGCTTTGACAGGCACCTGTTCTTG
>CAZRFI010000426.1:0-3255 GCA_964598905.1 uncultured Candidatus Sericytochromatia bacterium | reverse complement strand
TAGACAAGGCGCGGCACTTAGTGAGCGCGCACAGGACGTGCGCTGCGAGCGGCCCGAATGCCCAACCCTTGGCCCGAACCACTGACCACTCAGCAAAAACATATCCCCCTATTTAAGACTGTTGAACTGCGCGCCCCATCCACACTGCCAATCAGTTAAAATAGAGAAACACAAAGCCCAATACAAGCAGCATACACTGTCCGCCAATCCTGACTGGCCCCAAAACGGAGACCCCCATGGAACGCATATCCCGTGACGATTTGATCCGCTCTTTTCTCAATTTTTATGCCGATACCGGGCCCCCTGAAAATACCCCCCCGGCCTTTCGCCATGCGGCTTTTTATGCCGAACCTGAGATGGACAGCGAGATGAAGGCCCGGCTGCGGCGTTTTGAAAAGCTGCGCCAAGAGGTGGATGCCCGCAGCCTGGAGAGCCTGCCCGAACCCCTCTCACCCGAACTCAAACTGGACTATGCCGACGAACTCAATCCCCGCCAATTATTGGCGGCCACCACCACCGAAGGCCCCCTGCTGGTATTTGCTGGTGCTGGCTCGGGCAAAACCCGCACCTTGATCTACCGCCTGAGTTATCTGCTCGAAAAGGGGGTGGCGCCTGAGCGGATTTTACTGCTGACCTTTACCCGCAAGGCCTCCGCTGAGATGCTCTTGCGGGCCCGGCTGCTTTTGCAATCGGAGCGGGCCGAAAAAATCATGGGCGGGACCTTTCACTCGGTGGCCAGCCATTTATTGCGGCGCTACGCCAAATTGCTCGATCTCGACCCCAACTTCAGCATTATCGACACCGTCGACAGCGAAGACATCATCGATTTGATCCGCCAAGAACTCAAGTTTGACAAAAAGAGCCGGGCCTTTCCCAAAAAAAGCCGAATCCAGGAGCTGATCTCCCGCTCCCGCAATTGCCAGATGGCCTTGGCCGATGTGATTGCCCGCGACTATACCGGCTTGGAAGACTACCTCGAAGAATTACAGACCCTGGAGACGGTGTACCACGAATACAAGCGCCGCCACAGCCTGCTCGACTACGACGACCTGCTGATTCACGTCGATCAGCAATTGCGTGCCAATCCGGCCTTTAAACGCTCAGTTCAAAATTTATTCGACTATGTGATGGTCGATGAATACCAAGACACCAATTTGGTTCAAAAGAGTTTTGCCGACCAACTCTGTGAGCGGCACAAAAACCTGATGGTGGTCGGTGACGACGCCCAGAGCATTTACGGTTTTCGCGGGGCAGAGCTAGAAAATATTCTGCTCTTTCCCGAGAGTTGGCCCACGTGCAAAATTGTCAGGTTGGAGCAGAATTACCGCAGCACACAGCCCCTGCTGGATTTCAGCAATGATTTGCTCAAACAGGCCCGTCTCGGCTATCCCAAAAAACTATTCAGCCTTCGCACTGCGGGAGTGCCCCCCGTGATTTGCAGACATTACAGTGCCGAAGATGAGGCCATTTGGGTGGTCGACCGCGTGCTGGAACTGCGTGAGCAGGGGCTTGAACTCAAAGACATGGCTGTGCTCTACCGCTCTGGCTTTCATTCGGGATTTATTCAAACCGAATTGCTGCGCCGCAGTATTCCCTATGTGGTTTATGGGGGCATTCGTTTTATTGAGCGCCGCCACGTCAAAGACCTGGTGGCCCTGGCCCGGCTCTTGCTCAACCCCTATGATGCCATCGCCTGGCACCGAATTCTCAAGCTGATCCCCGGTGTGGGGCAGGTCACGGCCCGCAAGATTATCGAAGGGATTCGCACCCACCAGGGCCAATTTGTCTTAAATGGCATGAGCCAGAAAAAATTTGCCCCGGCCCTGCTGGAGCTGCAGGCCTCCTTGGAACAGGGGCGGCAGCAGCTTTCGGTGGCCGAACAACTGAGCACGTTGCAGAATTATTACACCCCACTTTTAAAACAGGTTGAAAGCGATTGGAAAACCCGCACGCCCGACTTGGATATCCTCCTGCAATTGGCGCAGAAATACAAAAAACTCGAGACCTTTCTCTCGGATTTTGCCCTGGACCCGCCTTCGCAGAAATTTCAAGATGGCACCACCCCAATGATTGACGAGCGCGAAGAGCGCCCATTGGTGCTCTCAACCGTGCATTCCGCCAAAGGCTTGGAGTGGTCAGCCGTGTTTGTGCCCCATTTGCTCGATGGGCTCTTGCCCTCGGCCCGCTCGCTCAAACGCCTGGACGAACTCGAAGAAGAGCGTCGCCTCTTTTACGTGGCCTGTACCCGCGCCAAAGAATACCTCTATTTGAGCTATCCTGCCTGGCACCAAAACTACGACGCTGTCTTTACCCAGGTTTCGCGTTTTATTCAGGTTTACGCTGAGCCTTAAACCCTGGTTTGGCCTGATAAGGCTTGGGTTGGTAGGGTTTGGCTTGATACGGTTTGGCCTCGTAGGGTTTGACTGCCGGGGGTGCTGCTTGAGGTACCAGGCGCAATCCACCTTCTTCCAGGGTGATCAGACGGTGTTTGTATAAATTGCCAACAGCCTGTTTATATGATTTTTTGCTGATGCCAAAGGCTTCATAAATGGCTTCGGGCGGGCTTTTGTCGCTCAGGGCCAAAAAGCCCCCATTCTGCTCAATCCGCTCCAAAATCTGTTCGCCCAATTGGCCCATATGTTCACGGTCATAACCCGGTTTTTTGAGTGAGAGATCGATTTTGAGATCATCGCGCAGCTTTTTGATATACCCGATGTGCTTCTGGCCTTTTTCAAGCTTTTGAAAGACCTCGTTCTCATAGAGCAGGCCCCAATGGGTGTGGTTCACTATCGCTTTAAAGCCCAATTCGGTCTCGTCAGCGAGAATCAAGTCCACCTCTTGGCCGTATTCAAACTCACCTTCGTTGGTCTCGTTGAGGTAATCCTCGATCCGGGTGGTGCCAACGATCCGGTTGGAGTCGTCGAGCAGGATTTTGACCAGGTAATACTGGCCGGGCATCATCAACTCTTTTTGTTCGCGCAGAGGCACCATCAGGTCTTTGGTCAGCCCCCAATCCAAAAAGGCCCCCACCCGGTGGGTGTCGATCACCTTGAGCCAGGCGATCTCGTCAACTTGAGCTAAGGGTTTGCGCACGGTGGCCGTCAAACGCTCTTCAGCGTCCAGAAAAATAAAAACATCCAGTTCGTCATCCACTTCACAATGATCGGGCTGGTGGCGTTTGGGCATCAGAATATCCCCGGCTTCACCCCCATCAAAGAAATAGCCCACGCTGCGCTCTTTGGCGATACGCAGACG
>CAZRFI010000425.1:1699-3262 GCA_964598905.1 uncultured Candidatus Sericytochromatia bacterium | reverse complement strand
CGCGAATCAATTTAACAGCGTCATCCACGATCATGGTTTCGGTGTTTTTGCCATCGATAGATTTGATCCAATCCCCGGCTTTGAGACCCGCCCGCCAGGCGGGGGTGTCTTCGATGGGGGCAATCACAGTCAGCTTATTGTCACGGGTGCCAATTTGGATGCCAATGCCGCTGAAACTGCCCTCGCGCTCTTCGTTCATCTGCTTAAATTCGTCAGGGGCAATATAGCGGGTATAGGGATCGTCCAACATGCTTAACATGCCATCGATCGCGCCTTTGACCAATTTCTGGTCGTCTACTTTTTTCTCAACATACTCCATTTTGACCAAATCATAGACTTCGAGGAATACGCGGAAACCGCCAGATTCAGCTAAAACGGGCTGAAGGGTGACCCCGGCGGCAAAAGAGGCGGCCATGAGTGCCGAGAGCAATGCGGTTTTTTTGAGTTGACTGAATTTCATAAGGGAGGCGACGATCCTTTCAAACAATCCATGGTTCTATATTAGCACCCGCTCTGGCGTTTCTGCAGCAGAATCTAAACGCTCAGTCTTGTCTATTTTTCGATTTGGGGCAAGCGGTAACCATTTGCAAAGGGCACTGTTGCTTCGATTCCATTGCGCACGCAGCGTTCAACAGCATCGGCCATCACGCCCATGAGTTCAGGCAAAGCCTCCAATTCAGACTTGGGCAGGCGGTCCAAGACAAAATTCGACAAATTTCTGCCGGGCAAAAGCGGGCCAACGCCGATTCTCAAACGGGCAAACTCTTCACTGCCGAGCCGTTGGATGATATTCTGAATGCCTTTTTGGCCACCTGCACTGCCTTTGGCCCTGAGCCGGGCCCGGCCAAAGTCCAGGTGTACGTCGTCGGAGAGTACAAGTAAATTTTCGTTGGGAATATTGTAATAGGCCATCAGGGGTTGAACGGCTTCGCCACTGAGATTCATAAAGGTGGTGGGCTTGCAAAGCCAGACCTTGTGCTCTCCCACGCGGGCAGAGCCCAGCAGGCATTTCTCTTTGCTGCGGTTTTGCAATGACGCTTGCCAGCGCATGCAGAGTTCGTCAATCAAGATCCAGCCAATATTGTGCCGGGTTTTTTCGTATTGCTGGCCCGGATTGCCCAGGCCGACGATCAGCCAATCACGCATAGGCCCTCATTTGCGCGGACGCCGGCTCTCAGACCAGCCCTCTTTGGTGACTTGTCTGCTTCGGCCCAGGCCCAGGCTGCCTGCGGGCAGGTCTTCGGTGATGACGGACCCGGCTGCTACGTAGGCGTCTTTGCCAAAGTGCAAGGGAGCCACAAGTGTGCTATTGCTGCCAGTAAAGACGCCGTCTTCCATCGTGATTTTGTGTTTGTGAGCGCCATCATAATTGCAGGTAATGGTGCCTGCGCCAATATTGCAATTTTTGCCAATTTCGACATCCCCCAAATAACTCAGGTGGGAGGCTTTGGCATTTTCTCCGAGATGGGCTTTTTTGAGCTCAACAAAATTGCCGACCTTGGCATTTTTTTCGACCACGCTTTCGGGGCGCAAATGGGCGTAGGGTCCAATCTGGACACCTGC
>CAZRFI010000425.1:0-1599 GCA_964598905.1 uncultured Candidatus Sericytochromatia bacterium | reverse complement strand
TTGATGCGCCTGTGCAAAATACATTCCATCTCAGCCAATTCTTTGCGGCTGTTGACACCCAAAACTTCGAGGGGGTTTTCGGCGGTCACTGTGCCAATGCGCATGCGATCTTGCACCAACATTTCGATCACGTCGGTCAAATAATACTCGCCTTTGGCATTGGCATTGCTGAGTTTGGGCAGGTATTGCTGCAGTACAGGCCAAGAAAAAACGTAGACCCCTGTGTTGATCTCTTGAATTTGCAATTCTTTGGCATCGGCATCTTTGTGCTCGACAATCTTAACAAATTGCTGGTGGTGCCTGACAATCCGGCCATAACCTGTGGGATCTGCGACTTTGGTTGTGAGCAGTGTGGCGGCATAATCCAATTCTTCGTGGGTTTCTCGCAGCAATTGCAGGGTTTCACTGCGCAGCAGGGGCACATCGCCATTGACGATCATCAGACTGCCTTTGAAGTTTTCGAGTACGGGCATGAGTTGCATAATGGCGTGGCCGGTGCCCAATTGCTCTTTTTGCTCAACCCAACCCAAACGCGAGCGCAATTCTGGACTGCCGTTGGTTTCGACAAAATTTTGCACCTGTTCGGCGCAGTGGCCGACTATCACATGGATTTTTTCGGGCTCGAGGCCTATGGATGCGTGTAAAACATGGCCAATCATACTGCGTCCGGCCAGGGTGTGTAAGACTTTGGGGGTGGTTTCGGACTTCATGCGCGTGCCTTTGCCTGCGGCCATGATCGCAATTGCAAAGGAGGGAGAAGATAAATTGCTCATTGTGTGTTTCCTGTTGGGGTTTCAACTGTTTTTCAGGGTAGCATATCCGCTGGGATTTGCCTGTGAGAAAGGCCTTAGTATACCCCTAGTCTGAAAGGGTTTCGCGAATACGCTTGGGCAGACTGGCTTTGATCAGGGCATAAGAATGGGTGATTTGTTTACAGACTTCTTGATCAGGCAGATCTGAGTTGAGCGTGACCGTGTTCCAATGGCGTTTGTTCATGTGCCAACCGGGTTGAACCGCTGCATAGTTTTCGCGCAGGAGTTCTGCCAGTTCTGGTTCACATTTGAGATTGATGCGCAGTGGGGATTGATCGGGGTTACACAGGGCAAACATTTTGCCTGCCAATTTAAACACAGTCACTTCGGGGCCAAAGGGCCAGGTTTCTTCTGCGCCATTTAAATTTAAGCAATACAGACGAAGATGTGCATAGTCCATCGGGATTTCTCCTCAAAAATGTGCTTCAGTATACCCCCTTTTTGCACGCTTTCTGGAAATCCTGTAAATTCAGAAGCTATAATAAAAGGGTGGATAAGCAAAACAACCGTAAAAAGCGACGTGCCAGGGGAGAAGGGGTCACATCTTACCGTGTGACCAGTTCTCTGACCCTGACGGATGAGGCATTGGATCGGCAGCAAGAGGTCAAACAGCGCCAAACCCATCAACAGCAAAATCCTTATTACCAGCAAGATGCCTCGGGTTATGTCGCCCCTGAGGGCATGTATGACCAAAATCAGCCCTACGGGGATCAGCAGCAGCAGGGCTATTACGACCCGAATCAGCCCTACGGGGATCAGCAGCAGGGCTATTACGACCCGAATCAGC
>CAZRFI010000424.1:0-3274 GCA_964598905.1 uncultured Candidatus Sericytochromatia bacterium | reverse complement strand
TCAATGCCTATCTCAAAGAACACACCCATGACTTGCCGATCCACAAACTGCGCCACAACAAAGAACTGACCGCTCAAGATCTGAGCTATCTCGAAAAGGTTCTCTGGCAGGATCTCGGCACCAAAGCAGAGTATGAAAAAGAATTCGAAGACGAACCCTTGCTCAAACTGCTCGCACGCCTCGTCGGACTTGAACGTTCTGCCGCATTGGAACTCTTCAGTGAATTTCTGTCTGATAACTCTCTAAATACCCAACAGATCGCCTTCGTGAATCTGGTGATCGATCATGTGATGGTCAATGGCTCACTCGAAAAGCAAAAGCTGAATGACTCGCCCTTCAACGATCACGGCGATCTGGCTTCGCTTTTTGACGGCAAAATCGGAGTCATTCAAAACATGGTGAAGAAGATCGACCAACTCAATGCCCGCCTGCAAATGGGTTAAATGGATGCCAACCATGGCCAACAAGTACGCTTAGAAATGTTGGCGACGCTTACAACCTTTCCTGTGAAAGCAGTAATTCGCTCCTGCGCAGTTCATAACGTTCGATTCGGAATTTCAAGATCCGAATCATCTGGCCGTACTCAAATTGCATCCGATCATTCAGCCTGTCTTCGAGTGCATAATAGGCCCACATGAGTTCAGGGGCGTTACGGGAGAAGGCTTTGGCATAGGGTATCCAATAATCTGCCAAAATCAAGTCATAGAAATTGCGGATTAAACCCGTCAACATGACTTGCATCAATCCATCTAACTGGGCTGTTTGGGTCAAAGCGTGGGCTCGGATGTATTGCTGCAGAAACGTTTGGTTATGGGCAATCAGAGCCTCAAGCTGGGGAAGATCGGCGGCTTTGAACTGCTCCAAATTCCAAACAAGCAGGCTGGGGTCTGCCATCTGGCTGATTTTTCGCAGATTCAGATAGTCTGCATCTTCATTCAGAAGCAAGCCCGCAGTATAAGGGCCAATCGGTGCCTGATAACGATAATCAAAGGTAGTCATCGTGTCTGGAACGGGGCCCGTGCGCCAAAAGTGAATAACATCTGTACCGCCAGAACGATACATTGCGACATAATCGCTGGTGACTAAAACCTGAAAGGCGAAGGTTTCCAGATTGGCCCGCCTCAAGTTTTCAGGTACATGGGCCAGTTCTTCTGGTGGAATTTCGAGCGTACCCAAAAGCACCAAAGGAGTCCCATCTCGGCCGGCATCCCGGCGATGGGTATTGATCCAGGCATCAACCGTGTGAAGCTTGAGGTCGATCTGCCGGCCAGGGAGACTGAGTCTCAGGGTGGCAGGCGAGCACTGCATATTGAAGTTCAAAAGCGAGAGCTCAGAGCCCCGAAGTGAGTTGGTTTGCTGATAAACAATGTCTTGCGGCTTGACCTGGGGCACCAAGCGCTTGGGGTCAACCCAAGTAGAAGCCGCGATCTGGAGCGCTACAGGCTTAAAATCCCAACGGGGTTCCTCAATTTTTTTAAACCAGAAGCCCATTTTTCCGGCAGCGTTTTGTCCGGCCACGCGCAACTCGCGGGCGGCATTGCCGGTGCCTGTTTGTAGAATCGTGATGGAGGTTGAGAGGCGGGCCTGACCCGTGAGTGGAATCACTGGCTGTTTTCTCCAGTCCTGCAAAGGCAGCTTCCAGGGGGTGAGATGGGTCTGAAAATCCGTTCCCTTTTCTTGGGGGCGGCGAGCCAGAGCGGCATAGGAGTACCGGATAAAAATAGAGGTGCCGCCGTTAAGATCAAAATCGTTCATTTGGGTGTACATCTCGCCAGCACGGTTGATCACAAATAATGTGCTGGCACTGGCTTGCAGGTTCTCTGCAACAAATGAACCGCGTTTTGGCCCGCACACATGGTGGCTGAAATCCGTCGGCAAACCGTTATCCGTATAATGGATATCCTGGCCATCAGGCCCCAAGATGTAGATTGTCGAGGTGCCCATGGTGCCATAGTGATGGACATTTCCATCAGCATCTTCGCTCCACATCACGTCTGAGTTGCGCCGGCCCATGCTCCAGGAGCGCTTGTCTTTGAGGGTATCTGGGAGCATCAGTCGGTCCTTGGGCATGCCATGCTCGATGATCCATTCGTCTTTGGAAAAAAAGCCGGGGCCAGCGCTGGTACGCACATAAAACCTGCCGTTATGATCTATGGCCGTCAACTCGTCGCTGTCAGCAGAAATCTCGCTCATCCATGTCGGAACAACGAAGGCCTGATTGTTTGGCTGACAAGGCAGGCCTTCACAGCCCATCAGAGCCCAGGGTTCCTGCTTGCCCGTGGTTTCAGCATTCAGTTTGCTCCAAATGCGTCCCTTTAATAGCGCGTAATAGTTGCGACTGTTAAAAGTCTGGGTTTTCGTTTTGATAAAGATGTCTGCGGGCAAAGAGACCTGACTAACTGAGGGCAGCGTTACGGCCGAGTCGGGGGCGGGCTCTGCCTGCGCCTGAATCGGCAAGATCAGCAAGAGAATCAAAAATGCAGAAATTCGGTAAAGCTTTGGAATGCGTAAATCATGAGAAGTTAAGATAAAATTCACCTAAAATGGATGAGTTGCAATCGTCCTTACACGTTGAGAATGCAGGAATCAGCTTTATTCTGAAATCGCCTCTGGCTACAGACAAAAAATGTGTTCCCAGTGGGAAGTGTAGGCTATTTTTGACAAAATTTAAGGTTTTTTTAGAAATGGGTAGACTGACTTACTTCATTTGGTAAAAGGTATCTTGAGACGAAGCGAGATACCTTGTACGTGGTTATTGTTCCTGCGCAGGTTAGGGGCGGAATTATACAACTCTGACAGACACATTTCCCCGTTTACGAAACTGTTCGACATATCTATGGGCAGCCTGAATTTCAGACAGGTTGTAAGTTCGGTCAATGACCGTTGTGAGTTTACCGGCTTCGATTAAGCCTTTGATAAACAACAAATCCTCTTTTTGGGGATTTGCTTGTCCTGTGACACTGACAAATTTCCCCTTGGGCTTCAGACCAAGTTTGACTGAAGATCTGGGCATTTTGCCGACTGCATCAAAGATCAGATCAAAGGCCTGATTGGGTAAAGTGTTATTGTCTTTGGTATAATCCAGGACTTCATTGGCACCCAGTGATTGGACGAGTTCCATGTTTTGGGTGCTGCACACGCCAGTCACTTCTGCCCCAAAATGCCTGGCCAGTTGAACAGCAAACGTTCCCACGCTTCCGGAGGCACCATAAATGAGTACTTTTTGGCCTTTCTGAATTTCGCCTTTGCGTAAAAAGCTGAGCGCTGTTAAAGC
>CAZRFI010000423.1:0-3306 GCA_964598905.1 uncultured Candidatus Sericytochromatia bacterium | reverse complement strand
AGACAAATGGGAGTAAAATAGGAAAAGTAAATTTCTATTTTATGACCCTCGGGCTGTGTGCCCGCCTCAAAGGATGTACCGTCAAGATGTTGAAGTTATTGCAAAAGCTCGTAGGCGATCCCCACAAGCGCACAATTGAAAAGATCCAGCCGATTGTGGCTCAGATCAACAGTCTCGAAGATTCGATTCTGCCCCTCAGTGACGACGACCTGCGCTCCAAGACCTATGAGTTTCGCCAAAAGCTCGACAACGCCACCCGCGACCTGACCGACAAAGACAAAAAATACCAAAAAGAGCAGGAAATGCTCGCAGACATGCTGCCCGAAGCTTTCGCCGTCGTGCGCGAGGCCTCCCGCCGGGTCTTGAACCAGCGCCACTTTGATGTGCAGCTGATCGGCGGCATAGTGCTGCACCGCGGCCAAATTTCAGAAATGAAAACAGGCGAAGGCAAAACCCTGGTTTCGACCAGCCCCACCTACCTCAACGCCCTGGCTGGACGCGGCGTACACGTCGTGACAGTCAACGATTATCTGGCGGGCCGCGACTCGGAGTGGATGGGCCAGATTCACCGCTTTCTCGGCCTCAAAGTCGGTGCGATTTTGCACCATCTGACCCCCCACGAACGCCGCAAAGTCTATGCCGGTGACGTGATCTACGGGACCAATAACGAATTTGGCTTTGACTATCTGCGCGACAATATGTCGACCGAAATGAGCCAATGTGTGCAGCGCGAACTGCATTACGCCGTGATCGACGAAGTTGACAGCATTTTGATTGACGAGGCCCGCACGCCTTTGATTATTTCAGGCACCTTGGCCCAGCCCGCTGAGACCTACCAACAATTCAACCGGATTGTGACCCGCCTCGAAGGCAAACAAAAAGACTACAACAAAAAGAAAAAACTGCTCGACGAAATCGACTACGAAGAAGATGAAAAAGACTGCGATTATGTGATCGACGAAAAGCAGAAAAATATTATTCTGACCGAGCAGGGCATTCTCAAGGCCCAAAAGGTCTTAAATATCCCCGATTTATTCAGCGCCGAGCACCCTGAACACGCCCACCATTTGATTATCGCGCTCAAAGCCAAAGAGCTTTACCGCCGCGATGTGGAATATGTCGTGCGCCCCAATGAACGTGGCGAAATGGAAGTCGTGATCGTCGATGAGTTCACGGGCCGTTTGATGTTTGGCCGCCGCTACTCCGATGGTTTGCACCAGGCAATCGAAGCCAAAGAGGGCGTCAAAATCCAAGACGAAACCCAGACCCTTGCCACCATTACCCTGCAGAACTATTTCCGCCTCTACCGCAAACTCGGCGGCATGACCGGCACAGCGATTACCGAAGAGGCTGAGTTTGGCAAAATCTACAACCTGCCCGTGGTCGTGATTCCCACCAACCGGCCCGTGGTGCGCAAAGACCAGCCAGATATTATCTACAAAAATATTCAGGCCAAATTCAAGGCTGTGGCAGACGAAATCGAAGAGATGCACAAAACAGGCAGGCCCGTGCTGGTCGGCACGGTCTCGATTGAAAAATCCGAGCAGATTGGCGATGTGCTCAAGCGCCGGGGCGTTCCCCACAATGTGCTCAATGCCAAAAACCACGAAAAAGAAGCCGAGATCATTGCCCAGGCTGGCCGCAAAGGCGGGGTGACGATTGCCACCAACATGGCCGGTCGCGGAACCGACATTCTGCTCGGCGGCAATGCGGACTTTTTGTTGCTGCGCAAATTGCGCATGGAAGGGGAAGATCCTGAGACCGTGGATCCCGCCCTCAAAGCCAAACTCTTAAAAGAAATCGAAGCCCAGATTGCCGCTGAACGCGACGATGTGCGCAGTGTCGGGGGCTTACACGTGATCGGCACCGAGCGCCACGAGTCCCGGCGTATCGACAACCAATTGCGGGGCCGCGCAGGCCGTCAGGGCGACCCTGGCTCCAGCCGCTTTTTCCTCTCGCTCGAAGACGATTTAATGCGCATGTTCGGCGGCGACCGAGTCTCAAAGGTCATGGACATGCTCAAAGTCGAAGAAGACGAGCCGATTGAATCGGGCATGGTCAGCAAGGCGATTGAAAATGCCCAGAAAAAAGTCGAGATGTACCATTTTGGCGTGCGCAAAAGTATTCTTGAATACGACGAGGTCATGAACAGCCAGCGCACGATCATCTACCAACAGCGCCGCAAGATTCTCGAAGGCGACAGCCTGCGCCCTGTGGTCGAAGAGATGATCAGCCGCAATATGGAAGACATGTTGGGCCGCTATGCCCAGAACGGGATTCCCCAAGAAGAGTGGGATCTGCCTGGCTTGCACCAGGAATTGTCGCACCATATTCCGCTCTTGGGATCGATTCATCTCGATGAATTGCGGATTCCAATCGAAGGCCTGCAGGTCTTTTTAAAAGACCAGTCCCTCGATGCCTACGCCGCCAAAGAGACGATTTTGGGCGAAGAGTTGATGCGCGATCTGGAGCGCATGGTGATTCTGCGTGTGATCGACCAAAAGTGGATCGACCACCTGCACGAAATGGATGCCCTGCGCGAAGGGATTGGTCTGCGGGCCTATGGCCAAAAAGATCCCCTGATCGAATACAAAAAAGAGGCCCGTGGCATCTTTCAAGAGATGATGACAAATATCCGCACAGAAGTGGTCACCACCCTCTTCCACATTCAGGTTGAATACGAGATGCCGATGATGCCTGGCATGATGGATATGGGTGTGGAATACGAAGAGCTGGGCCCCGATCAAGACCTGCCTCAAGAGCTGATGAATCTTGGTGCACTCGGAATGTTGGGAGCCGGTCTGCCAATGTTGGGTATGGAGGCCGGGGATATCTCTGAGGCCGAAGAAAGTCCCAGCCTGGGCTTTGACGGCAGTGACCCCGTCTAAATTTTAAGTGTTGCTTTTGACTCCTGGTTCAGGCCTGGCCTGAGCCGAGAGTTCTGTTTTTTTCCAAGTTGCCAACAGCGTTTGCAATTCGGCCAGCAGGGGCTGGTAATCAACCGGAGTCAACGCAGCAAAACGCAATTGGTTGAACAATGCCTGCATTTGCTCAAATTCAGCATGCAGCTCGGGGTGCGCTGTGGCAATTTGCAAGCCAATCTCCCCAAGGGTCTGGGTCTGGGCCGTTGAAATCCCCCGGCGGACCAATTCCTGGTCCAACTGCCTGTTTAACGCCGCCAATTGCGGCTCCAGGGGCAAATAATTCAGCTCACCCGGTGTCAGTGTTGCTTGAATGGGTTTGACCCGCAACCGCTTTAAAAAGGCATTGAGCCCGCCGAGCAAAACCAACACCAGATAAAAAGCG
>CAZRFI010000422.1:0-3307 GCA_964598905.1 uncultured Candidatus Sericytochromatia bacterium | reverse complement strand
GCGCCCAAAAATTCGGCCATATAAAAGAGGCCAAATTTCATGCCGCTGTATTCGGTGTGAAAACCGGCAATCAATTCAGATTCGGCTTCGGGCATGTCAAAGGGCGAGCGGTTGACTTCGGCCACGCCGCTGATAAAAAAGATCAAGAAGCCCAGCAGGCCCCAGGGGGTAAAAATATACCAGCCCACTTCCTGGGATTTGACAATCTCCAGCGTGGACATCGAACCCGACATCATCAGCACCACGACCATCGAAAAGCCCATCGGGATTTCATACGAAATGACCTGGGCAGCGCCACGCAGGGAGCTGATCAGCGAGTAGGTATTGTGCGAGCTCCAGCCCGCCATCAGAATCGCGATCGTTTCAATCGAAGAGATACTCATGATAAAAATCGTGGCCACATTGAGGTTGACCAGGAGCATGTCTTTGCCAAAGGGCAAGACCGAAAAGAGCATCACAGCGGGAATCACGACCAACATCGGGGCCAAACTGTGTAAAAGCGGGTCAGCCGCTTTGGGAATAATGTCTTCTTTGACAAACATCTTGATCCCGTCGGCAAAGGGCTGCAGCGAACCAAAGATGCCCACGCGGTTGGGGCCATAGCGCTTTTGCATGCGGGCCACCACTTTGCGCTCCATCCAGGTTAAAAAGAGCATGGTGGCGGGCCCAAAGATCAAAATGGCGGTAATGCCCATCATGATGCTGAGTTGGGTCGAAAATTGTTTGTATATGGGAGCGGGAATCAGGGTCTCATTGACCTTCATGATCAGGGCATAGAGCCCTGTAAACAGACCTTCGAGTGGATTCATTGCCAGTCCAAACCTCCTTTGCGCCAAGCATACGCCAATCCCAGCAGGAGCACCGACAAAAACACGGCCATTTCAGCCAGGGCCACGGGCCCCAATTTTTTGAAGTTGACGGCCCAGGGATAGACATAGAGAATTTCGATCGAGAAGATCAAAAAGGCCAGGGCAAACAGATAATACTGAATATTGTATTGGACGTGCGGGTCCGATTTGGGGTGCAGACCGCACTCATAGCTGGCGTCTTTGGCGGCATTGCTTTTGCGCGGCCGAAAGAAAAAGGCCCCGGCAATTGGCAAGGTCGAAAAAATGATCGCGACCAGCGAAAAAATACCAATAATGCTCCAGGCGGCTTGTTGTGTCATGCTTCAGTCTCCTTTTCGGGGGCGGTGGGAGTTGCCGCTTCAGCCGCCGCTTTTTCAGCCGCTTTTTTGGCCTTGAGTTCCGCTGCTTTTTTGAGCGCAGCTTCTTTCATTGCGGCTTTTTCTTCGTCAGTTAAGACTTTTTTGGCGGGTTTTTCAGCGCTTTCTGCAGCAGGGGCTGCTGCTGCGCCAGCAGCAGCCGCTTCTTCTTTGGCGGCAGCGGCTTTGGCGGCAGCTGCGGCTTTTTTGGCTTCTTCTTTGGCCTTTTTGGCCTCTTCGTCTTTGCGGCGGGTCTCGTCTTCGGCGGCACTGGCCTGGGGCCGGACCTGAGCATAATACTCAGCTGGTACGTGCAGCTTGTCGATATCGTAGACGTAGTTTTCGCGCCGGTTTTCGGTCACCGTCAGTTCAAATTGATGGTCCATTTTGATCGCATCAAAGGGGCAAAATTCGGAGCAGAGCCCACAATTCATACAGACCGAGGTGTCGATAAAAAATTCATCGGGTTTGGGCACGGGTTTGCCCGCGTCATCGGTTTGCTGCACAATCCAGATACATTGCGGCGGGCAGACCTTGGCGCAGATGCCGCAGGAGGTGCAGCGGGTTTCTTTGTCGCCATTTTCTTTTTTGTCGTAGATCAGCATCGGCAAGACACGGAAGCGCTCATAGGTCGCACCAATAGGCATTGCCACATCCGGGTATTGAACCGTGACCACACCCTCGGAATAGCTGCGCAGGCCATTTTCGGGCTGGCCTTTGCCAGTTAGGCGTTTAAAATCTTCGACATAGGTGTCGACAAAGGTTTTCAGGGTGTAGAGCAACCCTTTGAGAACGGATGTGCCGTAAATTTTCATCGATCCACTTCTCCCAGTACAATATCCAGGCTGCCCAGAATGACGACTACGTCGGCCACCTGATGGCCCCGGCTCATCTTTTCGAGGGCCGTGAGGTTGATAAAACTGCCTGAGCGAATATGATAGCGGTAGGGGTTGGCTTTGCCGTCGCTGACGACATAATAGCCCAATTGGCCTTTGGGGCTTTCAACAGCCGCATAGACCTGGCCCGCGGGCACACGCATATTCCACTGCTTCTTGGAGATGATCTCCCCTTCGGGCAGTCCTTGGCGGGCCTGTTTGAGAATCTTGAGCGATTCGTGCAATTCACCCAAACGCACCAGATAACGCGAGTAGACATCGCCTTTGGGCTGGGTAATCACATTGAAGTCAAAGCGATCGTAAATCGAGTAGGGCTGATTGCGGCGCAGGTCATAGTCCACGCCACTGGCCCGCAAGACGGGGCCGGAGCAGCTATAGGCAATCGCTTCTTCTGCTGAAAGCACGCCCAGGCCCTGGGTGCGCTCCATGACAATTTCGTTGGTGGTCAAGAACCTATCCAACTCGTCGATCATGCGGGGCAAACGCTCGTTGATCAAATGGTCAAAGGGTTTGTAAAATTCGTCGGGCAAATCGTGGGCCACGCCGCCAAAGCGCATATAATTGCACATAATCCGCGCGCCACTGACCATTTCAAACAGATCGAGAATCAGTTCGCGCTCTTGGGCGGCATACAACATCGGCGTAAAAAAGGCACCCAGGTCATTCAACAAAAATCCCTGGGCCCAAAGATGGCTGGCAATGCGGGTCAACTCCGACATCATCACGCGGATATACTCCGCCCGTTCGGGCACTTCCATGCCCGCCAGTTTTTCGACGGCCAAGACATAGCCGTGGTTATTGGCCATCGAGGTGATATAGTCCAGGCGATCGGTATAGGGGATATTCATAATCCAGGAATTGCGTTCGCCGATCTTCTCATGGTTGCGGTGCAAATAGCCCATGATCGGGTAGAGGCGGACCACCCGCTCGCCGTCGAGGGCCAATTTCATGCGGAACACACCATGGGTACTCGGGTGCTGGGGGCCCATATTGACCTCCACCAGATCGGTCTGCAGACCCCCTTCGGGGCTGATCGCAGCCAGAGCCGGATCGTCGTCTTGGTAGTCGAAAGTGTCGGGATCCCAGCTCTCGGGGTAACGCACGTTGCGGCCCCAGATGTTTTTGTCTTCGGCAAAATTGTGGTGGCCTTCACGCCAGCGCGAGCCAAAGATCTTGATCGGCTCTTCGTAATAGGGTTCGAGGTAAT
>CAZRFI010000421.1:0-3308 GCA_964598905.1 uncultured Candidatus Sericytochromatia bacterium | reverse complement strand
ATTATAACTTTTAAATGAGAACCTCAAAAGAAATCGCTTTTGGCTCTGGTATACTGAAGGCGGCTGGGCACAGCTGTTTGCTGTCCTGCTAGCTCATATCCGACAGGAGAATCCCCCGATGACCGTTCAAGCGCCCTTTAAAGATTTAACCGAAGCCTTTGTCGTGGCCAAACGTGGCCTGAAAAGCGATGTCGAGGGTCTGGTTGCCCAAATTCCCGAGGGAGGGCTGTATTTGTCTTTGGCCCGTTCATTGGGTTTGCCTGACGACGAAACCCCTTTGCCTCCGGAAGCGGCTGTGAGCTCACATATGTTGCAACATCCTGATGGGGGCGTCTATGTCGCGATTTTTACGCGCGCAGAATATGCCCGCAAAGCCCAGCAGGAGCAAAATTGGGCCAGTGACAGCGGTAAGGCCGAAGTTGCGCCCCTGCCGGCCCGCAATGCCCTGTATTATGCCCTGCAGCTGATCCTCAAAAATGAACAGGTGATTGGTGCCCTGGTTAATGCCTATCAGGATAATGCTATTGAACTCAACGCAATGGAGATCAAAAGCCTGTTTGAAGGTGTGCCCGTGCCTTTTGAAGGCTACGCCCACAATGTGCCTTACGCCGAAGGTGAGAGCATTATGATTCGCTTGGCAGATATGTCTGAAGTGCCGGGTTTTACACCGACCGTTCAGGGCTTTCTCGTGGCTCATCCCGAAATTAAACATTACGAAATGGTCGCTCTTTTTGACGAGCAGCGCAATATGCAGCCCTATCTGGCGATCAATTTTCACACCGAAGTTCCCGAAGAGCAATACGGTGAATTGGCTGCTGGTTTTGTCAAACACCTGCGCGACAATCTCGACCTGCCCGAACGGCTTGAAGTGATGTTCAATCAGGAGTTTCCGGGACTGATTTAAGATGCACACAACGGGCCTCAAATACCTGCATACCATGCTGCGGGTGCTCGATTTGGAGAAAGCGTTGACGTTTTTTGTCGATCAACTTGGCCTCCAGGTTTTGCGCCGCAATGATTATGAAAAAGGCCGCTTCAGCTTGGTTTTTCTGGGGCCAGCTCCCGATCAGCCAGTGGTAGAACTGACCTGGAATTGGGATCAGAGTGAGCCTTACCCTCAGGGGCGTTTCTTTGGGCATCTGGCGTTTGAAGTCGAAGACATCTACGCCACCTGTGCCCGTTTACAGGCCTTGGGGGTGACGATCCACCGCCCGCCTAGAGATGGACGCATGGCATTTATTAAGTCTCCAGATGGTCATTCTGTCGAATTGTTGCAGGCCGGAGGCGCTTTGACGCCTGCCGAGCCCTGGCTGTCTGCGCCAAATATCGGAGAGTGGTAATGGCCTCTGTCTTGGTGGCGGGTGCTGCGGGGCTGATTGGCTCTGCACTCTGCCGCCAGCTTTTGGCAGAGGGCCAGTCCGTGATCGGGCTTGACAACTTTTTGACAGGCTCCCGCGAAAACAGTGCCGAGTTACAGGCTTTGCCGGGCTTTCGTTTGATCGAAGCGGATATTACCTTGCCTTGGCCCGAGGCGCTTCAGGCCGAGGCCTTTTCCCAGATTTACCATTTGGCCTCACCCGCCAGTCCCCTTGATTTTGAGAGCTTGTCGCTGGAGATCTTAAGGGTCAATTCCCTGGGCACTTGGAATTTGCTCGATCTGGCGCGCAAACACCAGGCCAAATTGGTGTATACCTCCACTTCAGAGGTCTATGGCAATCCCCAGGTGCATCCCCAAGTGGAAAGCTATTGGGGTCACGTCAATCCCGTCGGACAGCGCAGCTGTTACGATGAGGGCAAGCGCTTTGGCGAGGCCCTGATTGTCAATTACGCCCGTGTTCATGGTCTGCGTTACAGTATTGCTCGCGTGTTTAATACCTATGGGCCGGGGATGGCCAACGATGGACGTGTTGTGCCCCAGTTTTTGCTCCAAGCCCTGCGCAAAGAGCCTCTCAGTCTGCATGGCGCTGGGCAGCAGACCCGCAGTTTTTGTTTTGTCTCAGACCTGGTGCGCGGTTTGGCTGGGCTCATGCATTCAGAGCAAACCGATGGCGAGATCTACAATCTGGGCAATCCACAGGAATACACGATCGAAACCCTGGCCACCACCATCTGCGAAGTGGCGGGGATCCCCACCCGTTTGCAGGCCTTGCCCTCTCCGCGCTCGGATGACCCTGAACGCCGCCGCCCAGATATCTCCAAGATTCGCGCGGCAATTGGCTGGGAGCCTCAGGTCTCGCTGCGCGAAGGCCTCGAATTGAGCCTTGCAGACTTTCGTAGGCGCTTTGCATGAAAATCACGATCATAGGTTCAGGGTATGTCGGTCTGGTGACTGGGGCCTGTTTTGCAGAATTGGGCCACGACGTTCTCTGTGTCGACAATCATCTCGAAAAAATAGCCCTTTTGCGCGCCGGACAGGTGCCGATCTATGAGCCCGGTTTGGAAGCTCTTTTGCATGCCAATGTTGCTGAGGGCCGATTGGCGTTTAGCACCGAAATTGCCGAAGGGGTCCAGTTTGGGGATATTCTGTTTATTTGTGTTGGCACGCCCTCAATGCCAGATGGCAGCCTCGATCTCTCTGCCATGGAAAAGGTGATCAAAGAGATCGCCGGTGCCATGCACAGTTATAAGCTGATTGTCGAAAAAAGCACGGTCCCTGTGCGCACCGCCGAATCGATGGAAGCCTTGGCGCGCAAACATCTCTCCCAGAGCCATGTCGAGTTTGATTTGGCTTCCAACCCCGAGTTTCTGGCTGAAGGCAGTGCCATTCAAGACTTTATGCAGCCTGATCGGGTGGTCTTGGGGGTCAATTCTGAGCGGGCCGCTTCGCTTTTGGTGCAATTGTACGCCCCTTTAAACGCGCCGATGCTGATCACCGATATCAACAGTGCGGAATTGATCAAACATGCCAGCAATGCCTTTTTGGCGATGAAAATTTCTTTTGCCAATGCCCTGGCGACGATCTGTGAGCGCACAGGTGCAGATATTGGCAAGGTCACACGCGGCATGGGCCTAGACAAGCGGATTGGCCCGCAATTTCTCAAAGCAGGGGTGGGCTATGGCGGCAGTTGTTTTCCCAAAGATCTCTCGGGTTTTATCCATATCGTCGAAGAACATGGCTACAATTTTTCGCTCTTAAAAGCCGTACAAGAGATTAATTTGCAGCAGCGCCAGCATTTTATCAGCAAAATTCACAGGGCCCTCGGCGATTTTTCACAAAAACGCCTGGCGATTCTCGGTCTTTCCTTTAAACCCCAGACCGATGATATCCGCGAAGCGCCATCGCTGTTTATCATTGAAGCGCTTTTGGC
>CAZRFI010000420.1:0-3335 GCA_964598905.1 uncultured Candidatus Sericytochromatia bacterium | reverse complement strand
GGCAGAAAGGCGTCAGCCGCAATTTTGAGCAAGAGGCCATGGACGTGCTCAAAACGATTAAAAATCTCAAAGATGGCAATCGTGGCTTTGACACCATCCGCCAGAAAATCGAAGTGACCCACCCTGCTGTTTGGGAAGGCCCACCTGCCACGGGCCTGCCTTCTGCTCAGGCTTTGGAAAAACTGGTCGAAGACACGATTGAGCGCAGCTTTGATAAAAAGTGGAACCAATTGCTGGAACAATTGGGAGATCTCAATGAATTGGCAGAGAAATACGCCCAAGCCAGTTACAGCATTGGCCAAATGACCGAACAGGCCCGCACATTGGAAGAGATCAATCAACGTCTCAAGGCCCAATTGCAGGTCTTGCCCTCGCCCGATGAGTGGCAGGCCATGCAAGAGCGCGAACTGCTCTACAAAAAACTGCTCTACGATTTGCACAGTCGGGTGCAAAAGCTTGAATACGGTGAGCAGGTAGAAACCTCACCCCTTGAAGCTGAAGGCTTGCCGCCGATTGGTCCTGATGTCATGCCGATACAATTAGATGAGGGTGCTGTCGCTTAATTATGGAGCGCATGACCCTGGTCTTTTGGACGGTGATAGTCTGTTTGTTGGGTACATCGGCTTTTTACGGATTTTCAGCTGAGCAGCGCCGCAGCAAGGTGCAAAAGACCAGTGGCATTGTCAACAGTGGCGATTTATTAAACCTCGTACAGGTTCTCGATGGCGACAGCATCCTCGCTGGCAAAGCAGGTGAAGAACCTGTGGGTTTGCGCTTGGTCGGAATCAAAGCCTTTGATGCCAAAGTGGAAAAGGATGTGATGACGCCCTTTGCCCAAGCGGGAGTTGAATTGCTCAAACGCGAATTGGCGAATAAGCCTTTGCGGGTCTCTCTCAGCGCCTCTTCTTCTCAAGACAAATATGGCCGCTATTTGGCCACGATTTATGCCGATGATCAGGATATTTCGCTGAAACTCATTCGAGAGGGATTGGCCCTGGTCTACCCCGTTTATCCTTTTCCTTCGCTCTCTTTTTATTTACAGGAACAGGAATTGGCCCATGCCAAGCGGCGCGGTTTCTGGTCGCATAAACAGGCCAGTGAAAGGGCCATGGCCCAGATGCGCGAATGGCGTAGCCAATCTGAATAGAGGCAGACATGTTTCACGTTTTGTTTCAGCTATTTAATAAAAAAACATTGCGCAATCCGCCCGCCTTTTTGCGTGTGAGTGCCCTGATGATCGCGCTCTTGCTCTACGGTACTACGGGATTTCTCTATTTTGAGTTGCCAAACAATCCCGACCTCACTTGGTGGGATGCCTTGTGGTACACAATCGTGACCTTGACCACCGTGGGTTATGGCGATTTTTTCCCCAAAAGCCCGGGCGGACGTTTTTTTGTGGGTGGGCCGATTATGGTTTTTGGGATTGGCCTCTTGGGCTATGCCCTCTCATTGATTGCTTCGGTGCTTGTCACCTCAAAGACAAAGGAGATCAAAGGAATGTCAGCATTTAAATTCAAAGATCATTTGGTCTTGTTTAATTTTGCCGGGCTGGCCAAAGTGGAGCGGGTGTTGGCGGAACTGGCCCTCGATCCTGCAGTGGGAAATGTTCCCGTGGTGTTGGTTGATGAAGATCTCGAAGAATTGCCTCTGGAGTTACAAAAAAAGGGAGTTCACTATGTGCGCGGCAACCCGACCCGAGACAATACCTTGCTGCGGGCAGGAATAGATACCGCCCATCATGCTGTGATTATGACCCGTGATGCGACCAACCCAGCTTCAGACAATCTCAATCTGGCGATCGTCTTGGCGATTGAAGGTCGAGCCAAAAGGGTCAATACGGTGGTGGAATGTATTGACCCTGGTTCTGAAGAGCTGCTCCGCAAGGCTGGCAGCGATAAAATTGTCTGTAGCAGTCGCTTTGACGCCTATTTTATAAGTCAAGAATTACTCAACCCCGGTATTCAAGAGATCTTGGCGCAGTTATTGACGGTGGCCGAGGGGCAGCAATTTTATTTGGTGCCGGTCAATCAGGCTGGTACCTTTGCAGACATGGCACAGCGCGCTTTGCAGCAAGGGCATCTGGCTTTGGGGATTCATTACAATGCTAAAAACTTTAAGCTCAATCCT
The DNA here is from genome assembly GCA_964598905.1 of uncultured Candidatus Sericytochromatia bacterium. Lineage (GTDB taxonomy): Bacteria > Cyanobacteriota > Sericytochromatia > UBA7694 > UBA7694. The sequence continues at coordinate 1,208 of CAZRFI010000420.1, read as the reverse complement.
TCTCTCAACGAGAATGTGCCTGTGGGGGTAGCTTTGATTACAATTGGGCCTCAGCGTCTTGAGCGGATCTAGGCTTATTGACCCTGCTCAAAAGACTTTCTATAATGAGTCATCTTTGGTAAATTTAGTCTCATTTATTTGTTTTGCTGAGCAAAAAGGAATAAATCTAGCAAAATTTAATAATACTCCACTTATAGAAAGTTAGCCATGACAGAAAATACAGAAATAAACGAAGAAAAAGACACAGGTTTTGATGTCTTTGAACTATTGGTCGCCCTGTTATTGGGCTTGGCCGCCACAGGGGCTGCTTGGTCGGGTTATCAAGCGGGTTTGTGGACGGGCAACCAGTCTTCTGCTTATGCCGAAGCCGCCACCACAGCGATCAAAGCGGCCACCGACAAAACCGATGCCATGATCAATATTGCCCAAGATTACCAAATCGACATCCTCGGCAAACAGATTTTGCGCGAAGCCAAAACCAGCAAAAATCCGGCAGTCAGAGAAAATTTGCTGGAGATGGCTGACTATCTCTACACCTGGCAAATGAGCCCTGAGGCTTACGAAAGCTTGGGTTTGCCCGAAGCCAAACACGCCACCAATATCAAGGTGGATGACGAAGATGCCGAAGGTCTGAGCGAAAAAGAGCTGTTCGAATTGGCTTTGCACAACGATTTGGATGATGCCGGCAATCAATACGAAGAACAAATGGTGGCGGATTCCAATGCCATGTTCAAAAAAGCCGATGGCTTTTTTAATGCCGGTCAAGAGCACAATACCCGTGGCGACCGCTTTGATCTCGTTGGGGTGGTTTATACCATTTCGCTGTTCTTCGCAGGTTTGGCCCTGGTCTTTAAAACAAAAATGAGATGGGGCTTTTTTGGTGCCGGTGTCTTGATTTTCTTGGTGTCGAGTTATTTCCTCTTTACCATGAAGTGGGCTGCGATTATCCCTGGATAAAATTTCTTAGTTATAAAACCTGGGCATGTGTTTACATGGGCCCAGGTTTTTTTTGAGCGAATAATTGCCAATTTGCTGCCAATTCAGCATTTTTAAGCCCTGTCCTCAATTGAGTTGCGCTGCTGATGGTGTTAAAGTATAAAAAATGCATTCCATTAAGGACACCTATGGCCACCCCCTCTTCTCCTGCTCCAGTAGACAGTTCTGCACCCAGCTATACCACGCCTTTGGTCGTCGTGACCTTGCTCTTT
>CAZRFI010000419.1:0-3339 GCA_964598905.1 uncultured Candidatus Sericytochromatia bacterium | reverse complement strand
ACAGGAAAAGATCGCGGCATGATATGGCCACTTTTTTCTGGGGGGCTGTACTTAGCGACACTGATTACGCTTCAACGCAGCAATTCCAGGAAGCTTGTTTTTGGTGTTGCTGTGGTTGATGTGTGACTGTGTTTTTTCTTCAGGCTATACTGTGGATCAGGTGCACTTGTCGCAACAAAGGGGAGCAAAGATGAAAAATTATCACAGTCTTGAAAGCTATGCAGCCTGTCTGTTGGGCGGCGCTTTGGGGGATGCCTTGGGCAACCCGGTTGAATTTCAGGATATCCGAGCCATTCGCCAGCAATATGGCGAAGGGGGCATTGATGCCTTGGTGGATCCCGATTTTACCGACGATACCCAGATGACTCTGTTTACGGCCGAGGCGCTGATCCGCTTTGCCTTGCAAGCAGATCAGCGCGATCTTCATTTGCAGACCCTGATCTACCAGGCCTATTTGCGCTGGCTCCACACCCAAGACTATCCCATCCCTCCCTCTTTGCGCACCGGCTTTTTATTGCAGCAAAAGGGGCTTTTCCAGCAGAAAGCGCCCGGCCAAACCTGTCTCAATGCCTTGCACAGCGGTAAAATGGGCAGCCGCGATTATGCCCTCAACGAGAGCAAAGGCTGTGGCGGTGTCATGCGCGTCGCTCCTGTGGGCCTCTATTTTTGGCAAGATCCCGAAAAGGCCTTTCGGATCGGGGCCGATTCAGCTGCGATTACCCATGGCCATGTCAGTGGCTATCTCTCTGCGGGTTATTATGCGGCTTTAATCGCCCTGCTGGTGGACGGAGAGCCCTTGGAGCCTGCGGCAATCAAAGTCTTGGATATTCTCAAAACCTATCCCGGTCACGATGAAACGCTCTTCCATGTCGATCGGGCCTTGGAAATGCAGGCCGCAGGTTTGGAGCCCACTCCTGAGCGTCTACACAAAATGGGCGTGGGCTGGCCTGGGGCTGTGGGTGAAGAGGCCCTGGCGATGTCATTGTTTTGTGCTCTGTCATACCCCGACGATTTTCGCAAAAGTGTGCGCGTGGCTGTCAATCATTCGGGAGATTCCGACAGCACAGGCACGATTACAGGCCAAATCGTTGGTCTGCTCAATGGACTGCAGGCCCTACCCGAAGATTGGCTCAAACGACTCAAAATGGCCGAAGTGGTCCAAACCTTGGCCGAAGATCTGTTTGTGGTAAGTGGTTCTTTGACCACTGCCCCGCCCGGTCTTTTGCAGCGCCACCTTTAAATCTCTGGGGGCCTATCTCCTTTATCTTGGAGCCGGGCTCATGTCACACTGAAGGCAGCCTGTGATTTTAAGGAAGCTCTATTATGCACTTCAACCATTACCTGCTTGAAGGTCAAACTTATTTCATTGCCGCCCTCAATGAGCGGCTGAGTGCGCTGCGGGCTGAGGGGCGAGATATGATCAGCTTGATCATGGGGGATCCGATTGAACCCACTTATCCCCCCGTCAGAGATGCGGTCGTGGCAGCCTTGCAGGCCACGGAGATCTCCCAATACCCGAAAAATCGCGGCGATGGTTTTTATCTCGAAGCGGTTGCCAATTGGGCTTTGCGCTATTATGGCCAGAGCTTTGACCCTGCCAAAGAGATTCTCTCCTGCAATGGCACCAAAGAGGCCATTTTTCATGTCCCACTTTTGTTTGATTGGTCGCAAGGCCGGGAGATTTGGATTCCCTCTCTCTCCTATCCGGTCTATGAGGCCTCGGCCCGGACCTTGGGCATTCCGGTCAAATATTTGCCACTCAGTGCCGAAACCGGATTTTTGCCCGATCTGGACAGTTTTTCAGCCGAAGAGTGGCAGCGCTGTCAGCTCTTTTGGATCAACTCTCCCCACAATCCCACCACGGCTTTGGCCGATCGCGCCTATTTTGAAAAATTATTGGCCCTGGCTGAGCGCTACGATTTTCTTGTCTGCTCGGACGAGTGTTATAACGAGTTGTATTATACCGAGCAGCGCCCGGCCTCCTGCCTGGAGATCGACAGCCCGCGTTGGCTGGTCTTTCGTTCGCTCTCCAAACGCAGCCACATGACCGGTTACCGCATGGGGGCACTGATCAGTCGCAACCATGAAGTGATTCGCCTGCTGGGTAAATTGCGTGAGCCAATTGGCGTGGGAACCCCCACCTTTATTCAACAGGGGGCTGTCACCGCCTGGAACGACGACCAACACCCGCGTGATTTTGCCGCCGGGTATCACCGCAAACGGGATCTGATTTGTGCCGCTTTAAAAGCGGCTGGCTGTGATGTCTTTGGGGCCCAAGCCGGATTTTATCTCTGGTTTAGCCATCCCCATTGCAGCACTTCGGAGCAGCTTTTGCAAGGTTTTATCGAAGCAGGTCTCTTGATTACCCCTGGCACAGCCTTTGGGGCTGACGGACAGGGCTATGCTCGCCTGATCTATTGCGTCACCCAAGCGATGGCGGAAGAAGTCGCCCGGCGTGCGGCCCAAGTCAAGTTATGAATCTGCTCGAATGGCTGGAGGCCCTGCTCAAGTGCCCTTCTCCCACCTATCAAGAGGCTGAATTCAACCGCTTTCTGCGCCAAGAACTGGCCCGGATAGCGCCCGAAATACAGATTCGCGAAGCCAAAGACTCGCTGATCCTGCAATGGCCACAGCAGGAAAACAAACCCCATTTGGCCCTGGTTGGCCATTCCGATGTTGTGCCAGCTTGGTTTGAGCCTTACCGTGACAATGGACGCTTTTATGGGGCCGGGGCTTCGGATATGAAAGGGGCGTTGGCCAGTTTTTTTTATCTCTGTGAGCGCTGGGGCAGTGCTTTGACCTCCCGTTTTAATCTTTCGTTGCTGGTTTATGCCCGCGAAGAGATGACGCCTTTGGTCGAAAATGGCCTCTATCATCTGATTCAGGCCTTTCCTGACTATTTTGACTCTCTCGATTTGGCCCTGGTTGGCGAGCCCACCGACAATACCCTGCAAATTGGCTGTGTGGGCAGTATTCACGCCCAAATCACGATTCCTGGCCAAGCCTGTCACTCGGCCCGGCCCTGGAACGGCAGCAACGCGCTTTACAATGCCTTGCCTGTAATCCAAGCTTTGGCTCAGCTCAAGCCTGTTCCCCAGCGCGTTTTTGGCGTGGATTTTTTCGATGTTTTGCAAATTACCGAAAGCCAGAGCGAACCCGGTCGCACCTCATTGCCAGGCTGGTGGAAGGCCAATGTCAATTACCGCTTTGCCCCTGTTCGCACGTTGGCCGAAGCTAAAATGGCGTTGCTTCAGCACTTAAAGTTGGCGGGAGTGCCCGAATCCGGCATTCAATTGCTGGACAGTGTGGACGCTGGCATTGTGATTGAATCGCCGCTTT
>CAZRFI010000418.1:0-3358 GCA_964598905.1 uncultured Candidatus Sericytochromatia bacterium | reverse complement strand
CATCGCTCAGAAGTTGCTTAGAAGCCCATCCACTTCAGTGGATTGGGAGTGTCACCCCCCTGCGGACATGCCTGCCAGAACGCCTCCCAGAATTATGGGGGGGATGCCCAAAAGGGAGTAGAGAAAAGGTTTCTTGGCGTTGTCCCAGTATTTAAAGATATAGACAAAGGCCCCAAATGGAACGAACAAATAGACCAAGCCCCAAATGAGAGACTCTTTGAAGGCTTGTATCAGTAAAATGATGCCAAAGACCAGGCTGACGCCTACCCCGAGCAGGGTCAAGATCATACCAAGTATACCCATCGTGTTTTCCTCTTTATGATGATGTTTGAATGTTGAAATGCAGAGCCATTGAGGTTTGTGTTAAAAACCTTTAAAAAGTCATACGCCACAATTGGCTTTTTTTTCACAGGTTAATGTTATTCAATTTTTGAGATGTTGTAAACTGCCTGAAGCAGATTTTTTAAAAACAGATTCGCGAGTTTTGAACACTTTTGATAGGCGCAGGGTCTTAACACTTGAAACCCGAAGAAACCAAACGGACAGCAGTGAATAACGAACTGATCCAAAAACTCAACCGAGCCCAGCAGGGCGATCAACAGGCCTTTAAAGAGGTGGTAAGAGAATTTATGCCGCAGCTCTACGGGATGGTCTATGGGATCATTCCTCAGCATGAGGATGTGAACGATATCTTGCAAGAAGTCTTTGTCAAGGTGCACAGGGCTTTGCCCCAGCTCCAGAACAAACAGGCTTTTCGCTCTTGGGTCTTTCGCATTGCCCTGAACACGGCCCGCAACCACCTTCGTGGCAAAGCCCGGCGCGAATTGCCGACCGAGCCCGAAGAATTTGCCCGGCAGGCCGGGGGGGATTTTGACAAGACCCCCGAGCAATTGGAACAGGCTGAGGTCCGGGACCAGATCTTCAAGGCCCTGGAGACACTGTCACCTGAACACCGCGAGGTGGTCACCCTGGTGGAACTCGAAGAGCTGAACTGCGCGGAAGCGGCAGAGGTGTTGGGTACCCCGGCAGGCACGGTGCGTTCCCGTTTGCACTATGCCCGCAAGAAGCTCAAAGAATTATTGCAACCGTATTTTGCCCTGAGAGGAGACGCCCCATGAGCCCGAACCAAGAAAGTCCAATGTCTGATTCGGATGAAGACGCGCTGTCTCCTGCATTTTTGGCCCAGGATCCCCCGCTTGACCCCGAATTGCGCTCGCTCTTGCAAAGGGTGAAAACGGTGCCTCCCCCTGATTATTTTGAGCAGTTTTGGAGCGAACTCAACCCCCGCTTGACCCCATTCAAACCCGAGCCCTGGTCCGTGCGCGTGCTTAAACTGATTAAGTCTCCGCCTGCGATTTCGGTAGCGGCAGCGGTTTTGGCTGTGGCCTTTCTGATGCCTAAGCAAAACGGGCTCTTTGATCGGGCCACAAAGCAGGCCGAGATCCCTGCTGCAGTTTCACAGTTAGAGGGCAATAGTGGCAGTTTAGATACCACCCATGCCAAACGCCTGCCCGGTGGCGGACAGGTGGGTACCCATTCCGGCCTGATTCTTGACGAAAGCCGCCTGCGGGCGGGGCAGGATAAAAATCAGCCTGCTGCAGCCCCACCCATGGTATTGGGTGCTGCCAAAGAAGAAGAGCGTGCGCCAGTCAATGAAGAAGACAGTCTCTCCCGCAGTCAAACAGAGTTAAAAAAGCAAAAAAGCAATGACTTATTGGCCAATCGCCAAGAAGGTCAAACAAATCAAGGCCGAGCAAATCAAGACCTAAAAGAGCGGGCGACGATTGCTGCCCCCTCTTCCCCGATTCCCCTGCTGCAGGGTTATAACCAGGCCGATTATCTGGTAAAAAGCGCGACATTGGGCGTGGAAGTCCCCCAATTGACCCAGGCCTTTACGGCCACCAGTCTGATTGTAAACCAACACAATGGTTATATTGTCAGCTCGACGATGTCCCGCCCCGAAAATGGGATGTCCTCTGCCCAGATCAGCTTCAAGGTGCCCAAACAGCATTTGCTGACCGTGATTGAGAAAATCGAAAAAACCGGCGAAGTGCGCAATAAAAATATCCGCAGCGAAGATCTTTGGAAACAGGTTCAAACCCAGAAACTCGATCAAGACGATCTGCAGACCCAAATCCAAGACACTCCAGACAAAGCCACCCTTCGCAGGCTCAAACGCCAATTGCGCGAGCAGGTCCTTAAACGCCAGGAATTTGAGCAAATGCTGCGCATGGCCAGCGTCGAGCTGCAATTGACGCAAAAAGCGCCCAGCCGTTTCTGGAATCTCGAAGGCGTGGGTGAGCAGATTCAATACAAGCTCAACCGTGCCTTGGGAGACACTCTCAAGCTTTTGGTCGAAATTCTGGTGGTGCTGCCACCCCTGCTGATCTACTTCGGCTCGGCTTGGCTGCTCTGGCTCTTGCTCAAGCTGATACTGGTGCAACGTCTGGCATTGCTGAGTTCCCGCGCCCTGGCGATTGCCTATCTGCTCGGCCTGCTCTTTTTCCCGTTGGCCCTCGGGGGCAAAGAACTTTTCAGTGCCACTTTGCTCTTTGCTACCCTCTTGGGAGCGGGTGCTGGAATTAAGGCTCTGATTCAGCGCTGGCAGAAGCCCTCTCCCAAAATTGAGCCTGCACCGCTGGATCCTGAAGATCTCCCGCCCCCGTAGGTGGGGAGAGGTGTTAGACCTTGATGCTCTGCCACTTTCCCTGCTTCCACAGCCCTGTAAACACGATGGTTTGCAGGGCGCGGTAGCCCATTTGCAAGAGCCAGATCCCGGTCAGGCCGAGCCAGCCCATTTGGGTCAAAACAAAGAGTGCAGGCAGATAGAGACCCCACTGAAAGACAATTGAGACCAACATCACGCGCTTGCTGTCGCCAGCCCCGAGCAGGGTCTGCATCAAGACCGAACCCAGTGTATCCAGCGCCATGCTCAGGGCCACCATTTGCAGGGGCAAACGTGCCAGGGCCACTGTTGCTGGATCGTGTAAAAACAGGCCCAGCACCAGATCGGGTAAAAAGACAGCCGGTAAGGCCAGCAGCCCCACGCACAAGCTGGCCAGCCAGGAGACCTCCCAGCCCCAGCGCTTGGCATCTTGGGGATCTTTGCGGCCCAAGGCTTGGCCCACCAGCGAGGCACAGGTCATGCCAAAGGCCATACCAGGCAAAATGGCAACCAAGAGGAGATTGATCAAGACATTTGAGGCGGCCAATTCGGCTGTGCCCACCCGGCCCACAATCCAGAAAAAGGCTGTCATGCCCGCAGAAAAAAACAATTGCTGAATGCCAGCTGGAATCGAGAGCCGCAGCATGGTTAGTAGTGTCTCGCCTTGGGGAATGCCTTTGAGGAAACCATTCT
>CAZRFI010000417.1:0-3413 GCA_964598905.1 uncultured Candidatus Sericytochromatia bacterium | reverse complement strand
TTCGTGGGCCAGGGTGGTATATCGCATATATTGCAAGTATAGCCAATTGTGACGAAGCTCTCAAAGCCGCCCGTGATCCGGCTTTGAGAAAAATATCTGAAATCTGCACGAAATCACCATCTTGCGGGGCTTACACCTGATCGGGCATTTGCTACAATTGAAAGAGCAGATGGAATCACAAGGAGCTTTTTTTGACGCGCGCAATTTATCCGGGCAGTTTTGACCCGGTCACCAATGGACATTTGGATATTATGGAGCGGGCCTGTCACCTCTTTGACGAGGTGATTGTGGCAGTCTCAACCAATATTGCCAAAAAATCGACCTTTTCTGTGGCCGAACGCATGGAATTGATCCAGCAGAGCACAGGCCATCTCCCCAATTTGCAGATTGATGGCTGCGATGGCCTGATTGTGGATTATGCCCGCCAGGTCGGTGGGCAGGTGATTATCCGCGGTCTGCGTGCGGTTTCGGATTTTGAAATTGAACTCAAAATGGCCCTGATGAACAAACACCTGAATGGCGAAGTGGACACGGTTTTTTTGATGCCCAAAGCAGAATACATGTTCCTCAACTCCAGTCTGATCCGTGAAATCGCTTCCTTCGGGGGAAAAATTTCAGATTTTGTTCCGGCTCAGGTTGAAGATTGCCTGAGAAGAAAATATAATAGTAGCAAGTAAATATTAAGCGTAAGTTAAAATTATGATAAATCAAAATGAACTCGTTTCCCCCCAAGCCCCTGCTCAGCCCCAAATGCAGGCCCAGCCTTCCGCCTCTCCCGAAACCACCTTGGCCCTGGTGCAAAAAATCGAAGAAGTGATTATGAACAGCGTCAAAGTGCCGTTTACCTCGCGCGTGGTGGTGGATGAAGAGGATATTTTTGAGCTGATCGACCGCATCCGCGAAATGCTGCCCCAAGAAATGGTGCAGGCCCAGCAGATTCTGGCCCAAAAAGACGTTATCTTTGCCGAGGCCCAGGCCAAAAGCCAAAAGCTGCTGGAGCTGACCAAAGAAAAATCCCGCCAGTATTTGCAAGAGCATGAATTGGTGCGTCAGGCCGTCAAAATGGCCGACGAAACCCGCAAAAGCGCTGAAGCTGAATGCCGCCAACAGCGCTTTGAAGCAGATAAATACAGCGAAGAGGTCTTGGCCTCGCTCGAAGACAAAGTGACCCAGGCCCTGAGCATGGTTCAAACTGGTCGCCGCAATTTGGCCCGCAATATGGAAACCACTGCCCGCAAAATGGGCGTTTAAGCCTCTAACACAGACAAGGACACAGATTATGTACCCACGCGCAAGCGGTATTTTATTGCATCCCACCTCTTTGCCCGGCCCCTTTGGCGTGGGTGATCTCGGTGAAATCGCCTACGACTTTGTCAATTTCTTGGCCCAAACTGGCCAGAAGCTTTGGCAGGTTATGCCTCTGGGCCCCACGGGTTATGGCGACTCGCCTTATGCCTGTCTCTCGGCTTTTGCGGGCAATCCCCTGATGATCAGCCCCGAAAAATTGGTCGAAAAGGGCTATCTCTCTCCAGACAGTCCCGCTTTGGCCGCTTACCCCCAACTCAGCGCCGACAAAGTCGAATTTGAAGCGGTGGCCGCTGCCAAAGGCGCGATTTTTGAAGATTCGTTTGTGTATTTTCAGGCCCATGCCAGTCTCTCCGACCGCAAGCGCTTTGAGAATTTCTGCAAATGCCAACAAAACCGCAATTGGCTGCGCAATTATGCCCTGTTTGCCGCGCTCAAACAGCAATACGCTGGCGAGCCCTGGGATACCTGGGACGAAGGTCTGGTCTGCCGCGATGCCCAAACCCTGCGCGAATACGAACAGGCCCTGGCTGGGCCGATGCTCTACCACCAGTATTTGCAATTCCTCTTTCACCAACAATGGGATGAATTGCGCAGCTATGCCCATCTCAACGGCGTGCAGATCATTGGCGACATGCCGATCTTTGTCGCCCACGACAGCGCCGACGTCTGGGCCCACCAAAATCTCTTTCACCTCGATGCCCATGGCAAACCCACGGTTGTGGCGGGCGTGCCCCCGGATTATTTCTCGGCCACCGGCCAGCTCTGGGGCAACCCGCTCTACAATTGGGAAGTCATGGCCAAAGACAATTACGCCTGGTGGGCTGAGCGCTTCCGCGTGATGTTAAATTTGGTCGACATCGTGCGCCTGGATCATTTCCGGGGCTTTGAGGCCTATTGGGAAATTCCCGCTGGCGAAAAAACCGCGATCAATGGCAAATGGGTCAAAGGCCCCGACAAGGCCTTTTTTAAAGCGATTCAAAAATCTTTGGGCCACCTGCCGTTTATTGCCGAAGATCTGGGTGTGATCACCCCGCCGGTCGAAGACCTGCGCGACAGCTTTGGCTTCCCCGGCATGAAGGTGCTGCAATTTGCCTTTGACGATACCTCCGCCAATGCCTTTTTGCCCCACAACCACATCGCCAATAGTGTGGTGTATACGGGCACCCACGACAACCAGACCAGTTTCAGCTGGTTTGAAGATCGGCCCGAAAAAGTCAAAAAATTCATTCTCGATTACCAGGGCAGCAACGACGCCAATTTTATCCATTGGCAGCTGATTCGCCTGGCGATGTCGTCGGTGGCCAATACCGTGCTGATCCCGATGCAAGACATTCTCGGCCTCGATGACCCCACTGGGCGCATGAACACGCCCGGTAAAGCCGAAGGCAATTGGAGCTGGCGCCTGCGTGCGGAGGATCTCTCCCAAGAAATAGCCCATACCCTGGGCCATTGGACCGAGATCTACAACCGCTAGTCGCGTTCTTGAGGCTGTGTTGGATTTAAAACAAAATTGGGAGGCCCTGACGGCCTCTTTTTGTGCTGATCCGGCTTTGCGTGGCAGGATTTACCATGAGCTGCAAACGCGCTACCAAGAGCCGCAGCGGGCCTATCACACGCTGGCACATATTCAGGCCCTGCTTGAATTGTGGCAGGAATACCAGGCTGAGTTTCAAGACCCGCTCAGTGTCGGACTGGCGATTTGGTTTCACGATGCGATTTACAACCCCCGCAAGGGCAAAAACGAGCTTTACAGCGCCCGGCTGGCCAAACGCCAATTGGGTCAAATGGGTGCTGCTGCGGCCCAACAAGAGCGTGTGGCCGAGCTGGTAATGGCCACCGCTGGCCACAAAGCAGATCCCAATGATGGCGATGCCTTGCTCTTTCTCGATCTCGACCTCTCGATTCTGGGGGCCGAACCCGAGGTCTACACTGCTTATCTGGCCCAGATTCGGCGCGAATACCGTTTTGTGCCGGGCTTTCTCTACACGCGGGCGCGGCTGCGCTTTGTGCGCGGCTGGCTGGCCCGCCCCCGCCTGTTTATGAGCGGGGTGGGCCAATCGCGCTGGGAGGCCGCTGCCAGGGTGAATTTGGCGGGGGAGATGGGG
>CAZRFI010000416.1:0-3416 GCA_964598905.1 uncultured Candidatus Sericytochromatia bacterium | reverse complement strand
CTGGGTGAGGGGCTGGGTTTGGCCTGGGTGGCGGGTGTGCTGCTACAACTGGTGTTGAGGGCCAGCACAAGAGGCAAAAGCAAAAGAGTGTGTTTTTTCATGGTGTGGGATCTCCTGGTGTCGCTTTGAAATTTGGTCGGGTCTGAGAACTGGCAAGAAGCCAGATTTTGGCATCTTGATTATAACAAGTGGTGAGATAAATTCAGTGACTGAGATCCCATTTGGGTCAGACTTCACTTAAAAAAACAATTAAATTTCGTTTGACTTTTGCGTTTCAATTTTGCGCATTGGTTTCACGCATAAAGGCCTGGAACCATTCCACCACATGCCACATGGCAATTAAATCAGCATGGTTGTAGTCGAGCAATTCCTGCTGCAGACGCAATTGTTTGCTTTGGTTGCGCGTCGAAGTGGATTTGAGATAACTGACCACCGACCAATAACCCCCCGTCTCTTTGTCGGGGCGGTCAAAACCCACATATTGCTCAATCACCTTGAGGCTGTAACTCGGCAGGGGAATTAAGACCGAGGCCTTGAGCAAGGCCCAAAAATCAAGCAGATTTTTTTTAACCCGCCGGGCGATGCCCTGGGGATCGCCGTAGCGCTGGGAATAGAGTTTAAGCGATTGCACTTCAAAACTGCCCCAGTGAATAAACGGAATATCCCCATGGGTTTCAAATATTTTGCCGGCTTTGTCCAAAAATTCCATCCAGGCTGTTTGATCCGCTTTGCGCGAAAGATGTGGGGCCAAAGTCTGCAGATTGTCTTCGCCGTCAGGCCCCATCAGGCTCAGGCCCCAGAGGTAGACACGCTCCGAATGGCCGGGTTGGGCAGGCACGCCTTCGAGGTCAAACATCGCCCAATAGGCGGTTTCTGGCAATTGGGGGTCTTGCAAAAGATGGGGACGACCGGTCAGGACGACCTGGGCCATTTGGCGCATATTGTGGGCCTTTTCGGCACCGATTTTGCGTGGGTTTTGGCCCTCATGCCAGATAAATTCGGCCAAGCGCTCTTCTGGAAACAGGGCTAAAAAGTCGTTGACGGTTTTGGCACCGGCTTCTCGCAGGGCCAGAATCAGGCGCGCTTCGAGCATGGGAACCAAGGCGATATCCTGAATCTCTTCGGCTTTGTCCCAGCAATACTCGCGAAAGGCACAGCTTTGACATTTGGTCCAACTGATCGGGCTGTAGGGCAGTTCGGGCGAAGATTTGAGCGCCAAGAATTGTTGCACTTGGCTTTCAATAAATTCGGGTTCAGCGGGTTTGATTTCGAGCAGACGGCCGGAATTATTATATATTTCGAGATGGGGAGGGGCTTCGCCAAAGATTTGAGCATAGAGCCAGCCTTGGTATTGGGCCATCAGAATCAAATCGGCGTGGTTTTCGCGGTTGATTTTGCGGGCATTGCGGCAGAGACGCAGACAATAACCGTCGTCGTCCCAGACCAGAAAATCCGGTTCCAACATCAACTCAAAGTCTTGGCCCTGCCAGGCATAGGTATAGCTAAACAGCGGTTTGTACAAAACCGGCTTTTTATCCATCCAGGCCTTCATGCTGTCACGCAGACGTGACACATTGGGACCTTTGCTGAGATCTTTAAAATCCTGCAGGCCCTTGAGAAAATGGCGCTCCAATTGCTGATCGGCTTCTTTGAGATGGCTGAGATGAGCGGTTTCAAACTGCTCAGGGGGAAATTCCATCAGGTATAAGCGGCGTTCGCAGCGGGAGGGCTTATAAAAGTGAAAAATATCGCTGCTTTTGAGTTGTATAATCGGCATCAAACAGCATGATACGGGTTTTCGCCTGTAAGCGGCAAGCGGATAGCCTTATGCTCGTTTGCTACTTTCGCCTTTGAGCACCGCTGCGCCAATGAGATGGGCCAAACGCAAAGCCTCTGGAACATGGCCCCGATCAGTCAAACGGGGCAAGATGCGCTTGACCATTTCGGGATTTATACCCTGGCATTGAAACCAGAAGGGACCAGACTGGTAAATCGGCCCTGCTTTTTCAATGGTTGCGAGCCGGGCCTGCCCCCAGGGCAATTTGGCCAAAGCTTGTTGAATTCCCACCATATCTGGCGCTTTGCGCATCAGCGTCAAACACGGTTTCTGTACTGCCTCAGCCAAGGCCGGCAAATCCACGACATTAAATCCAGCCAAGGCAATCCCATCGAGCAAAACCAAGTGGACCTGATCTGCAAATTTGCTCTGATTGAGCATCTGGCTCAAAACCGCTGTGGCATTTTCGCCATCTTTATCCACCTCGTTCCAAAGCATGCCTTCAAACCGGGTATTGGCACAGACTATCCCACAGACAGCCACCTTGTCGGCGCTGTTGCGCTCAAAGGGCGTGTCGTCAAAACCAATCACCTGAATCACCTTGTGTTGTTCCAGGTACATGGCCAATTTGCCGCTGTAATCAGGCACTGATCAACCCCTCCCTTTGTTTGGGGTTATTCGGGCTGTTTCGTTTCAGAATCGAGTGCTTCCAACTCTTTGACCAATTTGGCAAAATCCACTTTGTCTAAGGCAGCATTGAGATGTAAATGGCCTGAACTGCCTTGTTTGTTCACGCTGCCATCCCCTGCCAGTGATTGCAGTGAAGCCAAAAGCGGTTTGAAAGTGGGGTACCAGTCTTCAGCATGCAAAAAATGGTCTGCCAGACGCACCCAGCGGGTCAAATCGCTGTACAACAAATTGAGTTCACTTTGGGCACTCATACGCTGCCGGGCTTGTAAGAAAGCAGGGTCTGCTTTGAGGGCCAAACGATTGCTTTTGGCATAGTCCAGGGTGGCGCGCATGGCCATGTGGTTGCTGGCCACCAGAAAAAATTCCTGGTAGATGGCAAAACAGGGTGCCAATTCCATTTTGGTTTCTTCTGCCAAGGGTTTCAAAAAACGGTCTTCGCTGAGGGTGTAAATGGGCACATTGAGATAGGTTTCGATCGGTTCTTTAGAAAGCGTGATGGGTTTTTCAGATTTGGCTTCCGCCGCTTTTTCCAACGGGTCAGCCACAATTTTGAGTTTGTTTTGCAAATTGAGCAAAAATTCGGGGCCGTTTTTGACCCCCAACATGACCACCGTGGAGGGCATATTTTTATAGGTGGGGAAATTTTCGGGATAAAAGACACTGATGCCAATGCGGCCATCGCTGTGGGCCAAGACATCTTTTTTCAGGTCCAGGCCTGAAATTTCTTTGGTTCCTGCCATCATTTCAACCATGGCTTGGGCCATTTCATTTTTTTCTGGATCACTGGCTTTATCACCTGAGAGAATCGGGTTTTCAATTGCCAGGGTCAAGGTATTGGTCATGGCCGAAAAGAGAGGACGTGCAGGCATCAGGCCCAACATCGGCTCAAGGGAAGGCAAGGGAGAAGTGAGTTTATTCAAAAATCCTTGTTGACTGCCGCTGAGACCCT
>CAZRFI010000415.1:0-3428 GCA_964598905.1 uncultured Candidatus Sericytochromatia bacterium | reverse complement strand
AGGTTTCTTCAATGCCTTGCTCAAAAGCCACAAGTGGCTGCCAGCCCAATTCGGATTGAATCTTGCTGCTGTTGACCGCGTGGCGGCGCACATGGCCGGGCCGATCGGGCACAAATTGCAAGAGTGCGGGATCTGCACCGAGACGGGAGAGAATCAGGCGGCTGATCTCCAACACCTCTTTTTCGCAATCCGCGCCAATATTAAAGACCTCGCCCAAATGGCGCTCAGGGGCATGTAATACCGCGTCCAGGGCCCGACAATGATCGCTGACATGGATCCAATCGCGGGTATTTTGCCCATGGCCATAAACCGGCAGGGGTTGGTTGTGCAGGGCCTGTAAAACAAAGCGGGGAATCAGCTTGGTCGGATCTTGGCGGGGGCCATAATTATTCGAACAGCGGGTGCGCAGAATCGGCAGATCGTGGGTGGCAAAATAGCCGTAGGCCAGCAGGTCTTGGCCCGCTTTGCTGGCGGCATAGGGGCTGCAGGGCAAAAGCGGATCGCTTTCGAGCGAGGGGCGGTCCTGCCAAGCATTGCCATAGACCTCGTCGGTACTGACAATCAAGATCCGGCGCTCGCTGTGGGCATAATGGTGTTTGCGACAGGCATCCAAAAGCACGCGGGTGCCTTCAACATTGGTGCGCACAAATTCGCCACTGGCAACCACCGAGAGATCGACATTGCTCTCTGCGGCAAAGTGAATGATCAGATCGTGTTCTGCGACCAGGGGCTCGACCATCCAGGGATTGCAGATATCGCCCCAAACAAAGCGATAGCGATCGGGAAAGGTCTGTTCAAAGGGTTGAATATTGACGCGAAAACCTGCGTAGGTCAAGCGGTCGAGATTGGTAATAGACCAATCAGGATGCGCGTGCAGAGCGTACTCCACAAAATTGGATCCGATAAAACCGGCTGCGCCGGTGATAAGTACACGCGTCATCATTGAAAACTGTCTTAAACGTTTCCGGCAGGAGGTGGGGACGGAGGGAGTTGAACCCTCATGCGCTTTCGCGCGCTACCCCCTCAAGATAGTGTGTCTGCCATTTCACCACGTCCCCGGGGAGGTTCAGAAGATCCCTGCTGTGTAGAAAAGTAGGTTTAGGATCTTCTGAGGTCCATGAAGAGTGCCCAGAGGCGGAATCGAACCGTCGACACGCGGATTTTCAGTCCACTGCTCTACCGACTGAGCTATCTGGGCCCTTCGTGACAAGAATTATAGCACAGGCCTTTTAGAGGACAATAGGATATCTTCACCTTTGCTTAATTTTTTCTTTCCTCACAAGCTTAATCCCTGATGAAACCTGGGTTCTAAACTTCTTGTAATTGGCGCAAAATATCAAAGGTGCTGATTACGCCGATCAAAACGCCCATATCATCCACCACAAAAAGGCGGTGAACATGTTTGTCGAGCATTTTTTCAACCACATTGCCGACCGATGCGTTGGGCTGCACAGAATAAACCACAGGTGTCATAATATCGACCACGGGAATGGTGTCGACGTTCTCGGGATGCAGTTCCCCCAGCATCGGATCGCTGCTGTCGAGCACCACACGCTCGTAAAACGCCGAAACAGAGAAGGGGTAGTCGGTTTTTTCGCGGTCGTAGCGAATAATATCGGTCTGGCTCAATACACCCACGGGGTGGTTTTCGCCATCGACAATGGCCACGGCACTGATATTCATTTCCGTCATCAGCACCACAGCTTCTTTGACTGTGGCAAAGCCGCGCAGGGTAATTGGGGCGGGGGTCATCAGGTCTTTTGCGGTTTTGCTTTTTAATTGAATCGTCATGGTATTTACCTCGTTTGGCCCCTTAATTAAACAGGGGAAATCTTGTCTACATCTCTATTCTTGCGATGTTTCAAGGCAAAAGCCATGATTCACAACAAGGGTAAATTTGACCAAGATCAATCAGGTCTGGGAATCTGAGCTGTCGGTGGAACTTGGGGGACGTGTTCCGGCCAAACGGCTGAGGCCTTTTTCAAAACCATAGAGCAGGCGTTTCAATGCCTTGGGTTGGGCCGTTACGGGAGCAACCAGACAGGTTTGCATACCCAACCAAGCCCCGCCCAAAATATCTGTGAGCAGGCGGTCACCGATCACAACCACCTGTTCAGGGGGCAATTGCATGGCCTCCAAGGCCTGTAAAAATCCCGGAGAAAAGGGCTTGCGGGCCTGGGCCAGGCCTTCCATTTCGAGGGCCTCAGCGACCCGGGCAATGTGGCGGGGATAGCGGTTGTTTGAGACGATATAACAGTGAAAACCCATCTGGCGGGCCTGTTTGAGCCAGGCCTGCACAGCGGGAGCCACCAAAGCACTGTTTTTGAGGGTTAGGGTATCGTCTACGTCGAGAATCATGCCGCGCAGACCGGTTGCCCACCAGCCTTCCAGGTCGATCACTTCGACCCGGTCAAAGGTATATGTCGGTGCCAATAGCTGTTTGATCGCAGGGGGCATTATTTGTTCCTTTCTCGGCGAGGGGGTTTGCGAAAGGCGCTTTGACGCGCCGATTTAACCTGTTTGTGGTGGCGTATCAGCGCTTCGGGGGAGCTGTCGGGCCGCTGTGAAAACATCAGATAATACAATTGGCTCAAGCCGGGAATCACCGTGTAATTTCCTTTTGAGGCATTCCAGGCACAATAGGCCATAAAGGTCGCTGTCACCAAGAGTGAGAGGGCGATCAAACTGCCTGTGAGCAAGGTCAGCAAAAAATTATAGCCCGAAAAAGTGGCAATCAAAATTGTGAGGCCACCTGTTAATACCAAGATCAAGAAATTGGCCAGATTGAGCAAAGCGGCATGAATCAGATGATAACGCGTAAAATAATTCACGCGCCAACGTTTGAAGAGCAGCAGCACAGCCCAAAAAGGCGGCAAATAGCCAGATGCTGCGACCGTCAGTTCTTCGTGGGAGAGAAACTCATCTTTGCTCATGGGCTGCCCTTATTGATTCACAGGCTGTCCGGCATCGGCCCAACTGCGATAGCCACCCGTCAGTTCGTAGACCTTTTCAAACCCGGCTTCTTGCATCATTGCCAGGGTTTTGGCACTGCGTACCCCCGATTGACAATAGATCAAATAGGGGATTTTTTTATCCAGGGCCCGCAGCCGGGATTGAAAGTCGGAGGCGTAAAAATCGAGCATCTGCGCCTGTTTGAGATGCCCACCCTGAAATTCTGAAGGGGTGCGCAGATCGATAATCACCAGACCGGGTATTTTCAAAATTGGGCCGCTTTGGGCCACTGTGAGGGTTTGAAAGTCGCCTTGGGTCTGGCTTGTGACTTTCTCGGGCGTTTCGGCCTGTTTTTGCTGGGGTGCGCAGGCGCCCAGTCCCATTCCCCCAACTATCAGCAACGACAGAAACAAAGGCGATTTTTTCATGCTATTTTCCTCGCTGTTTTCCTCACAAAGTCTTCATCCCCAGTGTAA
>CAZRFI010000414.1:1296-3438 GCA_964598905.1 uncultured Candidatus Sericytochromatia bacterium | reverse complement strand
TTCCCGGCGGGCAGCTTTGGCCTCGGGACTGCGCATCCGGGTTTGTTTGAAAGTGGAAGGGGAGGGGGATTCATTTAAATGACTCATAGTCATATATTAAATGACCAAAAGTCATTTGTCAATACTTTGCGTTTTCAGACCCACCCCCAGGGAACCAGATGGTTGTTTGACACGTCTCTGGCTCTTGTTTTTCGTTATAATTATGCCCACACCACACAAAAGAGGTTTTTCATCCATGAATAAGACAATCCTAACTCTGGTTTCTGCAGCTCTGCTGGGTTTGGCTGGCTGCGCCACAGCCAATAACACCCCCACAGGTAGTCAGAGTCCCAACCCCACCAACAGTGCCAGTCCAACACCCGCAGCCAGCGCCAGCCCCGCAGCAGGCAGTTCCACGGGGGCCACAGTCGGCGTGAGTGGCAAAGCCTCCTTGGAGCAAATGAAAGGCTATTCCGTCTGCCTCAAAGCCGCTGGCAGCAATGGCATTGCACTCAGTTCTTCTTTGGATATCACCCTTGCCGGTGCAGAAGCACTGATCAAACAAGGGGCCAGCGCTCAGGCCCAAGGTATGTTGGACCAAGCGTATAAAACCATTGATGGCTTAGAAGCTACGTATAAAATCGACTGCCTTAAATAATTTGAAGCTTTGAAATACCATCTGCAGACCCTGGCTGAGACCGGCGCACGCTGGAGTGACTTTGGTCCGTATGTGCCCTGTCTCAGCTCAACGGGGGCGGTGGCATTTCAAGCAACATTGCCCTCTGGCGGCAGTGGTCTGTATCTGGCCCAAGCCAACGCAGTCCACTGCCTGTTTTCATCAGAGCTGGGGCCTTTCAGCCATTTTCACAGCCATCCAGACCTGAATCAAAGCCAAGCCCTGTGTTTTTATGCCGCTCTCCCCAATCAGGTTGCCGGGGTCTATCTGAGCCAAGGGGAGCAGCTCACGCCCCTGGCGGAAACGGGAAATGGGTTTGAACAAATCGGCCCGCTGGGCCCCACCCTCAACGCAAATGGCGAAGTCGCTTTTCGGGCGCGGCAGTCAGGTCAAACCGGGATCTTCAAAGCCTCAGCTCAGCACGGCCTGAGCGAGATTGCCAAAACGGGTGAGCGCTTCAGCGGGTTTCAGGGCCTGCCAGTGATCAGTTCAAGCGGAGAGGTGCTCTTTCGGGCCGATCTCAAAAATGGCGAAGCGGGCCTTTTTTATTGGCGCAGCGGCCAAATGATTCCCCTCTTGCTGACGGGTGAGCGCTTCCAGCAATTGGGCGCGTTTCCCGCTTGGAACGCCGCTGGTCAGGTGGTTTTTGCCGCCACTTTGCACTCTGGTGAGAGCGGGATTTTTTGCCTGCAGACAGCCCAGCCCAACCAGACAGTCAAACAAGTGTCGTCCATCGACAGCGGCTTTAGCCACTTTCGCGGCGCTTTGCTCAACGACGCAGGGCAAATCATCTTTTTTGCCACGCCCAAAGGCGGGGAGCTGGGGCTGTTTACAGGGCCCGACCCTGTGCAAGACAAATTGCTCGGCATCGGCGATAGCTGGCAAGCTGGCAAAGTGGCAGAAAAAGTGACTGAATTTGCCCTCAATGCCGTCTCATTCAACCAGCAGGGCCAAATTGCACTGCGGATCAAGCTCAGCAATGGCCAAGGTCTGATTCTGCGCGCCGATCCGGCTTAAGCCAGCTGGGTTTGCAGCCAGTCGATCAGGTTTTCCATGTGCACATTTTCCTGGGCACCTGTGCGCAGGTCTTTGACGCTGACCTGTTCGAGCAGGGCTTCGTCGGGGCCCTGCAGCACCACCAGGGGAATCCCCCGTTTGTTGGCCAATTCAAATTGTTTGCCCAATTTTTGATGCTTGAGCACACTTTCCACTTTGAAACCGGCGCTGCGCAGGTGGCGGGCCAATTGTTGGTTTTGCACCAGCATCTCGGCATCAAAGAGCCCCACCAAAATGTCTACATGGGATTTGACTTCGGGCAAGAGGCCGTGCACCTTGAGGAAGTCCATCAAGGTCACGTCGCCCATGCCAAAGCCCACGCCGGGCATCTGGGTCTGGCCAAACATGCCCACCAGATTGTCATAACGCCCGCCGCCAAAGAGTGCGCGGCGGTTGTCGGGGTGTTTGTCGAAGAGTTCAAAGACGATCCC
>CAZRFI010000414.1:0-1196 GCA_964598905.1 uncultured Candidatus Sericytochromatia bacterium | reverse complement strand
GCATCGAGTTTAAGCACCTGTTCAAAGACATCGTTCATGAGCTGGCGGTGGTTGATCTGAATTTCAAAATCCACAGGACTGGCGCCAAAGCCGCGCATCATGTCGATTGCGACCTGAATAATCTCGACCTCGGCCTCCACACCTTCGACCCCCAGCAAATCGACATTGAGTTGCCAATGTTCGCGCAGGCGGCCCCGCTGGGGGCGCTCGTAGCGCCACAAATTGGGAATGCTGAACCAGCGCAGGGGCTTTTGCAGATGTTGGCCCTTGGCCGCCACCATGCGCGCCAGGGTCGGGGTCATCTCGGGGCGCATGGCCACCTTGCGAGCGCCCCGGTCAACAAAGCTATACAGCTGTTCGTTGACAATTTCGTCCCCGGTTTTGGCGGCATACAATTCAAAGGGCTCCAGCATCGGGCCATCGTATTCTTGGTAACCGTAGCTGCCGATCACCTGGCGCAGATGGTCAAACATCCAGCGGCGCTGCTGCATCTCATCAGGGTAAAAATCGCGGGTGCCTTTATAGGGCTGGGTCGAAAGCTTGCTTTCAGTCATGGGGTTGGTTTCCGATTTGTGATTTAATAAAATTATGCCACACCCTGTTGGACTCCTGGGCGGAACCTTTGATCCGATTCATGTCGGCCATCTCAGCATGGCCCAATGGGCGCTGCACGCTCTGGGCCTGTCGGAGATCTGGCTGATCCCCGCCGGACAGCCGCCACACAAGGCCGACCGCCCTGTGACAGCGGCCCAGCATCGGCTCAAGATGACCGAGTTGGCAGTCCAAGACAATCCCCAGATCCAGGTCTGTAAATACGAAATTGAAAAAGCCACAGCCAGTTATACGATCGAAACCCTGGTCGCCCTGCGGCCCCAATTTGAGACCCCGCCGATTTTAATCATCGGCCTGGACTCGCTGCTGAATTTGCACAAATGGCACCGCTGGCAGGAGTTTGGCGATTATTGTGAGTTGGCTGTGCTGCCAAGGCAAGACGCCCTGGTGCAAGATGCGGCCAGTCTCTTGGCCTATGTCGCGGAACAGCTGCCCGGCTATTTGGGCAAAGTCAGCTGGCTCGATTTGCCCCAGGTGGATATTTCTTCGACCCTGCTGCGGGGTGTTTTAAGCCAGGGCTACGATTGTCGCTACGCACTGGTGCCAGCGGTCTGGGAATATATTCAGGCCCAGGGGTTGTATCG
>CAZRFI010000413.1:0-3440 GCA_964598905.1 uncultured Candidatus Sericytochromatia bacterium | reverse complement strand
AAACACCCTCCTGCAGCAGCGATGCTTCAGTTTAGTCGGATTGGGGACTGGGGGCAAGGCGAGGACTTTTCTCAACCGATCTCTTGACCGCGTAGGTATGTGTGTAAGATAAACAGAATATGAAGCCATTTCTGCCCAATAAGCTCAGCCTTTTTCTTTTTCTGGCCCTTGGTGCGTTTTTGGAATACATCTGGTTGCCAATGGGACTGGGGTTGTCGAATGATGAGTCGGATTTCTTGGTGTTATTGGTTTCGGTCATGCTTTCTGTTGTGCTTTGGGGATTGAGCTTGTACCTGCTGACCAAGATGTCAGGACGGTGGTTCTTGATACTGCTGATTTGTGGTTTTGGGTATTTACAAGTCAACTATTTTTTCTGGCTCTGGGAAGTTTATTTCCACCAGCATCCCCTCCAGGCCAGTGGTGGCAATGTCCTGTTGGTTCAACAGGATTTGCTTGTCCTTTTGTGTCTGCAAGGTCTTAAAGGTTTGTTTTCATTTGTAGCTATATGTAGAAAAGTGTATCTAACCCTTGTGAAAAGTGCTTGATGTCTTTAAAGATTGTTCAGAACCAGAATATTTTTTTCTTGTTCCTACTCATAAGCCTTTTCGGAGGGACACTGGGTTATCAATACTTGGAGACCCTATCCCTTGATGGGAAAAAAGCGATTTCCGTTCTCAATCCCAATCGATTAAACAAATATGAACCGGCATTGAAGACGGTGGGGAATTTTCTTCAGGATATTCATAATCAAAGAGATGGAAAAGTCTGCGAGAAAAATGCCTTGGTTTTTATTCAAGAGGGCAGTGACATATTAAATCAAGGCACGTCCCAGTTGGTCTGCTCAAAAGAGTTGCATCGACAAATAGATGGGGTTGAAAATGCCTCGGTGATTGTAAAATCCAAGTTCGAGAGTGTGGTTTCTCCAGCGGAACATCAAGATCTGTTCTTTTTTCTTCTCTTAAAAGGGGGACGCTGGCAGATTCAACGGATCACAGTTCAATACCCTCAAGCTTATCAGAAGCAGGGTTCTGGTTAAATCCAATATAATCAGATTATCTGGAATAGACTCATTCAAAGCGATGAGAAACAAAACCCTGCTCCTCCACGTATTTTAAGATGCCTGGAGCCTGAAATTGCTCCCTGTCTCCACTGGGCAAATGGAAAAACCACTTGGTATTGTGGGTATCCACATGCATTTTGACCGAGCGAGCTTCTTCAAATTGTTTATCAGGAAACTCATGATCTATTGGAAAATGCCAAAGTGTTTCTGCTTTTCTGGCCGTAGGGGGCTTTGCTCAACCCATCGCTTGAGCGCATAGAGGGGGCACGTTTAGCAGCAAAGCATCACGCTTGACGTGATGCTTTGCTGCGACGTATCATGAAATCGTGATTATCTCATTTCGGTGCTTGGATACAGAATCCTTGGCGCGGGGGAATCGGGTACGTCGCTTTCAGCAGATAGAATCTGTGGCCCGGCGCAAACTTCGCCAATTGCAAATCGCAGGAAGACTCGAAGATTTGCGGATTCCTCCGGGTAATCGCTTGGAAGCTTTAAAAGGCAATCGAGCAGGCCAATACAGCATCCGAATCAATGATCAATTCAGAATTTGTTTTGAGTGGACCCCAGCAGGTGTGTCGGCTGTCGAGATCGTTGATTATCATTAGCAAAAGGAGTCTCCTAAAAATGGCTGCAAAATTAAAACCTGTTTCGCCGGGCGAACTCCTGCGCGAGGAGTTTTTGTTGCCCTCAGGACTGAGCCAATACCGCTTGGCCAAAGCAATTCAGGTGCCCGCACAGCGCATCAGTGAAATTATTGCCGGGAAACGTGCCATTACCGCTGATACTGATTTACGTCTCTGTCGCTTTTGGGGATTGTCCAATGGCTATTGGTTGCGAGCCCAGGCTGCTTATGATACCGAAATCGCCGAAGAGAAACTCCACGAAACCCTGCAAAAAATTGTACCCTGGCAAGGACTTTGAACTCATCCGCTCCACACAGACAGCCCTTGCTTTCAACGATGCTGAATCAGCCCTCTTGAACTAATTGGGCCAGCAAAGCCAAGCCCATTTCCCGTGAGCCCTGTGCCGCCAGAAGGCGAAAACGGGTTTCTGCATCAAATTTGGCAATGGCAATACCAGAGAGTTCTTCCATCTCTCGAAAATCGCGCAAATTATTGGTTTTTAAAAGCTTTGAGACCCGCAAAGGGAAAGTGGCTTTCGGCTTCAATGCGCAGCAATTGGTTGAATTTTGCAATGCGTTCACCCCGACAAGCACTACCTGTTTTTAAGTGTCCCGCTTTTACGGCGACAGTCAGATCGGCGATAAAGCTATCATCGGTTTCGCCACTGCGGTGAGACACAAATTGGTAATAGCCATTTTCACGGGCCAGCCGAATTGTCTCCAGCGTTTCGCTCACCGTGCCAATTTGATTCAACTTGATCAAGACAGAATTGGCGACTTGCTTGGTTATGCCTTCGCGCAGAATGGCCGGATTCGTGCAAAAGAGATCATCTCCGACCAATTCAATTTGCTTGCCGAGTACGCGGGTCAATTCCTGCCAGCCTTCCCAATCATTTTCGGCCAGCCCATCTTCAAGCAAGAGAATCGGATATTGCTGACACCAATTTTGCCAGAGTTCAATCATCTCTGCGCTACTGGCTTTGCGCCCGCCGGATTTAAAGAAGGTGTATGCGCCGTCTTCCCACATTTCGCTGGTAGCAGGGTCCAGGCAAAGCGAAATATCCTGTCCGGGTTTGTAACCGGCTTTTTCAATCGCCAAGAGAATTAATTCAACGGCTTCTTCGTTGCTTTTAAGATCGGGCGCAAATCCGCCTTCGTCCCCCACCCCTGTTGAGTAGCCCTTGTTTTTGAGGATACTTTTGAGACTGTGAAAGGTTTCTGCTCCCATGCGAAGCGATTCAGCAAACGAATTAGCCCGGTGAGGGGCAATCATAAACTCCTGAAAATCGACATTGTTATCCGCATGTTTACCCCCATTGAGCACATTCAGGCAGGGAACAGGCATGAGGTATTCACTGTGCTCTTCGAGATAGCGGTAAAGTGGCTGTTGAAGAGATTGGGCTGCTGCGCGGGCAAATGCCATAGAAACAGCCAGCAGGGCATTGGCTCCCAAATGGGATTTATTCGGGGTTCCATCGAGTTCCAACAGGGCCTGGTCAAGACTGTCTTGCGTGTCAAAGTTTTGGCCAATCAAGGCTTTGGCAATTTGATTTTGAACATGTCCGACGGCTTTGAGCACCCCTTTGCCCTGATAGCGTTGGGCATCGCCATCACGCATTTCGGTGGCTTCTTTTTCGCCCGTACTCGCACCCGAGGGCACCATGGCCCGTGCTTGAACACCGTCATCCAGAGTCAAATGAGCTTCTACCGTGGGATTGCCACGCGAATCCAGCACTTCAAGGGCAGACAAAGCTGTGA
>CAZRFI010000412.1:0-3452 GCA_964598905.1 uncultured Candidatus Sericytochromatia bacterium | reverse complement strand
CCAACGGGGAAAGCCAAAACCACCCCCCCAATAAATAGCCAGCCTCTCAGGGGTTCGTCCAATAAAATTTGCCCCAGACCCGGCACAAACGAAGTGACCCAAACACTATCTGGATACTTAACGATCACCGGATTTTTGTTCTCTGAAGCAAACGGATCGATCGGCTCCAAGCGAAAAACCTCAGCGGCAGATGTGGGCTGAATTTCGGCTTTTAAAGGTGTGGCTGTAGCGACAATCAGAGCCATGGAGCAAAACATAACCGCAAACGTTTTCATCTGAGTCTGAACCTGTTCTTTTGATTGCTGAGCGAAAATTCCACCGATCAGAATTCAACCATTTGGACCGTTCTTTGTAAAGATCGGTCCGCCGATAAACACCAGAATCAGAGCACCTGAATCAGCCTTGCAAAGCCGCTTCAATTCGGCGCAGGGTTTGCACCATCGAGCTGAACATCTCGGGAGAAATTGCCTGGGGACCATCACAAAGGGCTTCGTGGGGACGGTCATGCACATCTACCAACAGACCATGGGCACCAATCGCCACCGCCGCCCGCGAGGCGGGCACGACCATGCTCTTGTGGCCCAAGGAGTGGCTGGGATCGATCACAATCGGCAAATGGCTGAGCTTGCGCACAGCCAAAACGGCCCCAAGATCGAGCAAATTGCGGGTATGCGGATCATAGTGGCGCAGGCCGCGCTCGCAGAGAATCACGCGCTCATTGCCCCCGGCCAGCAAATACTCGGCCGCCATCAGCCACTCGTCAATTGTGGCTGAAAGCCCACGTTTGAGCAAGACGGGTTTGTCGAGCTGGCTGGCAGCTTTGAGCAGGGCGAAGTTCTGCATATTGCGGGTGCCGATCTGGATAATGTCGGCATATTCATAGACGGCATCAAGACTGGGCAAATCCAGCGCTTCGGTAATCACCGGCAGGCCGGTCTCGGCACGGGCTGTGGCCAAAATTTTGAGCCCCTCGATGCCCAGCCCTTGAAAGGCGTAGGGCGAGGAGCGGGGTTTGTAAGCACCGCCGCGCAAAATTTGCGCGCCCCCGGCCTTGACAGCATGGGCCAGACGCACGGTCTGCGCTTCACTTTCGACAGCGCAGGGTCCGCCCATAACGACAAAGTGATTGCCACCAAAGGTCGCATCCCCGACCTGAAAGATTGTGTCCTCCGGATGAAAGCTGCGGCCCGCCAGTTTATACGGGCTGGAGACGGGAATCACCTCGCGCACACCGGGCATTTGGTTCAATTTTTCGCGGTCTTCGCTGCTATGATTGCCGGTAATGCCCACGGCCAGGCTGTGTTCGCCGGGCAAAACATGGGCGGTATAGCCGAGTTTTTCAATCGTATCCAGCAGGGCTTGTAATTCTTCGGGACTGTGGGTTCTGCGCATCATGACCAACATTTAATTTTCCTCCAGGGGCTGTTTGAGTGAGCGAATCAAGGCAGAGGCGATCTCGACAGCCTGATCCGGGGTTGAAGCGGTATCCAGGGCTGCCATCAGGGCCGAGCCCACAACGATGCCTTCGGCGCAGCCCTTGAGTTGGGCCACATGTTCGGGGGTCGAAATGCCAAAACCGACAATCACAGGTTGCCGCAATTGGGTTTTGAGCTGGGCCAAGGTCGCAGGCAAATCGACGTGAACCTGCGCCTGTGTGCCAGTCACACCCGTGCGCGAGACATAATAGACACAGCCTGTCGAGGCGGCATCAATCCGAGCCAGCCGTTCAGGAGCCGTGGTGGGCGCCGCCAAAAACACAGTTTCGAGTGCGGAGCCTGCGACTGCCGCCAAATAGCGACCGGCTGTCTCTGGCAGCAAATCCACCACCAGGGTGCCAGAAACCCCTGCGGCCAGGGCCTGTTTGACAAAGTTCTCCAAACCAAAATGGTAAATCGGGTTGTAATAGCTAAAGAGAATCAAAGGGGTCTCTAAACCTTCGGCACGCACCTGGGCAACCAAATCCAGAATTTGGGCCAAATTGACCCCTTGGGCCAGGGCCTTTTCGGAGGCCTTTTGAATCACTGGGCCATCGGCCACCGGATCAGAAAAAGGCACCCCCAATTCAATTAAATCTGCCCCCGCAGCCGCCAAAGCGTGTAAAAGCCGGGCCGTGGTGGCCAAGTCGGGCACCCCGGCAGTGAGATAGGGAATCAAGGCGCTGCGACCCTCAGCGCGACAGGCCATTAATGTGGTGTGGATACCTTTCATTGTTGTTCCTCCGCTTGGTAAAGCTGATAGACATCTTTGTCGCCCCGGCCCGAGAGATTGACCAAGAGAATCTGTTCTGGGCGCAGTTGGGGGGCCCGTTTGAGCACATAGGCCAAAGCGTGAGAGCTCTCCAGCGCAGGCAAAATACCCTCGCTGCGGGCCAAGCGGTGAAAGGCTTCCAGGGCCTCTTCGTCGCTGGCTGAAACATATTGGGCACGCCCAATTTCGTGTAAATGGGCGTGTTCTGGCCCCACCGCCGGATAGTCTAGACCGGCAGAAACGCTGTGGGTTTCAAGCACTTGTCCACTGGTATCTTGCAAGAGCAGGGTCTCACTGCCGTGTAAAACCCCCGGACTGCCTCCGCCAAAACGGGCCGCGTGTTGGCCCGGCTCCAGTGAACGCCCCCCGGCCTCTACCCCCGTCAATTGCACTTCGGGATCGTGAACAAAGCCCCGAAACAGGCCCATGGCATTGCTGCCCCCACCGACACAGGCCACAACTTCGTCGGGCAAGTGGCCGGTTTGCGCTAAAATCTGCGCGCGGGCCTCTTTGCCAATCACCGATTGAAAGGTCGCCACCATATCCGGGTAGGGATGGGGCCCCAAGACAGACCCCAAGAGATAAAAGCTGTCTTGCACATGGCTGACCCAGTCGCGCATGGCTTCGTTGATCGCGTCTTTGAGAGTGGCAGAACCACTGTCGACGGCACAGACTTCGGTGCCCAAAAGGCGCATGCGGTAGACATTTAAAGCCTGACGGGCCATGTCCACCGAGCCCATATATACTCTGCATTGCAAACCGAGCAAAGCGGCCACGGTGGCACTGGCCACCCCGTGTTGACCGGCACCGGTCTCTGCGATAATTCGGGTCTTGCCCATGCGTTTGGCCAAGAGGGCCTGACCCAGTGAATTGTTGATCTTGTGAGCCCCGGTGTGATTGAGGTCTTCGCGTTTGAGAAAAATCCGCGCCCCACCGAGCTGCTGACTGAGATGACGGGCTTCGTAAACCGGGGTAGGACGGCCAACATAGTGTGTGAGCAGGTCTTGAAGCTCCGCCAAAAATGCCGGGTCCTGACGGGCCTCGGCCCAGGCCTGCTCCAGCTCCTGGACGGGAGCCATCAGGGTCTCAGGAATATACTGGCCACCAAAATGGCCAAAAAAGCCCCCCGGTAGCAAGGGTTGAAAAGCAGTAAGTAACATCGGTTCAGACATTTTTGTCTTTCCTTTCGGGTAAATCTGAGCAAG
>CAZRFI010000411.1:0-3453 GCA_964598905.1 uncultured Candidatus Sericytochromatia bacterium | reverse complement strand
CTATTTAATTTGACTGTAAGTTTCCTGTGTTAACGCCAGGGCTTTCAAAAAATAGGATTTGAGGATCTCCATTTCAGCCTCTGAAAATGAGGCGATGATATTTTCTGACTCTTGTTGAAAGGTCTGGTAATACGGCGTCAACAGTGCCTTAATTTTCGTTTGATCGGGCTCAATAATCACCTTTCGGCCATCGTGGTTATCATGCACGCGTTTGACAAGTTTTTTACGTTCGAACCGATTGATCAGGCCTGTCACAGCACCCGTGGTAAGCCCAGTCAAACTGGCAAGTTCACCGGCAGTTAAATTGCCTTTTTGCAGAAAAAAGCCCAAATATTTATGATCCGTTGCTGAGAAACCCGCCTGTCGGGCAATGCTCTCATGCATTTGAATCGAAGCATACGCATATTTTTGACTCAGTTTTCTGATTTCTGTGATTTTTTCAGTACTCATGGCAGACCTTTGCGGATAACTATCTTAGTGACTAAGATAAATGATTTGGCAAGCTTTGTCAACACCCATTCACAGCTGGCCGATTGACCCAAAATGGCATTCGGATTTTTTGATTGTTGCGACATTCAGAAACCCCGATTCGCGTTTTAAAAAATTTCAAGATACACTGATTTAAAGCCCCCCCCAAACGAGGTGATCCCCGTGTCTGTTTTTCACTCGAAGGTCAATCCGCAAGCTGCTGCTTATTTAAGCAATTACCAGGCGATGCTGGCGATTATCGCCGAAATGGAAGACAAGCTCAAAGCCTGTCTCTACCAGGGCGAAGACAAATACACACAGCGGCACATCCAATCGGGCAAGCTCTTGGCCCGAGAGCGGATCGCATTATTGCTGGATCCAGGCAGCTACTTTTTGGAACTGATGGCTTTGGCCGGAGCATCTGACCCCGACAATGTGCCCGGTGCGGGTGTGATTACGGGGATCGGGGTGATCTCAGGGGTGGAGTGTGGGATTAATGCAAGTGTGCCCACCATTCGCGGTGGAGCCATGAACCCAATGACTTTGAAAAAAGCGATTCGTTTAGATGCCATTGCTGAAGAAAACCGCTTGCCCATGGTCTATCTGATCGAATCTGCCGGGGCCGATCTCAACCGCCAATCTGAGCTTTTTGACCTCGGCGGGGTTCCGTTTCGCAATATGGCGCAGCGATCGCGCCAAAATATTCCGAGTTTATCTGTGGTCTTTGGTCCCTGTGTGGCTGGAGGGGCCTTTTTTCCGGCTTTGTCTGAACATGTCATCATGGTGCAGAACCAGGCCCGGGCCTTTTTGGCGGCCTCGCCCCTGGTCAAAATTGCGACAGGGGAAAACACCGACGATGAATCCCTGGGCGGCGCAGATATGCACAGCCGCGTCTCTGGGCTCTCAGATGATCTGGCACTGGACGAACACGATGCCCTGCTCAAAGTCCGCGCGGCCATTGCCCAGCTCAATTGGCAAAAGCGGGGGCCAGAGCCGCGTGACTCTGGGCCGCCCATCTACAATCCTGAAGAGATTCTCGGGATTGTGTCTGCCGATCTGCGCCAACCGTTTGAAGTGCGAGAAATTATCGCCCGTGTCGTGGATAAGTCGGCATTTACGGAGTTTAAACCCCTGTTTGGGCCGACTTTGGTGACCTGTTTTGCCCATATTCACGGTTATCCAGTCGGGATTATTGCCAATAATGGCGTGCTCTTTTCGGAAGCCGCCAACAAAGGGGTGCAGTTTATTCAATTGTGTAACCAACGAAATCTGCCCCTGATCTTTTTACAAAACACCACGGGCTTTATTGTCGGCCAACAGTACGAAGAAAAGGGCATTGTCAAACACGGTGGCCAATTAATCAATGCTTTGGCCAACAGTGCCGTTCCGGCGATTACGATCATTATTGGCGCCTCTTATGGCGCAGGCAATTTTGGGATGTGTGGTCGCCCTTTGGCGCCGCGCTTTATTTTTAGCTGGCCCAATGCCAAAACAGCCGTGATGGGCCCAGAGCAATTGTCGGGTGTCCTGGCCATGATCCAAAGACAGGCGGGCAGTAAATTTGGCTCAAACGTCGATGAAATAGCCATTCAGGCCAAACAGTTGGCCCTGCAGCAAAAAGTAGAATCTGAATCCAGTGCCTATCACACCAGCAGTATTCTCTGGGATGATGGTGTGATCGACCCGCGGGATACCCGCGATGTTCTGGGGATTGTTCTGTCAAATTGCCATTCGGCTGAAGTCAAAGGCACCGAAAGTTATGGGATGTTTCGCGTCTAATGTTAAAAAAAATACTGATTGCCAACCGGGGAGAAATTGCTTCCCGTATTATTCGCAGCTGTCAGGACTTGGGGCTCGAGACCCTGGCTGTCTATGCCCCGATCGACCGGGGGATGCCTTTTGTCAGAGAGGCTGATCAGGCGGTTTCTTTGCAGAGCAATGACAGTGCCAAGAGCTATTTAAATACCCCCTTGCTTTTGGCCATTGCCCAAGCATACGGGGCCGATGCCCTGCATCCGGGTTATGGCTTTCTGTCTGAAAATGCCGATTTTGCCAAGGCCTGCTTTGAGCAAGGCTTGGTGTTTATTGGTCCCGAACCAGAGACCTTGGCAAAAATGGGGTCAAAAATAGCGGCCCGCCAGATCATGAGCGCGGCGGGTATTCCTGTTGTGCCCGGTTTTGAGGGGCCCATTTCTGAATTTGCAGCTGCAGCCCAAGCTATTGGCTATCCGGTCTTGATCAAAGCCAGTGCGGGCGGCGGAGGACGGGGCATGCGCCTGGTGAGTCGTCCAACGGACTTAGACGCCGCGATTGAAAGTGCCAGCCGTGAAGCACTCAAAGCCTTTGGGGATAGCAGCCTCTTGTTGGAAAAATACCTCTCTCCGGTGCGGCATATCGAGGTGCAAATTGTCGGGGATGGCAAGGGAAAGGTCTGGCACTTGTTAGAACGCGAATGTTCACTGCAGCGCCGCTACCAAAAGATCATTGAAGAAGCACCTGCCCCCCATCTCAGGGCTGAGACCCGTCAGCAGCTCTACCAATGGGCCTTGCAAGTTGGAGAACGTCTGCAATACAAAAGCCTGGGCACGGTGGAGTTTGCTGTTGATTCCCAAGAGCAGATTTACTTTCTCGAATGTAATACCCGCATTCAGGTTGAACACCCTGTCACCGAGGCGATCACAGGTCTGGATTTGGTGGCCCTTCAGCTACAATTGGCCAACAACCATGCCTTGGAGCTGGTGCAGGATCAGATTGTGGCCCAGGGCCATGCCTTTGAATGCCGCGTCTATGCCGAAGATCCCTGCCATGATTTTGCCCCCAGCACAGGCAGCATTATCCAGTTTAAGCCGCCGCAAAGAAACGGCTACCGCTGTGATGCGGGCATCGAGAGCGGTTCTCAGATTTCGGCCTATTATGACGCCCTCTTGGCTAAACTGATTGCCCATGGCCCATCACGAGAACTGGCCCTGGCTCGGATGATGCGCT
>CAZRFI010000410.1:0-3453 GCA_964598905.1 uncultured Candidatus Sericytochromatia bacterium | reverse complement strand
GCTAAAACTTAACAGCAGCCGGGATGCCCAGAATCAGCGAGGTCGAAAAGTCCATAATCATATGCAACATCCAAGGCCCCAAAAGCATCATCACAATCCCCACGATCACCACTTTGGGAATAAACGTGAGGGTCATTTCGTTGATCTGGGTCACACTCTGAAAGAGGCCCACCAAAATCCCGACAACGGCACTGGTCAGCAGCATCGGCGCCAAGAGCTGCGCTGTCAGGGTCAGACCCTGTTGCAAAATTTGCAAAAACAGATCTTCGGGATTCATGAAAAACTGCCGATCAGGGCCTGGCTGAGAATATTCCAACCATCGATCAAGACAAACAGAATCAGCTTAAAGGGCAAAGAGACCACCGTCGGCGGCAACATCATCATGCCCATCGACATCAGGGTGCTGGCCACGACCATATCAATGATCAAAAATGGGATATAGACCAAAAAACCAATCAAAAAAGCCGTCTTGAGTTCGCTGGTGATAAAAGCCGGGATCAAGACATGGGTGGGCACTTCTTCGGGCAATTTGGGGCGGGGCGCTTTGGCCAAACTGAGATACAATTCCAAATCGGGCTGGCGCACCTGTTTGAGCATAAAGCGCCGAAAGGGCAAAATCCCCGCTTCCAAGGCCTGTTCTTGGTTAATTTGTTTTTTGAGAAAGGGCTGAAGGGCTTTCTCGTTGGCCTCTTGAAAATCAGGCATCGAGATAAACAAGGTCATAAACAGGGCCATGCCGACCAAAACCTGGTTGGGGGGAGCCTGTTGTGTGCCCAGGGCCTGGCGCAAAAAACCCAAGACAATCACAATCCGGGTAAAGGGCGTCATCATCACCAAAATCGAAGGCGCGAGGGCCATAACCGTAAACAGCAACAAAAGCTGAACACTGAAGACGATCTCTTGGGGGGTGCGGGCCTGTTCAATCGGAATGCGGGGAATCGGCAAGGTCTGGGCCTGAACGGCCAACGACCAGAATCCACTGGAGAGCAAAACCCCAGCAGAGAGGAAAGATTTCTGAAGCAGAGACTGAATTTGAAACATCTTCCCATTGTATCCGGGTGGCAGGGGGATATCAATCAGAGAGTTGAATTTTTCAAATCAATGCGATACAATTTAGGCATCGGCTTTCCCCTGCTCAACTCATAACTTTCTCGCAAAGGAATTTGGCCATGCAAGCACTCCCCAGCACGCCAACAGCGCTTCCAGCCACAAGCAAACCGACAACAGCCCCGGTTCGCCAGGCCCCCACACCGACAAGCACACCCACGGTCAGCACCCCCAAGCCGTCAACAGGCATGATGACGCAGGTACAGAAAAGCCAAGGGCAAAGCGACAGCCAAGCCCAGCTGACCAGCCCCCAAACCCTGGGAGACGCGCAACAACAGGCGCAACAAGCTCCCCCCGAGAGCCTTCAGGGCGCTTTGGACGCCACTGCGACGGTCTTGGGAGAAACCGGCCTCGGTCAAAAACTGAAACAGGTTGGGCAAATGGGAGCCCAAGCCGCCAAAGTCAGCGCAAAGGTGCATGATGTGCTGGAGACCGAAGTGATGGGTGTAAAACCGCTGGAACAAGTCGAAGAGCTAATGGAAGCAATCAGCAGCGAGCCGATGAGTCTGGGAAGCCTGGAAATTCCGACCGGCGAATCCCGTATGTTTGAAAGCCTGACAGGCATCTCCGCCGAAACAGTGGGAACGGCCAAAGAGTATATGGAGATGGGCAAACAGGTTTTGTCCTATGGCAAAGCCGCCAACTCGGTGCTGGAAATTGGCCAGTACCAAGACATGTCAGATTTGGGCTGCAAAGTGGGAACCGCCGTCAAAGACACCTATTGTGCACTCGGAGGCGACTCCACCATCGAACTCGGCAGCAAAATCATGGAGTGCTGTCAGAAACAGGATTTTGACAGCGCCAAAGAAATGGTGGGTGCCCTGGGTAAATTTGCCGAAGATGACAGCTATGTCGCCAGCACCCAACGCAGCTTGATTGCCAGTGCTGCTACCTCGGTTTTGGGTGGCAGTGCCACCTCTCTTACAAGTTCAGGTATTGGTATGCTGACGGGCAGTCTGACGCCTCTGGCTCTGGCTAAGGATATGTACGATTTGGGAAGTACCATATCCAATTACAGTGAAGGCAAAGCCACAGGCATGCAACTGACCCAAAGCATTGTGACCGCCGTCGGATCAGGCCTGGGAGCCACAGTACTGCCCTTTGTTGGCCCGCTGGCTGCTGCGGGTGTTAATGCCGTCTTGGGCTGGTTTAGCTAAGGTAAAGAAAAATGAAACACAGTATTCTCTCACAAACCCCTCAACATCTCAAATTGCGCTTTCAACTCAGCCCCGAAGAGAGTCGCCTGCCCGGCAGCGAAAACCTCAGCGCCGCTGAGCGTCAGCAACAGATCATGCAGACCGCTTTCGAACGTTATCTGGCGGCTGAGCCCCAAGAATATGCCCGCCCGCCCCAACTCAAGCTGCTGAGTGAAAGCACGCTGGGTTTGTCTTTTGCCTGCGAACTGGAATTTTATCCTGTCGTCCAATTGCCGGAGAGTCTGCATTTTAAACTCGACGTGCCGCCTCTGGCTGCTCCCGAACAAAAAGAGTTGCAACAGACCCTGCAAAGCCTGCAAATCCGCTATGGCGAGCAGTTGCTGGCCGATCGCCCCGCCCAATGGGGTGATGTGGTGCTGGTCGACACCTTGGCCACCTGTCTGGGCCAATACCTGCCTGGCAGCGCCCGCAGTCAATTATTGCTGGTACTTGATCCGGCCGAAAAAGAAGACCCCTTCCTGTCCGGTTTAATTGGCCTGAGTGCCGGTCAAAAGACCGAGATCAACAAACCCATCGACGCCGATTACCCCCATGCAGCTTGGCGGGGCAAACCTGCTCGCCATCAGGTCTATCTCCATCAGGTGCGCGCCCTGCGGGTGCCCCCGGCAGAAGTACTTCCCTCTTTGCTCGGCGAAGCCGATCTCGACAGCCTGCTGGCCACGATTTTTCAAGAGCTCAAACAGAGCAAAATGCAAGCCTGGCGGAACCAAATCCGTGAAAAGCTTTCAGAGACCTTGCTCAGCCAAAGTGAGTTGACCTTGCCCAATGGCTGGGCAGAAGGGGAGCTGGCCAATCGCTGGAAAGGGGAGGACGAAGCCACCTTGCTCAAGCTCAAAGACCTGCCCAGCAGCCAGGAGGTCCTGAAAAAAGGGCTCTTGAACGTAAAAATGCTGCCCCATTTACAGGCAGAAGCAACACAAGGCTTAAAAACCCGTCTGGTGTTAAGGGCCGTGGCCGAGCGCGAAGGCATCACCCTGGAACAGGCTGAATTGGAACAGCTCTTTCAGGCCTTAGACCCCGAACGCCCTGTAACGGCCATTGTCGAACAGCTCAAGCAAGGCCCCGAATTGAGCACGCTCTTGGGCGTCTGGTTGACGGGCAAGGTCATGAACCACTTGGTCAGCCGGGC
>CAZRFI010000409.1:2082-3474 GCA_964598905.1 uncultured Candidatus Sericytochromatia bacterium | reverse complement strand
AAAAATAATCCATCTTAACACTGATGCTTTTACTGCTTAGCAAACAAAAGAATCAGGTGGTGGCTGTGGGCGAACGCCAGAAAAGGGGTCAAGATGAAAAAACAAAAAAAGATGGCCGAGTTGCCTGACCTCAGGCTGCTCGACTTTGAAACAGCCAGCCGGGCCGTGCTGGACTTTTTATACAAGAAATTGGGCTTTGGCCTCTGGATGGTGACGCGAAACGTCGGCAACGAATGGATTGTGCTCCAGGCTGAAAATCACGGTTATAACATCAAGCGCGGCGACGTATTTAACTGGACGGATTCTTTGTGTTCGGTCATGGTTCGCGGCGAGGGTCCCCGGATGGCACCGGTCTCGGATCGGGTGCCGGTTTATGCTCAAGCGCCTCTGCAGGGACAATTGCCGATCAAGTCGTATATCGGCGTCCCCCTGCTGGACAGCGAAGGCAGTGTCTTTGGCACGCTCTGCGCCCTGGATCCGGAGCCCCAATCCGAAACCATCGTGATGGAGCAACCCCTGATCGAACTCCTCGCAGCCCTGCTCAGCTCGATTCTGAAGCTCGAACTGAGCGCCTTGGAGGCCCAGCGCCGCAATGAACGGCTCGAATTCGAAGCCCAGATCGACTCCCTCACCCTTTTGGCCAATCGCCGCGCTTGGGATCAGCTGCTCACCAAAGAAGAAGAGCGCAGCCTGCGTTATGGGCATTCAGCAGCCATTGTGGTCGTTGGCGTTGATGACCTCAAAGAGATCAACGATCGTGAGGGACGGGCAGCAGGAGACCAGCTGCTCCAGCGCGTGGCCGACGCCCTTCGCTCGGCCACCCGCGCCGTTGACCTGGTGGCCCGCCTCGGCAGCGACGAGTTCGGCGTCTTTGCGGTCGAATGCAACGATCTCGGCACCCATGTTCTGCTCAGGCGCGTTCGGCAAACCTTAAGCGAAGCGAAGATCAAGGCGGCGGTTGGCATCGCCGTGCGGCATGAGACAGGCGGCTTGAACACCGCTTGGAAAATGGCTGAACGCCGCATGTATGAAGAGAGACTCACCCGCTGAATTCATTTTTCCAAGCCTCTTTTTGCAAAAATGCCCAGCGTTTTGGAAAGTGACTGTGCGAAATTGTGAACAGCAGACAAAACAGCTCATTAGAGATATCTTTTTTAAAAATATCTTGTTTATTTGCTAATTTATCTCCGATACTGATATCATCTTAATAAGCCTCTGGGTAAAATGACACGCAGAGCGAAGGAGCCATGAATGAGCACAAATATAGGTCTTTGGATTGACCACAAACAAGCCGTGATTGTGACCCTGACAAACGAGCAGACAAGCAGTCAGCAGATCGATTCACATGTCGAGAGCCAGCCCCGACGTGAAGGGGATTCTCCGCTGAAAGGT
>CAZRFI010000409.1:0-1982 GCA_964598905.1 uncultured Candidatus Sericytochromatia bacterium | reverse complement strand
GACTATTTTATAAAACACTGAAGTCTGAGCTTAAATTGAAAAATCCGATAAGTTTACCGAGGTCCTCTTTTTCCATGAAACATACAACTGCCCAGTTCCTGGGCCTATTGGGTCTGTTTGGCCTGTTGGGTCTCTCAGCCTGTTCCGCTTCCCTGCCGATCCAACCCAGCGCCACACCCAGCCCCCAGGTGAGCGCCGCGAACAGCGTTAATTTTGCCAATGCCACTTCCAAGCGCAGCCTGAATTTGAACAATCTGGGGAGTCTAAACAGCACCAGCGCGACCTATGTCTCAGGCTCGGCCACAGCGACAGGTTCGAATACGGTTGCACCAGCCGCAAATCCAGAATCACCTGCGGTTCCCAGCGCCGGGGGCATGGCTCAACCGGGGATCAGTATGCCCTATTACCCCAATTATGGCGGCGGGGAATTTAACCAATTCCTGGCAGTGATGGCCGAAGAAAGCCTGTTCCCTGGCAATCCTTCTCGGGATCTGAGCAGCATTTACGAACAGAGTATTCTGCCCGTGCTCAGGCAATGGGATCTGAATGCCCGTTTGCTTGAAAGCCGTGGCAATACCCAGCCAGATCTGAAAGACCCCAACCGCTATGAGTATGTTTATGTGCCGGGACTGACATCGGAGAAACAGCTGCAATTGCGGCCTGACTGGATCTTCCGTTTTGCCTCAACCCCGCGTAAAGAAACCCTCACATTTTATGTCACCCCCCAGGAAACCCGCGTCTACCGCGTGGTTTGGAGTGAGCCCAATATTCTGATCGGCAAGGTCAAGATCTCTGTCAATCAGGCAGTGACCCTTGCCCGCCAGGCTTTGAGTGATAGAAACAGCCAGGCAGATTACCCTGTCTATCCAATGGCCGGTGCTGAAGTGGGCGCAAACAATACCATCATCTACGATTTGCCTGAGAACCTGAACTGGAGCGTGACGCTGGGGCAACAGGGCGAGCAGATCCTCTACTACCTTTCGGCCAATTATACCGAAGCCTATGGTCAACCCGGCGTGATGGTGGTGCCGCCCCTGAATTCGGGCTCAGGCCAGACAACGACAGGCGGAGGGGTTACTGGCAGCGGGACGGTAGTGGCCGTAGGAGCACCTGCACCCGCACCCGCAACCACAACCGCGCCCGTCAGCGCTCAGGCCCCCAGCCAACCGGATCAGTCGCCGACCACGGTGAGACCACCTGAGTGTCAAACGTATTACCAGCCCTATCTCTATCTCTCTGCTTCGGCCAGCATTGATGCGGTCACAGGCAAAGTGCTGTCGCTCAACAGGCCTGTTCGCTATAACTATACCGTGCAGCCTTGCCGATGAGCCGAGAACCCAAGCTCTGATTCTCAGCGCACGCGTTCTCAGCACACTCGCAAAGAGTCGACTGACACTGGTAAAATGGAAAGTCAACCAGGTCAATCAAGATGAGAGGCGCAAATGAGACAAGAGGACACAAAATCTGAATTCCAGGCCCGTTTACTTCACCCAGCGGCGTTTGAAAATGGCCCGTTATGGGCCTTTGTGATTCTGCCCCAAGCAGCCAGTGCCAAGCTGCCGAGGCGGGGTCGCATCACGGTCGAGGGCAGTATCAACGGGCAGACATTCACGGCATTGCTCGAACCCGATGGTCAGAAAAGCCATTGGCTGAGCATTGATGAACCCTTGTTTAAAGCGGCGGGAACTGGTTTTGGTGAACTGGCTCAATTTGAGATCAGGGCCGCCGATCCAGAACCCGAACCGACTGTCCCCGCTGACCTGGCTCAGGCTTTGGCGGCTTCGCCTGAAGCCGCCGCCACTTGGGAAGCCACAACCACGATTGCCCGCCTCGACTGGATTCACTGGATCACCACAGCCAAACAGGCCAAGACACGCACAAAACGGATTCACGATGCCTGTGACATGCTGGCCTCAGGAAAAAAGCGTGTCTGTTGTTTTGACCCATCGGGCTATTTCAGCAAGGCCTTTTGCGCACCCAAG
>CAZRFI010000408.1:0-3478 GCA_964598905.1 uncultured Candidatus Sericytochromatia bacterium | reverse complement strand
TTTTGCTCTCAGCCAAAATACGGGCAGCCTGGCCCGAGCGGGCATGGGCCCGTGCCCCCACCAGCGCAACGGTATCCAAAAATTCGAGATACTCTTTGGTTTTGTTGAGCTTGCTCAGATCGACGGTCTCTTTGGGCAAAAGCTCACGCACATAAGCGGGCAAATTGTGAATCCGGGTCACACCCAGCAGTGGATCGGGCTCGGGCACAAAATAGCGAAAGGCCTGAATAATCCGGGTAGCCTGGTCGGTGCGTGAGGCCGCAAAGGCCTCAGCAGAAGGAACGGCCGCCTCTTTGATTTCGAGCAAAATATCGTCCAAGGGACTGAGGGAAGGCCCTTCGACCAAAAGGGTGTAGCGGTAGCGCCCCAAACTGCCTTTACCAGCAACCCGCGCGGCGGCGTCTTTGACTTTATAAAAAGCGGGGCCTTCTGGGCGAGAGCGGGCATAGATTGCCAGCCCGGCTTCAGCCTCTTTGCGCATAACAGGGCTGAGCGCCAGCATTTTTTCGGACAGGCGCAAACGCCCACCCTGGGTCATTTCAGCGATATATTCAGCCCGTTCAAATTCAGCTGCTTTTGCCACTGCTTTGGCGGGTTTTTCGCTTAAATAACGCGCAGTCAGAGGCTGGGCTAAGAGCGACGCATTGCGGGAAACCTGGCCCAGATGGTAGAGATAGCGTTCGAGAAAATGGGCCACAAACGCCGCCCGTTCTTCCCCTTTAAAACCGCTCTCATCAGCCGCCAATTGAATACTGGCAGACAATCTAGCCAATTCCCAGGTATACGGGGCTTGTACTGCTTCATCAAAATCATTCAAATCATAGGCATACCCACCCCGTTGGGTGCGGTAGGTGCCCATATTCTCCAGGTGAAAATCGCCCTGAGTCCAGAGCTTGAGTGGGCTGGCCAATGCTGTCTCACGGGCCATGTCGGCATAATAGAGAAAGGCCGTGGCCCGGTAAAAAGCAAAAGGCGACTCAGCCATGGCCTGGTATTTGGTGCGAACAAGTTCAGGTGCACGCCGAACGAGATCTTTGTGAAATTGCTGAATCAAGGCCACGGGATCGCGGGAGCGCGTGCTGCGGGCTTTATTGGCTGCTTGAAACATAGCGGCCCCCCCTTGTGGGGATTGAAAACGCGAGGCAAAACCAGAGGATGCCGCCGAACAACTGCTCAGCAATAATCCAAGAGAAACCGCCGTCAATACCTGAATCCGTTTTAACATCTGCCCTCCAAAGTATGGTTCATTGCCTTACTCTTCCCTGCTTGTCTTTCATTATAAACGACCAAATTGCCCACCAGCTTCGATCAGACGCAAAAAACTGGGCCGCAATTGGGTCCACATGCGTTCCACGTCGGAAGCGCTAGGTCGAAAGGTTTGCCCCACTTCGAGGGTCATCGAAAGCGCCCCATGTTTGCCATAGGCATAATCGCGGGAGGTGGCGGTGGTGGGGTAGAGAATTTGGGTGCTGGTGCCACCTTTAAAACCCAGGGATTTGACTGTCTCTTGGTAGAGCTGTTTAAACACGGGGGTGTGGGGCACATCTTTTTCGCTGTAGCCAAAGGGCCAGAGCATCAACTCACCATAGGCATGAATATCCGCGAAAATGGCGGGTTTTTTGCGTTGCATCAGAGCCTGAACAACCTGGGTCTCGGGCTCAGAGGCGGGCGCTGTACCGCTGTAAATTTCGCCATTGGGATCTGAGAGTCCGCGCTTCCAGCTGTCGGGCACAGTCAAACCCTGGTAATTCCAGTGATTATCAAAATTGCGATTGAGGTCGACGCCGGTGCCGTGGGTATTTTTGC
Source organism: uncultured Candidatus Sericytochromatia bacterium (assembly GCA_964598905.1). GTDB lineage: Bacteria > Cyanobacteriota > Sericytochromatia > UBA7694 > UBA7694. The sequence continues at coordinate 1,672 of CAZRFI010000408.1, read as the reverse complement.
GCTGCCAGCTATTGCCTTTTTCGACCTGCACCCGGCCATCAACATTGACCATGGGCGCGATCACCACTTCGTGGGTATTCAGCAATTGGGTAATGCGTTCGTCTTTGCCATATTCACTGGTAAGCAAATTCATCAACCGCATCAGCAATTCCACGGGCGCCAATTCGCGGGCATGGACGCCGCCTGTAAACATCGTCACAGGTTTGGGAGCGCGGTTTTGGCGATTGGTCAGGGTCACGACCCAAATATCGTGATCGGCTTTGCCCTGGGTCTTTTCCCAGGTGTCTCCGCCATCTTCCAGCAAGACCAATTGGGGGTATTTGGCAGCCAATTCCTGTAATTGTTGCCGCAATTGGGCGTAGGTACGGAACCCCGCAGGCAAGGGCTGCCGCGCGTCTTCCATGCCTCTTACTTGGCTGGCATCAAAGCGAATTTTGCGTTGGGTCAGCTCAACCACTTGGTTTGGGGTAATCCGAGCTTGGGCAGTTTGCTGTTGGTGGTCGATGCCAAAGAGGTCCATGCCACTGCCAGCGAGTTCAGCCAATTCAGCCGGATTGCGCCAGTGCAAACGCACAACCTGGGCCCGTCCGCTATTGGCAGCAGCACTGTTTAAGCGCGCAGGAGAGACCGATTGAATGGTTTGGGGCAGACTACAGGCACTCAACGTCAAAAATGCCGCGAGACCCAGACCAAAGGAACGAAAAGCCACTTTAGAGAGCAAAGGCATGCAAGGAATAACCTCAAATTGAACTAAAATTAATTTAATTATAACACCTAAATCCTGTTTTTCAGATCCGCCTTGGCCCAAAAGGTCGTTTTTTCGCGCTAATTTTGGCCCAAGTCTGAGAAGGCCTGATTGACAGGGCTTTGTCGACTGGATTAAGTTAGAGACGGAGGCTTTTCATGAACACCCGCTTTGCCATGGCCACGCATGTCATGCTCTATCTGGCCTTTAGCCACGAACACCAATCGGCCACCAATTCCGAGTCAATTGCCCAAAAAATCGGCACCCACCCGGTGGTGATTCGCCGCTTGATTGGCGCATTGCGAAAAGCTGAATTGGTGCGCACCCAGCTTGGCGCAGGCGGCGGCGCCCAGCTCACCCGTTGCCCAGATAAAATCAGCCTCTTGGATATTTACACGGCAATTGAACCCCCGGCAGAACAAGACCTCTTTGCCCTTGGCAATCTCTCGCAAGAGGCCCATTGTCATACTGTCGGCGCCAGCATTCAAGCGACACTTGAAGCCGTCTTGGGAGAAGCCGAGCGCGCCCTGCAACAGCAATTGGCGCAGACCAGCCTGGCCGCGTTGATTGAGCGCATGAAAAAACAATGGCCCGGTGGCTGTGCCGAGCAAGCCAGCCACATTCAAGCCTCCCCAGTTGAAACCCGTCAAATTCAGGCCAACAAACCCATATAACAGCGTAGCCAACAGCCTTCACAATCTTCACAAACTTTATATTTCTTTAAAAACCCTTCACAAATTATATGTAGATTAACATAAAATAATTTACTAAAATTTAATTTGCTTACATTTTCGCAATCATATACAATAAACCCATTAACAAAATGTTTATGCCATTGAGCATAAATAAAAGGAAAAAATGATGGGCCACAAACAAACAAACAAACAAACAAACAAACAAACAAACAAACAAACAAACAAACAAACA
>CAZRFI010000407.1:1858-3482 GCA_964598905.1 uncultured Candidatus Sericytochromatia bacterium | reverse complement strand
TGCAAAGCTGCATTGCGAAAGCCTGCATAATTTTGGCGCACTTCTTGAAAAAGCAGAAGTGCCTCAGTCGTTTTACCCTGTTTGCGTAAAACAGAGGCTTTTTCATAATACAATTGCGGCAAAATAGCTGAAAATTGTTGGGGAGAGGCCAGACAAACCGCCATCCCATTGGCAATCGATTTTAAAGCCGCTTCCCAGTTTTTGGCTTTTTTATGCAATTTAATTTCGAAGGTATAGAGATTGGGGTGGTTGGGGTCGAGTTTGCGGGCCTGTTCCAAACTTTGCAAAGCAGCATCTGATCGGCCCAACCGATCGAAGTCCTCGGCAACTTTGATTAAATAAAAGACGTTTTTGGGGGCCATTTGAGTCAGTTCTTGGGCGATTTTAAGGGCTTTATCATAAAATATCACGGCCTTTTCGGAGGCCCCGTTAAATATGTAATGATAAGCCAAATTGTTCAGATTGGAATGGGCCATAATGTGGATCCATTGGCTGTGAGGATCCAAAGCCAGAGCCTTTTCGATTTCTTTTTCGGCTTTTTCTGGTTCATTTAACTCCAGATAAATGTCTCCCAAATACAGGGGAATGGTGGGGTTATCAGGCAGACCTACCTGGGCACGGTTCAAAACAGCAAGTGCTTCTGAATAATCGGGTTTGCGTTGACCATGGTTCTCATTGAGTAAATGGACGCCCAAATTGAGGAGGATTTGTGGGTCCTGCATATTAGCTCCCAAACGCTGATACTGTTCTTTGAGTTCTGAACTGGTCATCCAATCTGAAAACAGATTTTGATGATCCAAAAATTGTAAATAAGACAGGATCAATTCTGTGTTGCCTGGTAGCACTTTTAAAGCCGCTTGGAGAATCATTTCCCCCGCAACTGGGTCCCGGCGGTATTCGGCAATTTCAAGTTTGATTTGCCACGCTTGTTGCAATCGGGGGTTTAAAGTCAATGCGCTGTCTACCCAATGAATCGATTTAGCCAAAGCGGGTTCCCCGTCACCGTTTCTGGCTTTGTTCAAATAGAGTTGGGCCAGACCGGATTGAACCAGCGCATCTTGGGGATTGAGTCCCAAGGCTTTTTGAAAAAGCGCTTCTGCCTCAGCCTGCTGAAATTGATTCCCATTTTCGAGCAAGTACAACCCCCGAAAGTAAAGTGATTGAGCTTCTTGGGATGTGGCCAAAGGTGGGTTGGAAACAGGCATTTGCTGAGTCAGAGGTTGAAATTTCCGGGTCAATTGTTCCGAAAGTTGATCCAACAAAGCAAAATAGGCCTGCGCTTGGCCCTCGACCTGCACCACCGAGTCGGGCAAGACTTCTCCCGTTTCGACATGAATCACACGGGCCTGAATGCGCAACTGATCCCCCACTTTTTGGAAATGCCCCACAACCATCCGTTTGGCACCCACCAATTTTCCCAAAGAGGGGGCCTGGGTGCTGTCCACCAAAGCCGATTGAGAAAAATTTTGCTCAGTTAAGACCCGTTTCAATTGGCTGCGTTCGATCACCTGTAAAGCTGGCAATTTGGCCAATGATCCCGTCAGGCTTTCGGCAAAACTCAGCCCCATCCACTCATCAGCAGGTTGGCGGGTCAAATTTTCAAAGGGCAAAACCGCCAAACTGA
>CAZRFI010000407.1:0-1758 GCA_964598905.1 uncultured Candidatus Sericytochromatia bacterium | reverse complement strand
GCGCCACCAGAAATGGTGATAATCGGGCTGACCTCACCTTTGCTTTTGAGAGAAAGTTTGTCAGCCTCAGCCAGGGGCAGGGTTTTGGGATCCACTTTTGCCTTGCCCTCGGAGGCAGGAGATTCGGCTTTTTTAGCCGGTGTTGGGGCCGGAAGGGTTTGCAAGGGGGTGGAATTGACAAGGGTGATGTTTGACATGGTGAATAAAAACTCCCAAAAGTTAGATGATCATTTATCGCAAATAAAGCCCCGAATATGACCAGTGAAATGACCCCTTACAAGAAAATTTATTTCAAACTTAATCTTTCGATTACCTGATATTTACTTTTATACCTAAGCTTGCTAAAATAAAGGCATTCGGGCATCGCAACCCTTACCCATTTGAAATAATTCCCCCGAGTCAACAGCCTGTCTGTTGAACCTTAGCCCAAAGAGGTCTATTTATGCGCGTTTTACAAAATTATGTAGATGGAGAATTTGTCTCCTCTTCTTCCAGCGAAGTGCTGGACGTGATCAACCCTGCCACAGAAGAAGTTTTGGCCCAGGTGCCCCTGAGCAATCGGGCCGATCTGGATCAGGCTGTGGCCTCTGCCAAAGCGGCTTTTCCAAGCTGGCGCAGAACCCCCGCTGCAGAGCGGGCCAAATACATCTTCAGATTCAAAAACCTGATGGAAGAACATCTCGACGAAATTGCCACCCTGGTAACCCAGGAACATGGCAAAACCTTTGCCGAGGCCCAAGGCGATGTGCGCAGGGGCATCGACAACCTCGACGTGGCCTGCGGAATTCCCAGCTTGATGCAAGGAGAGTCGCTCGAAGACGTGGGCCGGGGCATTGACTGTGTCTCCAATCGCCGTGCTTTGGGCGTGTTTGGTGCAATCACCCCGTTTAATTTCCCTGCCATGGTGCCACTCTGGTTTATGCCTTATGCCATCGCTACGGGCAACACCTTTGTACTCAAACCCTCAGAGCAGGTACCCCTGACCCAGCAGCGCATGTTTGAACTCTGGCACCAAGTGGGCCTGCCCAAAGGGGTGATTCAAATGGTGCACGGTGCCAAAGAAATGGTCAATGGCCTGTGTGAACACCCTGATATTGTCGGCGTGTCCTTTGTCGGTTCAACCCCGGTTGCCAAACATGTCTACGAAACGGGTACCCGCCACCACAAACGTGTACAGGCGCTGGGCGGAGCCAAAAATTTCTTGGTCGTGATGCCCGATGCCGAGCCCGAAATGACCACCCAGGTCCTCTCCGATTCCTGTTTCGGCTGCGCGGGTGAACGCTGCTTGGCTGGTGCCACCTTGATTCTGGTGGGACAGGCCTATGAAATATTCAAAGATCGCCTCGTGCAAAAAGCCAAAGAAATCAAAGTTGGCAATGGCCTTGAGCCCGATGTGTTAATGGGGCCTGTGATCTCCAAAGCCCACAAAGAACGCGTGATTGGTTATATCGAAAAAGGCGTGGCTGAAGGGGCAGAACTGCTGCTTGATGGCCGCGTGGGTTACGAAAACAGCAAAGGCTATTTCCTTGGGCCCACTGTCTTCGACAAAGTCACACCCGAAATGACGATTGGCCGTGAAGAGGTCTTTGGGCCCGTACTTTGCCTGATCAAAGCCGACAATCTCGACGAAGCAGTGGCGATAATCGAAAAACACGAATTGGCCAATACCACTTCGATTTTCACTCAAAATGGCAAATGGGCCCGTGAATTCGCCTATAATGTCTCCCCCAGCATGATGGGCATCAATATTGGCGTGGC
>CAZRFI010000406.1:0-3497 GCA_964598905.1 uncultured Candidatus Sericytochromatia bacterium | reverse complement strand
CTCTTGCAAGACCTCAAGCTGGTCAAACTCGAAGATCGCATGGAAGGTTTCTTTATGAACTATATTCTGCAAGACATTGCAGAAGACAAAGCCAACCGGGAGGAAACCAATAAACAATACAAAGAATTATTGAGCCTGGATCGGCCCCTGACTGGCGCTGACCTGCGCAATATCTCCAAATTGGTAGGGGCCAATATTGAGTATTACAGCCAAGCAGTGGCACAGCTCAATCCCAAAGTACCCAAGACACTCAGCCAGTTTTTTGCCGAAGTGGGCATGCGGGGCGGGGAGTTGGGGATTACCCGCTTGGGTGAATCCAAACCCCTGCCAGAGTTCCAGTCAGACCCCATTCTGAAACAGGTGCTGGGAGAATTAATCGGGCCCTCCTCCACCCCTGGCAAGGTCAGTGAGTTTTTCAGTGGGATACAAACCCCTGGTACCCAGCCTCAAAACCGCGAGTGGGCGATTAATTTGTCGATGATCCGTCACGCCTTGTCTAAGGTTCCCAAAGACGACAAAAGCACCCGCGATCAGTTGACTTTGCGGGCCCTGAGTTATCTCACCCGCTTCGCCAGTATCCCCAACCCCAAAGATCTGGGGGTGCAAACCACCCCTTTGCAAAAGCCCCTGACAGATTACCACCGGGCCAATGGCAACCCCCTGGTCAAATCTTATCGCGATACCCTGGCCAAACATCTGGGGGTCCATTCCGAAAACATTCAAGTGGTCACAGATAACCGGGTGCTCGAAGTGGTCAAACGCGATTTGCGCAATACAGGCCACCACCAGGTAGTGGACGCCTTTGATCCCGAACTCACACCCGAAGACCAGGGCAAATTGCTCAAAAGCCTAGTCACCCAGGCCCTCACAGGAGATGACAAAAGCTCTTTCTTTGTGGATATCTCGCCCATTTTAGCCAAAAATTTCAAAGGCGGCAGTCAGGATGAGGCCTTTGTCAAAGACTATATCCAAACTTCCCGTCAATTTGTCTCAGACGTGATCAGCTCTACCGCAGAGGAGGTGGCTCTGGACCGCTACAAACAAGCCCACCCCGAAGATACCCGCCCCGAAAAAGACCTGCTCACCACTGTCCGACAGAGTCCTGAATTTGCCAAGCTCAAAACCGATCTCGAAGAGCGTGTGGTCTTGGGTGGCACACTCAAAATGGGCAATCAGTCCATTTTGTACACCGCACCTTTGGATACAGACTTCAGCTCACTCAAGCCTGTCGAGCGCAAACTGAGCCCCGGTGCCAGCACCGAGTTTAAAAATCTGGTCTACCACAGCGGCTTTACCGTTGGGCCCCAGCAAATGCTGGAAAACTGGATCGAACTCAGCGATTTGGACAGCATTATGGGCACGCTGGAACTGCCCAAAGGAGACGTGCAATTCCCCAGCAACCAAACCGGAAAGCTCGAAAAAATCGGGGATTGGGGACAATTGCTCAATCACGATACCTTTAAGGCCTTTGAAAACCTCAAAAACGAACCCGCACCTTATTTGCAGATTTTGCCAAATGCCACAGTCAGTTTGCTCAAGGGATTGCAAGAAAGCGATCTGCAAAGAACCTTTGAAGCCAAAGGTTTGGGAGATCTCTACCAGATCTCAGCCAACCGAATTCTGGCATCGATGGAGCAGATCAACGCCAACAAAGACAATTTCAACAAGGTCTTGGATCAAATCCAGTTGATCCACGAAGAAATTGGCACCTTGCTGGCCATTGCCCAGCCCCACTCAATTGAAGATTTTAATGCCATGATGCGCAAAAACACCGATCTCATGCCCAAAGATTTTGACCCCTCCATTCAGCCCAATTTCTTTCTCAAGAATTCGGGCATGCGTGGCTTGGCCACTGTTTTTACGGGGGTGGAGAGCCTCAAAGGATCGGGCCAACTCAATATTGCCGTGCAAAATGACACCTATTACGAATCCGCGTTTGTGATTACGGGAGACAAAGAGCACAGCACCTTGGGCAACCGCGAACACAGCCTTTTCAGCCTCGATGGCGACAAGGTCAATGAGACAGCCCAGACCATGCAAGAGAAACTCGGGGGGCAAAAGCTCGATTTGTATCTCTGCGAGTTTCACCACAATATCTCTTATAGCAAAACCAATTACCATATGGAAAACCTCACGGAGCAGGTGGACAAACTCTTTGCCAAAGACATGGTCTCGGATAAGTTTACAGTGGCCATCGACAATACCATTGCCCAGACCAATGGTCAGGAGTTTAAAGACTTTCTCAAACACAATGAGCAGCGGATCAAAGACGGCAAGCTCAATATTGTCTTCTACCGCAGTGCTCAGAAATTTGACATGTTGGGCATGGACAATTACAACGGTGGAATCATGTCGGTGATCAACAATGGCAAAGACTTTAATGCCTTTAACAGCAAAATGGAATCGTCTGAAGGTCGCGAAGACAAGCTCTCACAAATCAATATTCAGGGCTTCAGCCATTTTGAGAAATACGCTCAGAAAGAACTGAATGATTACCGGGCTGGGATTATGAAAGCGGCAAGTAATCTGGCCAATCCCGACTCTGGCTCGCCCCTGGCCTTTCCCAAGGCCATGTACCACGCCAGCAGCGATGATATGTCTCACCCCAACGCTCTGCTCAAGATAGCCCCAAACACCGATCCTTCGGTCGTCTTTCTCGATTTAAGTTGCCCGCTTTACGAAGTGGACAGCCCTGGTGCCAACGACTTTTTGGCCCAATTGCAGGCCAATTTGATCCGGCGCAACCGAGAAAAACCCGAAGATTTCCCATTGTCAAATCGGGCCAGTTTTGGCTTTCCCCATTCCAATATTTCGCTGATTGGCGGCTCCAAATTCCGCTTTAATCCAGGCCTCGAAAGCGAAGAAACCCTGCAAAACTTCCAGCAGCATTTTGTCAAACTGAATGAATTGATGATGGAAGCGTATAACGGCGCACCCGAACATTTGCGGGCCGGGGCCGTGAAACTGGTACTCACCAGCACGGGCGACCAACTGCTCAAACTGCGCGATCAGGTCAAGGACTTGGAGGCCAAAGCCCAACCCGTGCCTGTAGATACCCGTTTGCAGCTGATCCAGACCTATCTGGGCTGTTTGAACTATGGCAAGGTCCAAGAGCAGATTGACGCCCTGCCGCGCGAAGGACTCAGCCAAACCCAAACACAAAAACTGGCAGAACTCAAAGCCCAGCTCAAATCTGAGCAATTAATCAAACAGATCGGAGATTTGGAAAAAGCCGTCCAACCGGTTCCCGACAAGACCCGCCTGGAGCTGGCAGAAGCCAAGTCGACCCTCAAACACACGGGGGATGTGCGCCTTCAGTTGGAAAAAATTGACCCAACCGCCCTCGATGAAGGCCAATTGCAGCGCTTTCACAGTTTGTTGAACAGCTTGCCTGTCAGGAATTAGCCTGATTCGTTTCGATAGATTTAACTTTCACAAGCCCCTGAGCCATTGAGGCACAGGGGCTGTTTGTGTTTAAACTACTGGGGGATCCCTGT
>CAZRFI010000405.1:0-3507 GCA_964598905.1 uncultured Candidatus Sericytochromatia bacterium | reverse complement strand
CCAAACTGAGCTACCCTTTTAAAAAGCGTTTGAAAAAGCGATCCGGGGGCGATTCGTGGAAACCCATTCTAGTCATCCAAGCAAAACAGGTTCAACCCATCCCCTTGAGGAATTTGCCCTCAAGCCCGTTCTTAAACCGATCCACCTGTGGGCAATTGCTGTGGGCATGGTTATTTCTGGCGATTTCTTTGGCTGGAATTTTGGGCTCAAAAATTCAGACCCCGTTGGTTTTTTGATTGCCATTGGCCTGGTCACTGTTTTGTATATCACCTTTGTCTTTAGTTATACCGAATTGACCACGGCGATTCCCAACTCGGGTGGCCCTTATGCCTATGCACGCCGTGCCATGGGGCCCTTTGCCGGTTTTATTGCTGGCTTTGCCACGTTGATTGAATTTGTTTTTGCCCCGCCCGCAATTGCTTTGGGCATTGGCGCCTATATTGAGTTTATAGCCCAGACTTTTGGCATGGCTTTGCCCAAGCTGCTGATGTTTGAGCCTCGGGTCTGGATTGCGCTCTTGGCGTTTGCTCTGTTTATCGGTATTAATTTGCGCGGGATCAAAGAGGCTGTGATGCTGGAATTGGTCGTCACCTTGGTGGCCATTGCTGTGCTTTTGGTTTTCTTTGCGATCACTCTTCCTCATTTAAACTTAAAACAGGTGCTGGCTCCGCCGGTTTTTGCCCAGGGCTGGGGCGGTGTTTTCTCAGCCTTGCCCTTTGCGATTTGGTTTTATCTCTGTATCGAAGGCGTAGCGATGTCGGCAGAAGAGACTGCTAATCCCCGCAAAGACGTGCCATTGGGTTATATTGCCGGAATTGGCACCCTCGTTTTTTTGACTCTGACCCTGACGATCTGTACCTTGGGCGTGACGCCTTTGGCCACCCTGGCCCAGGTTCAATACCCCCTGCCTGATGCGGCTGCACGGGTATTGCCCGCAGGCCATTGGCTGATCAAGGCGATTGCTGTGCTGGGCGTCTTTGGTTTAATTGCCAGTTTTAACGGGATTATTATTGGCTATTCCCGCCAGGCCTTTGCCTTGGCGCGGGCCCATTATTTGCCGCATTTGATAGCCAAGATCCATCCCCGTACTCAAGTCCCGCATTGGGCCTTGATTCTACCCGGTGTTTTGGGCATGGCAGCGTGTTTGACCGGTTTTACCGACCAGATTATTACTATTTCTGCCATGGGCGGGTTGGTTCTGTATATCGTCTCGATGATTTCTCTCTTTGTCCTGCGCAGCGATGATCCTGAGATGCACCGGCCGTTTATTGCGCCATTTTATCCCTTTTTTCCGGCTTTGGCGCTGGCCTTGGCGGGGGTGGCGCTGGTGGCCATGGCCTGGTTCAATGCACTGCTCTATTTTATTTTTCTGGGGCTATTTGCCCTGGGCAGTCTCTATTTCTTGCTCGTACGCAAAGGGGTAGAAGCCGAAGAGGAGATCTACACTGTGGACGATTTCGAACACCTGCATCAGACGGGTGAATTGCCTGCGCTTTCCGATTAAATCTAGAAGTTGATAAAGGAGTTTTCCATGTCTCAGGATATTCTCAACGAAATTCTTCAAGACCCCCGTCAAAAGGTCAAGGTAGCCCTCTCCGACCTGGACGGTATTTTGCGTGGCAAATACATGCACAAAGCCAAATTTCTCTCAGCAGCCGAAGACAGCTTTGGCTTTTGTACTGTGGTGCTGGGCTGGGATTCTGCTGATGCCTGTTACGATCATATCGACTACACGGGTTTGCACACGGGTTTTCCCGATACCCCGGCTCGGATCGATCTCAAAACCTATCGCCGTGTGCCCTGGGACAATCACATCGCCTTTTTTCTGGCTGAATTTTTAGACAAAGATGGTTCACCCCTGGAGATCTGTCCACGCCAATTGCTCAAAAAAGTGCTCGCCAAAGCCGAGGCAATGGGCTTTGCTGTTAAAGTCGGCATGGAGTTTGAATGGTTCAATTTTCAGGAAACGCCCCACAGTATGGCGGCCAAGAATTACCGCGATCCCGAGCCCTTGAGCCCAGGTATGTTCGGCTACTCGATTCTGCGCACGAGTTTGAACCAGGAATATTTTTCCGCTCTGATGGACGAATGTCTGGCTTTTGGCATTCCCCTCGAAGGCTTGCACACCGAAACCGGGCCGGGTGTCCTTGAAGCTGCCATCACTGTAGATGATGCGCTTGAATCCGCCGACCGGGCGATTTTGTTTAAAAGCGCAGCCAAAGAAATTGGGCTGCGTTTTGGAATTATGCCGAGTTTTATGGCCAAACCGAGCATGAGCCTGCCCGGCTGCAGCGGACATATTCATCAGAGCCTTTGGGACGAAAAAGGCAACCGTTTTTATGATGCCAACGATCCGCAGCGCATGAGCCCTTTGTTTAAACAGTATCTGGCGGGTCAATTGTTGTGCTTGCCCGAGGTGCTGCCGATGTACGCCCCCACGATCAACAGTTATAAACGGCTGGTTGAGGGCTATTGGGCGCCGACCCGTCCGACCTGGGGGGTCGATAACCGCACCACCGCTTTGCGCGTCATTCCCGGCAGCTCCAAATCGACCCGGATTGAGGTGCGCATCCCCGGCGCAGACGTCAATCCCTATTTGGCGATGGCAGCTTCGATTGCCAGTGGCCTCTACGGGATTGAAAAACAGCTTGAACTGACCACTCCAGCGATTCAAGGCAATGCCTATGCCGCCACGGAGGTGCCTTTGTTACCGCGCAATCTGGGTGAGTCCAGTGAACGCATGGCCCAATCCGAGTTAGCGCAGGAAATTTTGGGTGAACGCTTTGTCAAACACTTTACCACCACCCGTTTTTGGGAGTGCAAGCAGTTTCACAATACCGTTACTGATTGGGAAATGAAGCGCTATTTTGAGATTATCTAGAAGCGTTTCGGCCTCCCACTAAAAATTGTATCGGTAGGGATGACAAGCAGCCCGAAGAGTGCTTAAATGCCTTTATTCAGGACTTGCTGAAAGGAACCCCTTATGTCAATTTATGGTTTTAATTTTCCCACACCGATTCGCTTTGGCGCTGGAAGTCGCAAGGAGGTGGGGCCGCATCTACTTGCTCAGGGCTTTTCACGCCCCTTGCTCGTGACCGATAAAGGGGTGGCCCAACAGGCCTTTTTTGCTGAATTTGTGTCACTGCTCCAAGAGCAGGGGCTGAAGCCCACTGTCTTTGACGGTATTTGGGGCAATCCAGTTAAGTCTCAAGTCTTAGCGGGAGCTGATGCCTTTCGTGCTGCCGCTGCTGATTCCATGATTGGCATCGGTGGGGGTGCGGCCCTCGATGTGGCCAAGGCAATTGGCGTCTGTATTCACAATCCGGAAGATCTCTTCGCCTACGAAGATCGGCCGGGCGCTTTGACCATCGACCAGCCGATTCCCTATTGGGTGGCTTTGCCTACCACGGCAGGTACCGGCAGTGAAGTCGGTCGCAGTGCCGTGATCTCCGATGATCAGACCCATCAGAAAAAAATCATCTTTGCCCCCTCACTCCTGGCCCGTCA
>CAZRFI010000404.1:916-3508 GCA_964598905.1 uncultured Candidatus Sericytochromatia bacterium | reverse complement strand
CAGCAAATGCCTGCGCATAGTCAAAAGAGACGGGGATTAAATTTGGCTCACTCATGGTGTTGGTTTCATGGTGCGGGCGGAATTCTGACCAGACGCAGACCATTCCCTTTTGGCTGCTCGCCGAGGATCCAAAAACCGCCCTCGGCAGCAATGGCGCTGATCAGCCATTGATCACCTTTTGTCGGCAGTTTGTACCAGCCAAGAATATCTCCGCTGCTGAGGGTGTCGAGCAACATGAAATAATCGACCCTGGGATTGGCATAAGAATTGCTGCCAACCACCAAGAGCCGGGGATCAGCTGGGTTAATGGCATATTCCAATGTGGGGGTCTCAAAATACTCAATCACGGGACGGTGGCCATCGGTGTGCAGCAGAAACTTGACCATCCAATCCATCTCGGGAAACTTATGCAGACGATGGCAGGGGCCCCCACCAGCGCAGCGGCTGGCATTGCTTTCATCGCCGATTTCACGGGCGGGAAAAACAGCCAAAGCCCCATCTGGGGTAATCAGACTGGTGCGTTGGAAGTTGGCGGCAAATTCCAGACCTTCACCCAAAACTGCGCTGAGCTTGCCAGAGAGTAGATCCAACACGAAAACACGCCCGTCGGCATGATCCGCATCGCGCTTTTTTTCGGCAAAGCCGGCCAGCTGATTTTTGGGCAGGGGAAAAAACTCACAAAAGGGCGCAATTGTCAGGCCTTCGGGCTGTAAAAATGAGTCGTATTTATTCGACCAGCGCAATTTGCCAGTCGGAATGTCAAAGACGTAGAGATCCTGCTTGCAGCGCCCTTCGGCATTGCAGTGAAACATCAAATTTTTGCCATCGGGAGTGATTTGAAACTCTGCGACAAAGGCCTTGTCAACCTCGGTGATTTTGGGCAGGAATTTAATCGGTTTGCCCGTGGTTGCGTCAAAAACCACCGGAATCCAGCGTTTGGGCTGATACCCCCCCAAGACCATGGCGACCAGCAGATTGCCTGCACTGACCATGGCATCACTTTGGATCGGTTTGAGTTTTTGGGCTGCAAATGCAGCATTCAGAGCATTTTGGGGCAAACGCTTCTCAATTGGGATATCACGGATTTTTTTGCCTGTTGCGGTCTCAAATTTGCTGATATGTGCCATCACACCCGCTTCTCCTCCAGCGGGTGCAATTGTCCAGGTCTGAACAAAGACGGATTTGCCGTCATCGCTGAAGGTTGCGCCAAAGCGGTTATTGGGCTGAATCACCGACATCGTACCCTCCGCCGTAAATTCGCTGGCAGGGAAATGCAGATCTTTGTAGTTATTCCAGATTTCTAAGGGGGGATTGGTGCCGCTGACCTGATGGTAATCGATAGCCTGGGCGGGTCGTATGACAACCCATACCAAAAACAGACTCAAAAGACTTAGACAAAAACGTTTTTGCATTTCAATAGCCCTCACTACATGCTGGATGAATAGCGGCAGTGTGGCATAATTTTTCGCCAATCGCCAGCGCGCGCGGCCCAAGGGATCGTTGCTTTTGGTCTTCGCAGCCAATTTATTAAACGAAACTTTCAGTACCTTAGCTCTGAAACAAGCGTTTTAAGACAAATTTGCCCTGCTCTGCGACGGAAACAGAAGTGTCCGAAGCAAGCAATTCTGCCAAATTGCGTGCCTCTGCGCCTGTCTCTGCGCTGATGGTGTTTAACTCTCGGATCAGCATTTCTCCCGCCACGCGCCGAACCATGGGAGAAGGATCGGTGGCCGCCAGCTTTAAAGTCTCTAAAAAGGGACTTTCAACAGAGAGGGCCCGTTCAAAATGGATCGGTTTAAAGCGGCCCTTACAATCGCGTAGATTTGTCCATTCCCATGTTTTCCCTTCAAACCACACGTTCTTTCTTGACAGTTGCAATCGGTACACTTTTGCGCGCAGAGCAGGTTGAATGGCGCGGTGGGCAATCTCCGCCAAATAGGGATCCAGCAAGGGTGTTCGACATGCTTGTATCAAGATAGTTGTCATTGGGCCGGACTTAGATGATATAAGCCGCAATTTAAGTGCAATCAATACTTTTTCTGGAGAAATAAGCTCTAAAATTACCTGTTTGTCGGCTTCTTCCATTCGCCCCCAAGAATCCCAATGGGGGAAGGTTGCACATAAGACATCCACCACCTGTTCGGGATCAGATGCGTTGGCAATCAGTGGGAGTTGTTTCCGAGCTGCTGCGCGCACCTGCGGAACCCAATCATTCAGGCGACGCAAAGCCAGTGCCAAGAAAAATCGATTGGGAGCTGCGCCAGATAAGGCTTTTAAGGTTTTTTCGCGAATATAACCGTCGCCGCTGCACAGATCTAACCACGTCAAGTAAGTTGGCTGATGCTGAATGTTGTGGCGTTCCCTGCGCAAGCACCTTTCCCAAGACTCCATTTGCGAGAGCGAGAGGCGCGACGTGGCTTCGACCAGTGGTGATATCTCTGCTTCCCCATTGCGACCGGCCTTGACTGCCTGGGCAAACCGTCTGATTGCTGCCACCACTTCGTCTTTCTGTGATTGTTTTTCCATAAGCGTCTATGTTCTTTCTTCGATTTCCATACGCATGCGAACCATGTTCACGACTTTCCTCAGACC
>CAZRFI010000404.1:0-906 GCA_964598905.1 uncultured Candidatus Sericytochromatia bacterium | reverse complement strand
GTTTGCAGGCGATTCGCCGAAAGTGTCAAATTCAACTTTGAGTATGCACACACTTTCAGCGCTAAGTCAAAAATATGTTTGAGACGCAAACGCCGTCAATACTTTGTTTTAAGGTATACTCAAGTCTATGAAAGCCTATTCTGAAGCCTGCGAGCGCAACAAAGGACCGATACTCGCCGTATTGCAGCCGCTGCTGCAAAAGAGCCAAGCCGTACTTGAAATTGGCAGCGGCACGGGTCAGCACGCCGTGCATTTTGCGCGGGAGTTGCCGCAGCTCCTTTGGCATGCCAGTGATCAGGCTGTGCATCACCCAGCACTTTGCGAAGCGTTCGCCGAAGCTGCTTTGCCAAATCTTCTCGGCCCTGTGTTGCTCGACGTGAGCATGCCCGACTGGCCTGCGCTGCGTGTTGACTTCATCTTCTCGGCCAATACCCTGCATATTATGAGCGAAAAAATGGTTGCGGATTTTTTTGCAGGGGTGGCACAGCTTTTGCCTGTGCAGGGCCAGTTGGCAGTCTATGGGCCTTTTAATCAGGCGGGGCAATATACAAGTGAAGGCAATGCCAATCTGGATGCCTGGGCCAAAAGCACCTTTCCAGGGGGCGGAATCAAAGACTTGGAGGCTGTATTGGCCCTGGCGCTCAGTCATGGACTGAATTTGCAGCAAAACTATGCCATGCCTGCCAATAACCGGCTGTTGCATTGGCTTCGGGAATAATTAACGGGCCTTAAAACACAGGCTTTAAAAATACCAGGGCTTGCACCTGCGACAATCAGCGTTGCGAGGTCTTGAGTACAGGGTTCATGTGCACTGGGTTCATGTGCACTGGGTTCTTTTCAAAGAAAGGCACCCTGTACAGTTCTGCCTGACTTTTCCAGGCTTCGCCCAATTCAAAGCCTGTTTGG
>CAZRFI010000403.1:0-3568 GCA_964598905.1 uncultured Candidatus Sericytochromatia bacterium | reverse complement strand
TCTGGGCCCTGCAAAGCATTCTCTTGATCGGATGAATCACTGGGAAGCGGTACTAAAGGCTCAGGAGGACTGTCTGACAATGGTTGAAGTGTCTTTACTTCGTCTGTTTTCTCAGCTTCCGTTTTTTCAGTGTCTTTGGGTTCGAGAAAGGCCATCAAAACAAAGAAGCCGATGGCCACATCGACAGCAATATCTGCCACGTTAAAGACGGGCCAAATATTGCGTCCCTGCCATTGGAGATCAAAGAAATCGACAACAAAGCCAAAAACGAGCCGATCCAACATATTGCCCAAGGCCCCACCGAGCAAAAAACCCAAAGTGAGATAAGGCAAAAGACCTGAGTTTTTGGGTAAATGCCAGACATACCAGCAAATGCCGAGGGCCACACTGAGCGACACCAGGCCCAAGACAAAAGCATTGCCCTGAAACAGCCCAAATAAACTCCCTGTATTCTGGACATAGGTAAACGACAAAAAGGGCAAGACAGGTTTGCTCTGATACAAAGTCCAGGAGCGAAACGGGTACTTGGTCGCTTGATCCAGGGCAAAGATGATCAGCGAGAGCACCAGAAAAAACCAGCGCTTGGCAGCTAAAGAACGCAACACGGGAGGGCCTCTCAATCATGCCCCCAAAGGGGGAGTCATTTTCTGTCGATTAAGTATAACAGATTCAGCTGTTTACAGGGGTTCAGAGCAGTTCCGGCAGATTGGCAGGGGTATCGACCCAAAATTCCAGCACCAGGGTTTTCTTCTCCCAGGGTGCCAAGCTGAGTTGCCATTTGATCACGCCATTTTCTTCGATTTTGGAGGGTTTGGGTGTGGTCTCTACCAGCTTGACTTTAATGCGCTCGTCTTTGCTGATCGGAATCTGGTCAAAGACATTCACTGTCTGGGTGTCTTTGCTAAAATTGCTGACCTCCATTTGGTAGGCCAGTTTTTTGCGCCGGGTCTCCCGCAAGACCCCTTCGAGACTCTCTTCGTTTTTGCTCTGTTTGTGGCCCACTTTGATATTGCTGTCCACACCAAAGGGAATCATGCCCTGCTCGTTTTGCAAGAGCAGCGGCAATCCCGATTTGCCGGTAAAATCTTCGTTGATATACGTGCGCACCGGGCCGGCCAGATAGGGCATTCCTCCCACATTTTTAAAGCGGATTTTAAGAAAGGCCTCTTTGGAAAATTTGGGAAAGACGTCGTACTCCGATTCGTATTCAAAATAGCGGGTGGCAATGGCGACCCGGCGGGACTGGCCCGAGCTTTCGATGCTTACTGGCTGGGGAATTTTATAGACAATCGAGACGCCTTTGTCAACGACCTCGGATTGGGCAAAATTGACCGAACGCTCTTGGGCGACGGCACTGCCGAGCGGGGCTTGGTCTGCCATTTCGCTATAAGCGCGGCGGTTGCGAGGAGCCGCAGGGGCGACTTTGCTGTCTGGACGGCCCAGATCATAAGACAAATGCCAGGGGTTGACCACAGGCAGTGTCAGGTAGGCCAAGGCATTGGAGGTCGAGAGCGCCAGTTCGGCATTGCTCCAATTTTCCTGGGTCTGTTGGCGGATATCCCCAAAATAGCTCAGGCGCAATTTTTGTTTTTCGGTGTCGAGGCGGGCTTCATAGGCCGATCCCCAACTCACACCCGGCACAAGATAGGTCAAATTGAGATCCAAACTGCCTGTGGACTCGACCGAGAGATAGACCACCCCCGACTGTTTGCGTTGCTGGTTCTTGGCTTGCAATTTGCGGATCTCGGCCTCAGCTTCGCCTTTTTGTTTCTCCAATTGGGCCGTTTTTTTGGCGAGCAGGCGCTCGCTGGTGAGAATTTCCTGGTGGTGTTTGAGTAAAAAGTGGTTGAGGTCTTCCCAGTCTTTGAGTTTGATCTGGTAATAGGCCAATTGTTTGCGGATTTTTTCGTCCGAGACTGAACCGACCGTGCTTAAAAATTGGCGATGTTCGCGGTTGAGGGCCTGCTGGTCTTGCATTTCGCGCTTTTGATCCGCGATTTTTTCGAGCAGGGCTTCGAGGCGTTTAAGTTCGGGGTTTTCGGGCTGTTTGTCCAGCGGCCGCACTTCGACATGGTGGATCAGGGCTTTGGCTGTGCCCTGGCCTGTGACTGTCAGTGAGTCGGCTATCAGGTCCACCGGCAGATCGTTGACCACCACCTGGTGGGAACCGGGAGCCAAAGTTGATAAACTCAATGAGCGGGTGACCATGGCCTGGTTGTTGTAGGCCACCACTTTGCGGGTGTGGCTCTGGGCATAGAGGGTGCTTTCAGCCAAAGCAGGCAAAGCCAAAGCAAAAGAGCAAGTGGAAACGACAAATGAGAGACTGAGTAAGCTTTTCATTGGTAGACCTCATGTTTATACTGATTGTGACGAATTCAAAGTTTGCAGTACAGGAAACAAATCCCATGCAGGTATTTTTTGTCTCGATTCGCACAGCTATCATCTATGGACCCTGTGAGCTGATCGAAGTGTTCAGCCCCGATCCTGGGATTGCGATCATGACCTGCCAGTGGCCTTATGATTATACCTTTGGTGAGTGGGAAGGGTATGCCGTGGTCGTGCCCGAGCGGGAACAGGTCTGGGGCAATGCCAAACCCGAACTGTCTGACGGAGAATTGCGGGCGCGCTTTGAATTTACACCGATGGCGATCCCCGCCAGTGATCGTAAATTATTTCCCAAATACGAAGCCAAAACAGACGAGTCACCTGAGCAAGAGGGGGTCGATTTTTCCTTTAAAATCTGAACTCAGAGAAAATTTGTCCTGTTTTTGACAAGATTTTAACGGTCACTCCTATAATTAAGATAAGATTAAATTCGTTTTAATTTTTGGAGAAACTTAATGATTCAAGCCGTCACCCCCAACCGTCCCGTCAGCCTGACCCAGCCCCTTGCCAGCCCCGTGCAAGTCGCGGCTTCCCAGCGCATTGCCAGCCCCAAAGCAGCAACCGACACCCTCAAACTCACCGCCAGCAAAGGTTTTACTGAAGCCGAAGCCCGTGCCACCCTCGAAGCAATCGAAAAACAATATGGCAGCTTCCGCAAACCTGGTTTTTTCAGCAGCCCCAAAATTGACATCAACGAAGCCCTGGCTCGGCTCAAAGACGGCAAAGATATTACCGTGACCTTTAAAGTACAGGGCCGCGAAGTGCGCGACAGTTTTGACAGCTTTGATGAATTGATGCTTTTTGACGACCTGCAAGGCGCCAAAAAAGACCATGGCGTGGCCAAACCCGAACTGCGCCTGCCTCTGCTCTTTCTCGATGGCAAAAAACTCGAAGCGTATAACAGCAATAACGACAATGGTCCCGAGTACCTCTCGCTCTTTGGCGCCTACGATGATCTCAAACGCGATTGGCGCATTGTGGTGGAAGGCAAAGACGTCAAACCCAAAGATTTGGCCAGCTATGTCGTCAGCAAAGGCTGGACCGCTTCCAAAGACGCCAACCTCGCCACCTTGGGCCGCTTTCGCCAATTGCCCGATGCTGGCTGGCAGGTCAATGGCCAGAGTGTCAACCGTGATACCGCCTACCTGGCCTTTTTAACGGGCACGGGCCGCATTCAAATGGG
>CAZRFI010000402.1:0-3568 GCA_964598905.1 uncultured Candidatus Sericytochromatia bacterium | reverse complement strand
TGCCAGAAAATTAATGTAAAGACGGGCGCCACTCCAGGCGGGGAATAATCTCCGCTTCATAGGCCAATAATTCATCCAGGCGCGCTTCAATCACCGGGCGGGGGAAATAGTGCAGCAGCAAGTTGACAAAGAGATGTCCGTGTTTCAACTCACTGGCCCAGAGGCGCTTGTAAAAGGCCTTGAGTTCTGGCTCTGACAGGGCTTCTGCCACCAAATTAAACCGCTCGGCCCCCCGCGCTTCAATCACCGACGAGATCAACATACGATCGAGAAAACGCTCTTCGGGGCTGGTGCGGCAGGCATCGAGCAATTGGTTCACATACGGATCTTTGATCTCTTTGCCAATCGGAATCCCACGCGTTTCCATCAGGGCATAGACCTGGCGAAAATGCTCCAATTCCTCTTGGGCCAAACGAATCATGTGGGGAATGATCTCTGGGCGGTCGGCGTATTTCATCAAGAGGCTCATGGCCAGGGCCGAAGCTTTGCGCTCACAATTGGCGTGGTCCTGCAAAAAAGGCTCAAAATTGTCGGCAATCACCTGGGCCCAGCCGGGATCGGTGGCACATTTGAGTTCAAAGTCAATTTTCTCGGTTTGTTTTTCGGTTTGTCTTTCGCTGCTAGTTTCTACCATGGCGCAATCCTTCGGGCCCTATGTTAATCTTGGAATCAGTATACTTCAAAACAGGGAGAACCCGCGTGTTTAAAGCTGAATGGCTGCTTCGCCCGCTTCCGGCACCCCACCCCCAACTCGGGCTGGTGGTGGTCATTCCCTGCCATGCTGAACCCGATCTGCTGAGCACCTTGCAGTCTTTGCTAGCGGCCACGCCACCAAGCTGTGCTGTGGAGGTCATTTGGGTCTTGAATGCCGCCGCCAATGCGGATCCCGCTCTACAAAGCCAACATCTGCACGACGCTGAACAAATCTTGGCCTGGCAAAAGACCGACAGTCCTTGGTTTGAGGTGATTCTGCTCAACGCCACTGATCTACCACCCAAACACGCAGGGGTCGGTCTGGCCCGCCGGATTGGTATGGATCTGGCAACTGAGCGCCTGTTGAGCCTGGGTAAAGAAACAGCCCCGATTGTCTGCCTCGATGCCGATTGCAAGGTCGCAGAGAATTACTTTGTGGCCCTGGAAAGACATTTTTACAAAGATGCGCCCAAGACACCGGCCTGTTCGATAGCCTTTGCCCATCCGCTGGAGGAAGACTTATCCGCCGAATTAGCGGCAGGCATTCTGCGCTACGAGCTGTATTTGCGCTATTACGTGCAGGGCCTGCGCTATGCCCAATTGCCCTGCGCCTTTCACACGATTGGTTCCAGCATGGCCGTGCGCGCGGGGGTCTACCGGGCCCAAGGCGGCATGAACCGCCGCAAAGCGGGGGAGGACTTTTATTTTTTGCACAAGCTCATGCCCTTGGGGGGCTTCTCGCAAATCAACAGCACCTGCGTCTACCCGGCAGCCCGCGTCTCTGAGCGGGTGCCTTTTGGCACAGGCAAA
This sequence comes from uncultured Candidatus Sericytochromatia bacterium, assembly GCA_964598905.1. Lineage (GTDB taxonomy): Bacteria > Cyanobacteriota > Sericytochromatia > UBA7694 > UBA7694. The sequence continues at coordinate 2,065 of CAZRFI010000402.1, read as the reverse complement.
GCGATGGGGGAGTGGCTGAGTGCGCCCAATCCCGCTTATCCGGTCTACCACCCCCAGAGTTTTGCCCAGATCCAGCACTTGTTGCAGGGCCTGCAGGGGATTTACCCCTTGACAGAGACCAAGCTCAGCCAATTTGAGAGCCAACTGCCGGTGCCTTTAAAACGCTGGTTTGCCCAAGAGGCAGGGCCAGCCAAATTGGTGGAAATCCAGGCCAATAGCAGCTCTGAAAAGGTCTTTTTTCAGCGTTTCTTTCGCTGGTTGGACGGCTTTGCCGTCTTAAAGCTGGTGCATTTTTTGCGTGCCCAGAGCGACATGCCCCTGCCCGAAATCCCTTTGGCAGAAGCGGCCTTGACCCTGGCCCTCTGGCGCAGCGCCCAAATGGGGCAGAGCCTGGGTTTGCCAGCCAAGCCAGATTTGGCTGCCCTGCTGGCCCATTACCGCCAATTGGACCGTCTGCCTTACAGACAGAGCTGACTGACCTCGTTCTGCAATTGGTGCACCCGGCGCGGGGCTAAATGCAGCAGTTCCAGGGCTTTGGGTTTGTCGATCAGGTCGCGGGCCAAGACAAAGCGGTTCTCAAGCAAATGCTGTTTCTCAGCTTTGCTCAGCCCCGTCAGTGCGGTAAGCGGGTAGAGCCCACTCTGGTCGATCCATTTGCGCAGGCTGGTCTTTTCGGGGTAATCCCAAGCCAAGAGCTTGAGACCGACACAGGCACTGTATTGAATCGCATCCCCCGAAAAGCGGGCATTGGTGGCCACCCAGCCCTGAAAGCTCTTTTTTTGGTTGGGCAGGTATTTGCGCCACTCTTTTTCGACGTCATCAAAACGGGAATTGACATAGAGCGGGATTTTGACATCACATTTAAAGCCGGGCGCGTTGCGGTATTTGCACTCGACCACCACCAATTCGTTTTCCTTTTCGGCCACCACATCGACCTCGTGGGTCACACAGAGGCCTTGCAGCACCACCCCCACCTGCACATCGTAGCCCTGGGCCCGAAACAGCTCGCCGATATAGTTTTCAAAGGGATAACCGGCGGGCCCCAACTCCATGATCGCCCGTTTGAGCTGGTAACGCGCGGCCTGGGTCTTGTAGCGCCGCCGCAGCAGGGCAAAGGCCTTTTTGTAGAGCACCCGCGAGGTCATGCCGCTGTAGAGGTCCACTTCCAGCTCGGTCATAATGTCTTCGACCGTCTCGGGCGAGGCCCCGCTTTTGATCAGGGAGTGGCGCAGTTTGGCCTGGGAAAAGTCTTCGCTTTCACCTGAGGCTTTGGTGATTTTAAAGTGGGAATGGGAGTGGTGCATAGATGGGTGTAAGCCTTTCCAAACAGGGGTGTGGGTGGGGTCAAAACTGACCTCTAGCATAGCCCAGGGCAGGGGGAGACGTCAAAAGGGGGAAAGACCGTTGCGCCGCAATCAGGAATGGCTCACCTGGTACATTCATACAGACCAAACGCCGCGCCCTGTTGATCTTCGCAGACGCTGAGGCGCGCTCCCGAAGGGCCAGGAAAGGGTTCTGTTGCCGTTCCCCCGGCATTGTGGATCAGGGTCAGGGCAGAATCGAGATCCTTGACTTCGAAGAAGAAGAGCCAATGCGGGTGAACCCCAGGTCGGCCAGCAATGTCGGCAAGAGCCCCGACTTGTCCCGAGGGAGCACCTGCCCACGAGAACCTGTAAAAAGCACCGTGAGGTCCAATCTCAGCGCTTTCATCAACAGCCCAAGCGAAGAGTTCACGGTAGTTCCTGATCGCAGCAGCGACGTCGTTGGTATTGAGGACATGCCAGGCGACAATGGGGTCTCCAAGTGGCAAAGCAGTGTCGTTTAAGGCGACGATGGCACCGCCAGGATCACGCAGAACAAGAATTTGTCCCCGATCTTGTGTGACGAGCGTTGGGCCCAGCTGAACCGCGCCACGTTCCACAAAGCGCTTCCCCATTTGTTCCAGTGCTGAATTCTCTGCGACGGAAATGTAGCCAAGCCAGTGAGGCATCGCACCACGGGCACGTGCTTGCTCGTGCAGAGGCCAGATGACCACCCGTTCATGTCCCAGTAACCGGGCATAGAA
>CAZRFI010000401.1:0-3602 GCA_964598905.1 uncultured Candidatus Sericytochromatia bacterium | reverse complement strand
TCGCCAATATACAGGGGCTTGCCCAGGTCTTTGGCGATCTGGATATTTTCGTGGTTCATCTGATCCCAGCGGCCCCGCAGGGTGAGCGGGTTCTGGATTTGCACTCCCAGGTTGTTCAGGGCCCAAGTGTCAACCTTGCGCGAGGCCCAAGACAGGATCTGATCAGCTTTGCCAAATTGGGCCCCTTTTTCGTTTTCACCCGAAAAGCGCGCGAGAATATCCAGGCGCTCTAGGAGGGTCGCATCGTAGGAATAATTGTGAATTGAGGCGGCATCTAAACTGGGAATGGCATAGAGTTTGCGAAAGCTGTCTGTCGAAAGGCGGCTGAGCTGGGAGCCAAATTTATCGCCAATGCCGCCAATCGTGCCCAAGGAGATCAACTGGTTGGGATTGTTTTTTTTGATGGCCTCTGAGACGGTTTTGCTGAAATGGTACATCGACTCAAAGGCTTCGGTTTCGGGCTCGTTGACCAATTCCCAGATCATGATCTCGGGCCGGTCTTTGAGTTTCTCTGTCATTTCCAAGACCCGTGGCAAATAGCTGCGCTCAAAGCCCGCTTTGTAAAAATGGTCATCTTTGCGGTCGGCATCGCTCATCACCCAGCGGTCGGCCAGACAGGGAATCAGCTTGAGCTGGTATTTGGCGGCCAGATCACAGAGCCGCTGCAGAATCTCGGGGGTGGCGCTATAATTTTCGTAGGCCCAAAAGCGCACCACCGTAAAACCGTGATCGGCAGCGTCTTTGAGCATTTTTTCTTGGACTTCGGGCTTCTCTTTGGCCAGGCTGTACATATTGGTGCCCACGTAGCGAAAGGGTTTGCCATCGACGGTAAATTGGCCATTGCTGTTTTTGACAAAGCCCGCAGTGGGCAACTTGAAAGGCTGGGCAGGCACAGCTTTGCCCGTGGCCTGGGTGGCACTGAGTTGGAGCTGATCGGGCACCTGAACCGGCTCTGCAGCAGGCGGCGGAATTGGACGGGGGGGTGGCGTGGCCGGCGGAGGCAAACTGCGCGCCAGCGTGGGCGCAGCCGATTCCTTCCAGGGGGAGATAACCACAATTCCCGACATAAAATCCTCTTTTAAAATAAAACACACTTGAAGCTGATGCTTTTTTATCGGGAGGTCAGGGGCTTTTCTGAGGGGGAAAAGATTTAAATGGGGCTAACTTTTGATTAAATTTTCTTGAAAGCTTTAAAGCCGCTCCAATAAAATGCCCAATTGCTGGCTGCCACAGAGCTGGGCAAAATCCCGCAATTGTGCCAAACTGGCGCGCATAGCAGGCAATGTCTCTGGGCCCAAATAATCATCGGCCTGCAAGTCTTCGGCCAATTGCAGGGCTTCTTCGGCATTGAGCCAACCCAAAAGCCCTTCGCCATAACCGCCATCGGCCCAGCCCCAGATGGCTGCCCGCTTGCACAAGCGCGCCAATAAAAGTGGCAGACGATCTTGGGCGGCAAAAAAAGCCCGCTCAGCAGCATCATATTCCAGGCCCAATTCGTTGCCATACCACCAGGCCAGCGCATAAAACTGAAAATCTTTGCCCAGATTGACAGGGGTCGGGCTCTCCAGACAGTGGATTTTGGCCTTTGCCTGGCAAAGGCGCATCACGGTTTCAGCCTTGAGGTGAGCTTGCGCTCCTCTGTGAAAGGGGCAACGTTTGCGGGCTTCACAGAGAGGTGAATCACACCCACCTCTGAGTGTGGGTTGAATCGCTGCCAATTCGCTAAGCCCTGTGTGTTTGACGCCCCAATCCCGATCCAGCCTGTCACAGAAGGACTGTAAATCCAGGCTTTGCTCTTGCAACACAGCCGCCAGGGCCAAAACCCCCACTTGGCGATAACTCGCCAGATCAAAGGCCATGACCTCTGTATAGGCACCCATGGGTTTAAACCGTGTTGGTTTGAGTAGGCATGAGCCCAATCCGGGTCTTGCGCCAAGCGGTTTCAGAGAGGTGTTCGAGGATCTCTGCACCCTGTTCTTGCCGCTCAAACCCGACAATCTGTCCCGAAAAAAAACCGTATTGCTGCTCAGCGCCCCAGAGATAGAGATGCCCCCCACTCATCTGCCAGCCCACCCGCTCCACCTCAAAAGAGAGCCGATTCTGCAATGTGCAGTGCCGATCCCAGGCCCGTTGGGAATCAAAACAGAGCGATTCCCAGATCTGAATTGTCTGGTTTTCAAGGCTGGATAAATAAGCCAAAACGGCTTCTATTCGTGTTTGCTGTGTGTCTGACATGGGGGGTATTTTAGGTGTTTTGGGCCAATCGGGTCAAGCTGGCACACTTGGCAATCTGGCATGAGCCCCTTTTGAGTGTATTTTTTCTCGTTGAGAGTGTATACGGATTGGCATACAAAGTATGTTAAAATAGTATTACCGCTACCAAAGGAGATAGAACCATGGCGAACTTAGCAGATGTTGTAAATGCTTTTTTGCTTTTGGATGATAGAGCCGATTCCAGCGATGGGATATCCAATCTGAAGTTGCAAAAGCTGGTTTATTATGCCCAAGGCTTTTTCCTGGCGATGCACGAAACTCCTTTGTTTGAAAATGACATTGAGGCCTGGACACATGGGCCTGTGGTTCCTGAGCTTTATCGCCAGTTCAAAGAATTCGGAAGAAACTCCATTCCTGCCAATCAAGACTTTGACATTACGGGATCTTTAATCCCTCAAGAAGTGGGCATAATCATGGAAGTGCAAGATACCTTTGGCCAGTTTTCAGGCTGGCAACTTCGTAATCTGACTCACGATGAAAAGCCCTGGCTTGATCACAAAGAAGCAGGCGATGTCATTCCCAAAAGCGAACTACAAGAATATTTTAAAACCCGCCTTATTTAATGGGTCGCAAGCATTTTAAGGTCCCCGGTAAGCATTCCGGGCCTCATTTCACTGCTCCGCAGCCAATCAACTACGATGAGGCGAAAATTATTTTCTCGCTTGAGAAGGTCGTGGACTCTGATTATTGCTTCTCTCAGCTCGATAAGGAGCACAAAGCCGCATTTGCTGAATCAGTTTTTAAGCGTCGCTTGTTTACCTGGGGAGAACTTAAGCAGATATCAAGACACGGCCTTGGATTTGAGCGTATTTCTGAAAGTAGCATTTTGACAGCTATCCCTCCAGGAATTCGTGACGATGTGGGAGATAACTTCATCGCATTTCGCTATCACGGCAAAAACCCCATGATTGGCTACCGAGAGAAAAACGTGTTCTTTGTACTCTGGTTTGATCACGATTTCAGCGTTTACAATCATGGTTAAGGGTTTCAGCGTTCTCTGTTCTGGCCCCTTGTTCTCAGGCTGGGTTCTGCGCTAGATTAAAGGGTACCTCTGCCTGCAAAAGGAAACGCCCCATGTGCCTGATTGTCTGGGCCTGGCAGGTCCACCCCCGCTACCCGCTGATTCTGCTCGCCAACCGCGATGAATTTAAGCAGCGGCCCACCACGCCCCTGCATCCTTGGTCAACGCAACCGCTCATCTACGCAGGCCAAGACGAGGTACAGGGCGGCACCTGGCTCGGCATCACGCCCCAAGGCCGCTGGGCAGCAGTGACCAATTTCCGCGCGCCCGGCGAAACATCTGCTCCCCTCAGCCGGGGCTGGCTGGT
>CAZRFI010000400.1:0-3618 GCA_964598905.1 uncultured Candidatus Sericytochromatia bacterium | reverse complement strand
GAGGCCTTTAGCGCTGAAATGAACGCCGCAAAGTCGATTGGCAGATGATCTCTTATAGCGGTGCCGTTCATGCCTTTACCATCAAAGAGGCGGGCAACGACCCCAGCACAGGCGCGGCATACAACCAGAGCGCAGATCGCCGCTCGTGGGAAGCAATGAAACTGTTTTTTGGCGAAATTTTTAAATAACGTGTCTTTTTATAACGACACGGGTCAGATATTGAAATCTCTGATTGTCTGGCCCGTGCTTGTTTCAGGTTCAACAATGATATAATGCGCGTCTCTGCCTTTGAGAGGAACCTTGATAAGGGGAGTTCGCCATTTTAGCCAATCAATTGACCCTTGCTGTAATTGACGACGACGAAACGGTCTTGGCTGCCCTGGTCGAACTCTTAAGTGAAGCACATTATCATGTTTTAACGGCACAAAATGGCTCAGAGGCATTGGCACTGCTCCAGACCCATACGCCACACTTGTTGATTTGTGATCTGGGTTTGCCCGATATCAACGGCCTCGACTTATGCAAGCAAATCAAAGAAAGTTTTCCGGCCCTGCCGTTTCTGTTTTTGTCGGGCTCTGACAGCGAATTGGACATGGTTCTGGCCTTTGAAACCGGTGCCCAGGATTATATTACCAAGCCCTTCCGGGAACGGGAGTTTTTGGCCCGCATCAAAGGCATCTTGGCCAGGTCCCAAGAGAATAGCCCCCCCCAGGCCGAAGCGCCCTGCCAAGCCACGGTGATTGAACAAGATCATCTCAAAATTGATTCGCTTACCCGGCGGGTCTCAGTTGACAATCAGACCAAAGAATTTACCAAAAAAGAATTTGACCTGCTCTTTCTCTTGGCCTCTACCCCCAACCAGATTTTTACCAGAGACATGATTTTGGCGCATATTTGGGACAATAATCTGGAAGTCAAAGATCGGATTGTCGATATCCACATCAGCAATATCCGCGATAAAATCGAGCCCGATCGTGCAAATCCAGCTTATATCCAAACCGTCAGAGGCATCGGCTATCGCTTTGTGACTGATAATTTGCTCTTCAGCTAAACACAGGGGTGCCGAGCGCCTTTTTGATCGGGCCCGAGGGAAGCGTGTCTTGGAAAGGTTGGAAGTAAATGAAAAAAGTGCTGCCTTGGCCCGTTTTACTTTTTACATCCAGGTATCCCTGGTATTGTTTGATAATGCCATAGACGGTCGCCAATCCAAGACCTGTTCCCTTGCCAAATTCTTTGGTCGTAAAAAAGGGCTCAACAATATGGGGTAAAATCTCAGAAGAGATGCCGCAGCCGGTGTCCTCGGCTTCAAGACAGACATACCGGCCCGCAGGAATGCTTTCAATTTGGCCATCATGGCGCTGTTTCAAGTGAATATTATAGGTTTTGAGGGCCAAGTGCCCCCCTTTTGGCATGGCGTCTCGGGCATTGATCGCGAGGTTTAAAAAGACCTGTTCAATTTGGCTTTTATCGACTTTGATAGAGACCAAATTGTCTGAAGCCAGCACACGCAGGGAAATAGCCGACCCCAGCAAGCGTTTGAGCATGGCCTGCATAGGAACGAGTATCGTGTTGGGATTTAGAACCGTGGGCAAAATCATCTGTTGGCGACTGAAGGCCTTTAATTGAGCCGTTAAAGCAGCCCCCCGGTGGGTGGCATTGACCACCTCTTTGGCAAAAGACTGTAACTTGCTGTCTGGCAATTGATTGACGCGGCGGCTGATCATGCCCGTGTAAATGGCGATGATCGTCAGAATATTGTTAAAGTCATGCACAATACCACTGGTCAGGCGCCCAAGTGCCTCGTTTTTCTGGGATTGAAAGACCTGCATCTGCAATTTTTTATACTCACAGATGTTCTGCCAATAGCCAATAATTTCAAACGGCAAGCCATTTTCGTCAAGAATCACTTGCATTTTGTCATACATCCAACAATAAGAGCCATCTTGCAAACGAAAGCGATATTCATACCCCAAACTGCCTTTTTCAAACAAGCTCAGACGCTCCTGCAAAAGACCGTTGAGGTCATCGGGGTGAACATGATCCCGCCAGAAATTGGGTTCTTTGATAAAGTCTTCGGCCTGATAGCCCAATCGCTGCTCAACATTGTCAGAGATCGACAGGGTCTCAAAATCGTTTGTAACACCTGCGGAATAGAGCATCACCGGGCTATAAGCCAACCAGCGCTGCAGGTGCTGTTCAGCAGCAGAATGGCGCTTATCCATACCTTGGAGACCTTCTTGTAAAGCCCTTTGAACAGCCGGGAGTAAACGTCTGAGCTTATTTTTGCTCAAACAGTCAGAGGCCCCCATTTTGATCAATTGCACAAGGGCCTCTTCGCTCACCCCCTGAGAGAGTACAATCACGGGAATAAAAAATGGATAGCGTTTGAGGGCCTCAAAGACCTCTGCCGCAGAACACGCTGGAAACGGCTCTTGCAAAAACAGCAGATCCCAGTTTGGGCCAGCTGCCAAGACCTTTTTAAGACCCGCCAAATCCGTTACTGCTTGGGTGCTGATCTGATAGCCCCCCTGTTTGAGGGCCTTTAAAAATGCCTGTAGTTCCAGAGAGGGCTGATGGACGATCAGAATCTGAAGCGATGTCATTGATAGATAAACTTAAATTTCTGAACTTAAATTTCTAAAAAATTAATTATTCTATTTTCTTTAATTTTAGCATTATTTTTATAAAATATTTTAATTTTATCATTTCGCAAGAAACTTTATTGATAATTTGCATCAACTCAACGCCTTCTCGATAATAGCTATATCTTTTGCGCCCACAATCAGAACAGACCCACCGAAAGGGTCAAAACGAATCGAGAAAAACCATGAAATTATCAAGACATCATCTCAGCCTCGCCATCCTCCCCTGGATTGCCGTCTCAAGCCTGCTGGCCTGTGCCACCCCCCTTCAGTCCTCGTCGACCAACCTGAGTGGTCAAGGCAACTTCGGCTCACAGCCTGTCGTAAACAAAACCGTGACCCAAATTGTGAATGAGCTTCAGTCTCAAAATCAACAAGTTACTGTGCTCGACGTCGGCCGTGGCGCACGAACAACGGCCTCAGTTGTGATGAAAATAAGCCTGATCAATGGCCGGGGCCGGCTGACAACCAAAGACTCTGCCGGGGGCGAGTCCAACAAAGTCTCGACAGATATCACTGCGTTTGAGGTCTATCTGGTCGACAGCGCAAGCGCCCCCAGTGGTGCTTTAAGCGCCGCCTTTGGCCCTTTCACGATTCCCGTCAATCTGACCGCAATGTCACAGACCATTGTCTTTACCAATGTCACGACTTCGATCGGGCGATTTTATGTCGCGGTAAAAGCCTTACAAGGGGCTGCCAATATCACCAATTTGGCATCCACCAGCACCATCAGTGGGGAGCACGTCTATATTTCCAGCACGGGTGGCAATGCCACTGGCGGAGTCGCGGTCGGAGCCGCTCCCACTTATGCCATTACCGAAGTGGCTCAATTGGGCATCAGTCTGATCTTGTTAGATGCACTTGGCGCCACCATCGACTCCAACACAACGGTTACAGATGGTTCAACGGCACCCGCGGGTGCCGTCTCAGCCAGCTAATTGAATGCTCAGGGGAACAGAAAAACGGGTCATTTTGC
>CAZRFI010000399.1:2454-3690 GCA_964598905.1 uncultured Candidatus Sericytochromatia bacterium | reverse complement strand
GGGTTAAGCATCTGGTTTAAGCATAAGAAACAGCGGGGGCTTTGTCGATGTATGTTTCGGACAAATTTTTAAACGGGCAGAGACGGGGCCGGAAATTGCTGAAGATAGGCCGAAGGACTCTGGCCCATCAAGGCTTTGAACTCTTTGTAGAAATGCGAGTAATCACAATACTCTGAGTCCCAGATACGCCGTTCGGGGTTCTGCCAATACATTTTCAGGGTCCGCCGCAGCCGCATGACCCGCAGACAGGTGCGGGGCGAATGGCCCAAAGTCTGAACAAACAAACGCTGCAGCGAACGGGCAGAGAGTCCCAATTCTGAAGCCACTTCAGAAATCGCCGCACCCTGTTCCAATTGGGCCAGGGCCCCTGTGAGCAGTGTGGTATTGGGCGTGGGCCAAAACAAAGCTTCAAGTGTTTGCGCCAAAAACCGGTGCTGCAACTCAAACAGACCCAATCGCGCCAGCTCACTCTGGCATGTGAGCCAATCTGGCAGTGGCAATATGGCCCCCGCCGACGGAACGCCTTGCAAGAAAGAGGCCAGACCAGCAGGGGTCAAACTGACGCCCAAAATGCCCTGACTGGCCGGATGCAAACAGGCCAAGGGCTGGGCCTGTGGCAAAACCAGATGCGGGCCCTCAATCGCTTGGGGCTTGTGACCAGGCAATTGGTAATAACAGCTGTTGCCAAAAGGCAAAACCAAGCGCGCCTCCAGGCTGGGCAGATAATGTTCAGCCACCCCCATAGGCAGCGGCTGATAACTTTCCAAACGCCAATAGGCCTTCACAAAAGGTGCGAGGGCAGCACTGGGCAAAACCTGCTGGTAATAGGTCTGAAAATGTGAACTGTGCAAAATTTCTGAGCGGTGAACCACGGTTTAGCCCCAAAGACCGCGCTTATTCAATTTTGGGCACGTAAACACCGACCACCAGCTTTTCAAAGTCTGCAATCGGGATCCGCTCCACCCCGCCGGTGGCCGTATTGAGCAAAGTGACAGCCTCGGCCAGAGAGAGAGATGGGGATCTGCCACACTTTGATCGAGCCGATCTTTGCTCTGATCTTGCCCCACCCGGTAAGAGGCAGCCTGCTCTTTTTTCTTCATGATCTCTTTGACAAAATCCGGGATCTTTTTGTCCCCGGCCGAGACAGGTGCCGCATCCGGCGATTTATCGCCAAAATTGACATCCCCTTTGGGCGCAAAATTGGCTTTGCCGGGGCTGGTTGCAAAAGAATCATCT
>CAZRFI010000399.1:0-2354 GCA_964598905.1 uncultured Candidatus Sericytochromatia bacterium | reverse complement strand
GCGCCCATGCCAAAGCGATAGAGCCAAACAGGGGTATCCAAGGTAATCAGCAGCCGGGCAGAGCGGCCTTTGAGTAATTTGGCGGGAATCGGGCCCTGCTGGTATTTAAAGGCAAACCCCGGCAAAAAAACCCTGTCGATAAATCCCTTTAAAAGCGCGGGTAAGCCGCCCCACCAATTGGGATAGACCCAGACCAAATGCTGAGCAGATTGGATCGCCTTTTGTGCGGTTTGTAAATCTGGCTCCAAGGGCTGATCTGCTTGAAACCCCCGTTTTAAAACCGGTTCAAACTTCAGTTCTGAGAGTTTTAAAAGGTGGCAGGGCAAGCCCTTGGCCTGTGCCCCCTCAGAATAAGCCTGGGCCAGGGCGGCACAAAAAGAATCGGGATTGGGGTGCCCGAGAATCACCAGAATCGATTTAGACATCACTTTTTCTCCTAATGTTAGCAATTGTTCACATCAAACCTGATGGTAACATAGTATGTAAACAAATGTACACATCCAAAGGGGGCAACTGTGAAATCTGGTTCAAAACCTTACCACCACGGCGATCTCAAAACAGAGTTGATCCAAGCCACCCTCAAGGCGATTGAAAATCGGGGGCAAGTCGAGTTTAATTTGCGGGAAATAGCCAAAGCCTGTGGGGTCTCGGTGGCTGCTGTCTATCGCCATTTTGCCTCTAAAAACCAATTGCTGATTGAATTGGCCGGCCTGGGGTTCTCCGAACTCGCTCAAACCTATCAGGCCATCATGTCCAAAACAGAGACCGCCAATACAGAAAGGCTGCAGGCGCTGGGCAAAGCGTATGTGCACTTTGCGATCGAAAACGAGGGTCTGTTTCGGGTCATGTTTTGCCGAGAACTGTGTAAACTGCCCGAATTTGAACAGATCGCAGAGATCGCAGAACAGTCGCTGAGCAGTTTACAACGGGCTTTGACAGAAAAAAAAACAGAGGACAGCTGTACAACAGGTCTGTCTGCCCCTGTTTTGGCAGCCTGGGCGCGGGTTCATGGCTTGGCTTTTTTGTGGTTGGACCAAAACACAGGCCTGAATAAAACACAGTTTTTGCAGCAAGTTGAAGCCATTTTGGCCTGTCCTGAAAAAACAGCTTAAAGCAACGTATGTGAGATCAGCGCAGCGCACACAGCAAATGGAAACGAAAGAGAGCACACGTGAATGATAGAGCGCATTTTAGACTGGACATGGCAGGGTTATCCGCTGGGTGCAATGACCTTGTTTATCGGCCCGTTCATCCTCTTATTTGTGGCATTTGTGGTGATTCGCCTCTGGTTACACCGCCAATATATGCTCAATTGGTTTGAGCTGGCCCAAAGCTATGATTTGGAATATCTTGCTCCCACGGGCACACTGCAGGCCTATTTCGAAGTGACCGATCAAGTAACCGCTCGACGGCATCGCCGGGTTCCGCCCCTGATGTCTCTCAACAGTTTTGTCGGAACCATTCACGGGGAGCTTTCCGATGATTTTTGGGTCGAAATGACGGTCGCAAAAGGGGAGAGTCTTGACGCGGGAAGAAGTAAACATGCGGTACTGGAAGGGCTCTCAGACGCAGCCCTGAATAGCTTGCCTGGCGAACTCTTCTTTGATCCCCACAGTGATACACGTTCAGATGCGGCCTTTAGCATCATCCGGATTGGTTTTCCAGATGTTCCCCTGTGTTTGATCCAGCGCCAGAATCTGGGCCACAGTATGGCTTCTCGCGTGGGGCTGATGCAGGAAATCGAAGTGGGAGACAAAGAATTTGATCCGTTCTTTCTGATTCAAGGGGAAGACCCCGCAGAGATTCATTTCTATCTCAATGAAAAACGCCGGATCTCGCTGCTCAAAAGTTTTAAAAAGCTCAAAACACCGGGTGGCAGCCTGTTTTTGGATAATCAGGGCCTGTTTTATTGTCGCAAGGGAATATTGGGCAATCGCAAAGCCCTACAAGCCACCTTTGCCGAATTGCTGGGTTTGGCCAAGGCCCTCTATTATTTGGAAGCGTAAATTGGATGCCGGGTTGCCAGCAGACGAATAAAAAACTGTCCCGTGAAAAACAGGAGCTCAGATCCGTATCTCCATCTAACGAAAGTTAAGTCAAGGAGAAAAGATCATGACAGGCCCTTTGTTTAACCCTTTTCAGAGCAAACCGTTTGAAGCCCTGCGGATTGTGGATCAGGTATCAAAACCCAGAACCGAGTTATCCAGAGATCTGGTGATTGATGCGGCCAAAGCCGTTCAAAAAGACGGACTCAGCAAAAAAGAATACAATTCTCTGCTGGCCAAGGTCAAACTGGACGGAGTCAGCAAAGCTGAGCGCGGATTTTTGTCGCACTTGCTCTCAGCCCAACACGA
>CAZRFI010000398.1:0-3690 GCA_964598905.1 uncultured Candidatus Sericytochromatia bacterium | reverse complement strand
TCTGTTCTTTTTACCCATGCAACACAACCATGGACAAAACTATTGCGAGAGTTGTTGGGCTCACTAAAACATATTCATATCGCAGATACATCTCTTACAAGTAAACTCAGAGATGAAGCTAACCTTTATGATAATAAACAATTGGCCTCAGATGGAAAAAATTTAGCGGCCTTTCTCTATGCCCTAAAAAATTCACCTGAAGAGGAAGCTCATTACAAACAGATGATTCGTCTGATTCGTCATGCCTTTCCTCAATTTCAAGAATTTGTGCTTGAGCCCAATTTTGAAACAGCTAAAATTCTACTTCAATGGCGAGAAGAGGGCTCTGAATATAAATTTTCGGCCCATCAGGCTTCAGATGGCTCTTTGCGTTTTATGGTGCTCACAGCACTCTTGATGTCTCCCCCTCAACGCTTGCCACATATCTTGATTCTCGATGAACCCGAATTGGGTCTTCATCCCCAGGCCTTGGCTACCTTGGCCAATATGATCAGTTTGGCTTCACAATATTGCCAAATTTTAATTGCTACCCAGTCCAGTGAATTTTTAGACCATTTTGAAGCGGATGATCTTGTGATTGTGGATCGCACCCGTTTTGATGTTCTGGCCAATGAGATGAAAGACAAGGCATTTACTGTGATGACCCGGAAAAATTCTGAAGAATTGGCACTGTGGTTAGAAGACTATACACTCAGTGAACTCTGGAACAAGAATGTGCTGGGGGGTAAGCCATGACTTGGAAACGCCTACATATTCTGGCAGAAGGGCCCACAGAAGAACAATTTGCCAATGATGTGATTAAACCGCATCTCTATCAATATGCTGTAAATTCCTCAGTTCAATGCATTGTAACCAAACGTCTACGACAAGGTCCTGACAAAAAAGGTGGTTTAACTGATTACCGAAAGGCTCGGGAACATCTCGTTCGTTTGATGAATGAACATAAGGATACAAATTGTTTTTTTACGACGATGTTCGACATCTATCACATGCCATCCTCAACTGAGCCAGAAAAAAGTTTTCCTGGTTATGCAGAGGCCATGAGAGAAATAAAATCATCTCATTTTGAAAAGGGCTTAACCATTCTGGCTCAAAAAATGAAAGAAGATCTTCAGCCTGAAGTCCCAAGAGTAGATCGACTACTTCCTTATTTTCAATTACATGAATTTGAGGCTTTGATTTTTGTAGATCTCAGCTATCTGCGATTCCATTATCCAGTGATGTGTGGCGATCTCCAATTAGAGCAGCTCGAACAAGCCTTACAATCTGCACAAAGTGATCCCGAAAAAATCAACCATGAAAACGGGCCCGCAGCCAGAATCATTGAACAAATTAAAACCTACAGAAAACCAACAGGGGCAATGATAGCCCAAGATATTGGATTGTTTCGTCTGAGAGAAAAATGCCATTTCTTTGATCTCTGGCTGACATCACTTGAAAAATTGTAAAGATGACAGGCTCCCGCTTCTGACCTACTTGGCTTGAAGGCTTAACTTGGTTACCATAGGTAGTGGTACGCCCTGGGCCTGGTTCCAGACAGCTTGATCCCGACAGAGTAAGCTGTCCGAATTGAAAACCAGACGCCCACAAATTGAAAATATGCACACTATCTTGTTTCATTCAAAGCGCCTTTTGCTGCGCAAATCTCCCCTCTCCCTGGGCCTTGTATTGCTCACCCTCGCCCCACTTACCGCCTGCGCCCCCGAAGAAGTCAAACAGTACCGGGTCGCCAAAGTCTCCGCCGCGCCCGCCATGGCCCTTTCTGATGCCTCCGCTGATGAAGGTCTGACCTATACCGCCCCCGCCGATTGGCAAAAAATGCCCGCAGGAGGCATGCGCAAGCTCTCTTTCAGCCTCAAAGGCGGCGGGGATTTCTCGCTGGTCACCCTGCCCGGCAATGCCGGAGATCTCAAAGGCAATCTCAACCGCTGGCGCGGGCAAGTCGGCCTGCCGCCCCTGGAAGATCCGGCTGAAATTGCCAAAAGTGTCAGGGCTTTCACGGTTTCTGGCAGTGAAGGCATTGCCCTGGAACTCTATGCCCCCGAAGGCCAACCCGACAAAGCCATGCGCGTGGTGCTGGTCGAAAAAGAAGGTGCCAATTGGTTTTTTAAACTGGCTGGCCCCCGCGAATTGGTCAAAGCCCAGGCCAAAGCCTTTGAGACTTTTATGGCCTCGGTTAAAATCAAAGCAGGTGCCTCGGCGCAAATGTCCCCCGCACTAACAGAGGGACAGGCCATGCCTGGCCAACCGCCTGTTGCCCCCAATGCTGACCCCAATTCAGACATGAACGCGCCAGGGTTACCCAAAATGGAACCCCAGGCCACCAACACAAAACTGACCTATACCCTTCCCGCCACGTGGAAAGAAAAACCCGTTGGCAATATCCGCGTGGCTTCGTTTGAAGTCAAACAGGGCGAAGGCCAATCTGCATTGCTGGGCGATGTCTCGATTGTCAGCCTCGCTGGCGATGGCGGTGGACTGCTCAACAATACCAACCGCTGGCGCAAACAGCTTGAAATGGTCCCCACCGATCAAGCGGGCCTCAAAAATGCCGTCAAAGACATTCAAATTGCGGGCCACAAAGGGTATTTTATGGCGCTTTACAGTGGCATGGAGGGCCAAGGCATGTTGATTGCCATGGTCGAACAGGGAGGCCAAACCTGGTTTATTAAAATGGTGGCACCGGCCAAATTGATTCAAAGCCAAGAGAGCGATTTTCTGGCCTTTGTGAAGTCGATCGCCTTTCACGACACTTCCTCTAAACAGAGGCAAGCCACATGATTGATGCGCCTGCCGCCCCTTTGGCCGAAAAAAAACGCAAGCCGAAAACGCCCCTGCAGCAGCTGTTGGCTTTCTTTGGCTCGCTCGAACTGACGGTCACCCTGCTGACGCTGAGTATTTTGCTGATCTTCTTTGGCACCCTTGCCCAAATGGATCAAGGCGTCTGGACTGTGGTCAAAGATTATTTCCGCTCCTGGCTGGTCTGGGTTGATTTTCAGATCTTCTTTCCACGCGACCGCGCTGTGCCAGGGGCTTTGCCCTTTCCCGGAGGAAATACCCTGGGCTCACTGCTCTTGATCAATTTAATGGTGGCCCATGCCCAGCGCTTTAAGCTCAGCAAACAAAAAATAGGTTTAACCGTGATTCACGCAGGCCTGATTCTCTTATTGGTGGGAGAGGGCCTGACGGGGCTCTTTGCCGATGAGAGCAATATGACAATCGACGAAGGTGGTTCCGCCAACTACAGCGAAGACATCCGCCACCCTGAATTGGCCTTGGTCGATAGCAGTGATGCCAAAACAGATTTGGTCACGGTGGTGCCTGAGAGCCAATTGCGCAGTGGCAAACGCATACAAGCAGCGCAACTGCCTGTGGATATACAGGTAGATGCCTATTACAAAAATTCTGTCATAGAAAAAGACCCTGCTGGCGCTGGATTTAAAGCCAAACAGGCCCCCGAGATCAGTGGTACCCAATCGGCTGAAGGCGGCATCGATATGCCCACAGCCCTGGTCACACTTTTCCCCAAAGGCAGCGACACAGCCCTGGGCAGTTATACCACCTCGGTTTGGCTCAAAAGCAGCAATGAGATCGAAGTGAATGGCAAAAAATATGCCATGACTCTGCGCTTTGAGCGCAGTTACAAACCCTATACCTTTTACCTCAAAGATTTCCGCTTTGACCGCTATC
>CAZRFI010000397.1:0-3708 GCA_964598905.1 uncultured Candidatus Sericytochromatia bacterium | reverse complement strand
GTCTGAAGCCGGGGATCGGAGACCGTTTTTAAATCTGGCAAGGTGTGCACGGTCGCAAACGAGCTGACAAAGAGATGGGGGCCGCCACCAGCTGCTGCAAAATCCCAATCGGCATCAGGGCCCGCAAAATGGGTGTAAGCATAGATGACATTTGAATTTAAGCGCCCGCGCATATGCTTAGAGTAATCATCGATCGCTGTACGCCAGGGCAGGTACCGGGCCTTGTCGTATTGCTCTGGGGTCATGCCCTCATAAGTTTTGCTTGACTGATAAAGTTGCCAGATTTGCTGCACAGTGCGGTAATCAGGGACAATTTGGGAACGGCAAATTCTGAGCTTTTTCCCACCAAGCTGGGTGCCGTACCAGTCTGAAACCCGTTGCAGGTTCTGGGCGAATTTGGCAGCCGCAGCGGATACGCGGGCCACATCCCAAATCCAGTCAGCAGCGACAAAAACCACAGGAAGAACTGTCCATTCGATACTTTTTGCGGGGTCTGGGTTGTAGGTGTTGAGCCAGCGCCAGGAATATTTGTCTACGCCCTCTGCCAGTACCACGCGCCAATCCTGAGAGTATTTGCTCTCGCTCCAGGCCTGCAGGCTGATCGGGTACCGCTGGGCATTATTGGGCCGTTTGGCATGCCATTGGTAAGCGTGGCCCGGATTGTCCCAAACTTGGGTATCTGGGCCATATTGCCAGCGGGCCGCTTCGAGGTAAACCGAGTCACCAAAGCCGATATAAGGGTCAATCAATACCATAAAACTCTCCTTTTTATCCGTCAATCCAATGAACAACATTCAGTCCCGGCGCTCCGTTGCCGCCAGCGTAAGACGCGCTAACCCCGGAGCCGCCCCCCGCCCCACATCCATACCCAGACGCATGGCGGCCCCCTGCCCCGCTGGCCCCGCTGGGGTAGATCGTGGCCCCGGAGCCCCCGCCGGACGCGATCCCATCTCCCTCATAAGCGGAGGTGCAGCTGGAGCCGTTTTGTGTCCCTGCTGCGCCGCCGCTGCCTGTCAGTCCCGCGCTGCCTGCGATTCCGTTCGCGTTGCCTGAGTAAGCCCACGGGGCCCCACCATTGCCCCCTTTTTTGCTCGCCGTGTTTGGCTGCCAAATCGCGTTGACCAGATCGGTGTCGTAAATCGTACCCGTGTCCGAGCCCCCGCCAATTGCGGTTCCTCCGCCCCATGTCCCATTTTGGCCAGCGGCAGAGGTCAGAAATGAGCCGATTGAGGAGGATGACGCTGCGCTTCCGACAGTGATCGTTTGGTTTGTCGTAGGAAGACCGGATGTCGCGGATTTTGTTTCTACAGCCCCGCCCGCGCCGCCGCCCCCAGATCTTGCGTAACCGCTATCCCATGAGCCGTATGAGCCATTGCCGCCGCCTCCAACAGCGCTGCCAGCCATACCGACAATCGGCGTGCCAGGGGCGATCCATGTATCTGAGCTTGTATAAATGGCCTTTCGCAGCTTGGACCCTCCGGCATTGATTCTCGCCTGCAGACGGCTTTTATTGGCGGGCACAGTTTGCCAGAGGTTTAAATAAGTGGGGGTTGTGACGATCAACAAAATGCCCGAACTGGTATTCGAGATGGTCTCAGTAGCTGCATCACTTCCAGCCAGCTCAGCCCCCTCTAAATCCAGAAGAAGAGAAAAAGCAGCAGCAGAGGCAAAAAGGGCAGACAAAGAGCTGGGATTGGCCAAGAGGATCGAGAGGTCTCGACTTTTAAGCAGGTTTTTCCAAGTGCCGGCATAGCCCTGGTTTAAAATCAGATTATCCAGATCTGGGCCAGTAATTTGCCCGCTCAAAATCGAATGAGTGAGCATAAAGCGGTTTCTGTATCTTATCAGCGCCATATCAATAGCCCGCCCCATCTACAATTGTTAAAATGCCATCAGCGATTGCGCTGTTTTCAATCGCGTTACGCGCATCGGGATCATCAAGCAAAGCCTGCATGCGCCAGCGACTGGAGACCAGCAACCAGAAATTGGCCAAAGTGAAAGCATCGCCAAGGGCTGTCTCCAAAGTCACCCCGCTGTAATCGTTGTTTAGCAACGCATCAAAGAGTTCAAACGACTCTGGGGCCAGGCTGGGGATCAGGTTGGGGATCGTTACGCGAACGGTGTAATTGCCGACCGCCGGATCAATGCCGCTGCCGGTGAGATTGCGCAAGCGAATTGAGACTGTGTTTTTGGCTGAGACCCATTTTCTGCGCACGATCAGGCCATCTTCCAATCCTGCGGGCTCCTGCACCTCAACGAGGTCGCCGGTTCGAGCACCGGGAACAGTCACGGTCAATGTGGCTTCTGAATTGGCAGAAATACTGCTAAAATCCAGCGAGGCAACCACAGCAGGCAATGCCTCGGGAATGTCCTGGGCTAAATAGATCCCCGCCATATCGCCGGCACTGGTTTGGCGCACGAAATGCCCGCCGCCAGTCGTTGGCACAATCACCAAATCATCATCGACAAGATCGGGCGTGGCGGTTGAATAGGCATAATTGCCACGGCCCTCAACGTGAATCATCACCGCAGCATCGTTGTTATAGTCGGAAAAGTTAGTGGCATCGGTAGCCTTAAGGGCCGCTTTGTCTGTTCGCTTAAACTGAGCGCTGGCGTTCAGCTGTTCTGGCGTTCCTGGTGTTTTCGGTGCCCAAGGTATTTCGTGATTGAATGGCATCAGATGGGCGTCCGAATATAGTGGTACTTAATAAACCAGCAGATATCTTCGTCTTTGGCCAGCCTGGCTGTTTTACTGGCAGAGCGGCTGAATAGGGTTCCGCTGTCAGGCGTGGAAGTGGCCAGCACATTCCCAAAGCCCCCGAACTCTCCGAGCTGCAGGGTCACACTTTGGCCAACGGTAGGGACATAGAGCAGTGGCTCTGTCGTTTCCATGGTGAGCGTCCCAGGCGTTCCTGGCGTAATTGCAGCAATGCGGCTGGTGCTTTGGGCTGGGCTGGTTCCAATCAGAACAGCATCGCCGACGTTAAATCCGGTGGTGCTGTCCACGTCAAATGTGAGAACATCCCAGCTGCCAGCGTCAACAGCGGTCGTGGTGGTTAAATTGGCTTCATCGAAGCCAATTTTGAGGACAATCTTGCTGCCCGCAGTGGTGTTTTTCCGGGTCAGGGGAGTATTTCTAAAGGTTTCGCGCCCCAGGGCGGTATCGCTACTGGCAGAAGGTACGGCATTTGTGCCCACGGCCAAATATTTCAGGATCCCGTCTTCATTGCTGGTGTGGGTATTGCAAAGACGGGCCCCTTCGGTGTCTTTGAGGTAAGCGGTGGTGACTGAATTCCAGAAATGCGGCCCAGCTTTGATTAAGCCCCGGCCCAGCTCTCCGCGAAAAATGGCGTCCCAGCAGTCAAAGCGGGCATTCTCTTCTGCCCGCTCCAAGCGGTGTTGGCGATCAGCATTAATCTGAGCTTCGAGGGCATCGGGCCAGACACCCGTATACATCAGCTCTTTGGAGAGCTGCCCCATTTGGTTTGCCCAAATCTCCCAGGCCTCGGCCTCCAACCGTTTGCGTTCGGTGTCAAAGCCAACACGGGCCGCCACGTTTTCACGCAGAAGCAGCTGCATCAGCTCTTCATCGGATGCCTTTGCCGTCAGACGATAAGCCTGGTATAACCCTGCATCGTGGGTGTGGTGATAAATATTTTTTTCAAGCGTCTTCATATCCCTATTAAAATGGGGGACAAAGAGAGCTTA
>CAZRFI010000396.1:0-3758 GCA_964598905.1 uncultured Candidatus Sericytochromatia bacterium | reverse complement strand
TTATTTATCTGACCTTTGATCCTCAAGCGGGCCATGAGCAAAGGGGGCGACGACCAGCGCTGGTTGTCAGCAATACCTTGTTTAACAAACACACAGGTTTGGCTTTGGTTTGCCCCATTACCAATACCTTTCGGAATTTCCCCTTTCATGTGGCTATTCCTGCCGATACGGGGCTGACCGGATATATTATGGTGGAACAAATCAAGTCTGTGGATTTTAAAATTCGTGAGGCCAAACGAATTAAGCGGGCCCCGCTTGCGGTTTTAAACGAAGTCTTGGCCCTTTTGGATGCCTGTTTGTATGAGGCCACAAAAGAGTGATGTGAGCACGCTTTTAAATCATATCAGTGGGGTACAAGCTGGGGTTTGGGAGGATAAACCGGAAAAAACAGCCCCAATAAAATAAATACCAATAAGGCTCCCACTGCACTCATCCCCAGCGGGAGGGCTGGCCCGCTCAAATCCCAGAGCAAACCGGTCCAAAGGCTGGCCAATAATGTGACTAAGCTGTTGAGACCCAGAAATAGTCCCAAAGCAGTGCCACTTTCTTGAGCGGGAATCAATTGACTGAGCCAAGCTTTGGCAATACTTTCATAACAAGCCGCAAACAGTGCATAGAGCGCAAAGAGAGCGGCTGCCAATGGCAAATCAAAACCCAGACTGAATCCCGCATAAGTGAGTGCGAAAACGAACAATCCCAGTTGTAAGGTACGGCGCGGCCCAAAGCGATCTGCCATCATCCCCGCAGGAAATGAGGCCATTGCATAGAGCAGATTGTAAAACAAATACAGCCCCAAGACCCAGCTCTCACTGAGACCCTGCTCCCGTGCCCGGAGCAATAAAAAAGCGTCACTGGAATTAAAAAAAGTAAAGGCCAGTAAAGCAAGTGATGCCTGACGATAAGCGACAGGAGCAGATTTCCAATATGCAAAATAATTTTGCTTGATTTGAAGTATGGGTTTTGTTACTGCGGGTTTGCTGGGCTCCTTCAGTTGAAAAGTCAGCCACACTCCAGCTAAAGCAGGTAAAAAAGCCAAAATAAACAGAATACGATACTGTCCCGGCCAAATCGCTAAAAAAATCAGAGCAATCAGTGGCCCGAATACAGCTCCCAGTGTGTCCATGCCTCGGTGTAATCCAAAGACCCGGGCCTTGTTTTCTGGGGTTGACTCCAGAGTGAGCAGTGCATCCCGAGGAGCAGAACGCACCCCTTTGCCCAAGCGGTCCAGAAGTCGGGCCACAAAAACCCACCCAGGAAAAGTGAAAAGGGCCAATATGGGTTTGGACAAGCTGCTGATAAAATAGCCCCTGCGAATATATGGAACACGCTCCCCACGTTGATCTGAGCGCAAGCCAAAATAGCCTTTGCTCAAACCCGCCAGGGCTTCCGCCAAACCTTCAAGTAAGCCAATAGCCAAGGCTGAAAAGCCAATCAAACGCAAATAGAGGGGCATAATTGGATAAAGCATTTCACTTGAAATATCTGTTAAGAGACTGATCCAAGATATTCTCCAAATTGTCGGGCTCAGGGCCTGAGGATAAACGGTTTCCGTGGTTTCAGAGTCCGCCATAAAACAGTCCTCCCAGACAGGCAGCTCCCAAGATCAACCAGGCGGAATTGACCCGCCAGACAAGCAAAAGCAAGCTGCTAACGAGACAGATTCCCAGACTGGGCCCGTCGCTCAATGCGCCACGCCCCAATTCAAGGATGACCCCACCCATCAGGGCCAGGGCCGCTGCGTTCACGCCGTCCAGAAACAAACCCGTCAGGGGAAATTGGCGCAAACGCGTCACCAGAGATTGGCTGAATGCCACCAGCAGAAAAGAGGGCAAAAAGATGGCCAGGGTGGCCAGCGCTGCCGCCACAGGCCCGCCCAGCAGATAGCCAATAAAGGTCGCTGTGGTAAAGACCGGGCCGGGGGTGACCTGGCCAATCAGAATGGCATCCAGCAACTGAGTAGGGCTCAGCCAGTGCCACTGGCTCACCAGGGTTTCGTGTAAAAAGGCCAGCAGGACATAACCGCTGCCATAGAGCAGCGCACCGACTTTGAGAAAAAAACCAAACAGGGGAGCCAACGCAAAGGGCATGGCCGAAGCGCTTTGCTGGCCCAAATGGGTCGGCAAGAGCCAATTCAGCAGAAGTGTGGGCAAAGTCATCAGCGGCATCACGATCAGATAGAGTTTGGCCAAGGCAGGGCCTTGCTTGAGTCTGCCTCGATTCAGGCTCCCCAGACTGGAACTCAGCAGCCCGGCCCCAAAAAGCAACCCCAATTCATCTACCCCGGCCAGGCTCAGGCCTAGCACCAACAGGGCCAGCAAGGTCAAAAAGCGGGTTTTGAGTGCGGGTTTAAGCAGACCCACGATGGCCTGTAGCACCACCGCCAGAATCACGGGCTTCATTGTCTTTAAAATGCCCGCAAACGCAGGCAGACTGCCGTAGCGCAGATAGGCCAGGGCACACAATGACACCAGGCCCACCGCCGGCAGAATAAAACACAGACCTGCCACGAGCAACCCAAACCACCCCGCGCGGCGAAAACCCAGGTGAATCGCCATTTCGGTGGAGTTGGGGCCAGGAATCAAATGGGTGATGCCCAGCAAATCGAGGAATTCCGCTTCACTGAGCCATTGCCGTTTTTCAACACATTCCTGTTTCATCAGGGCGATATGAGCGGCTGGGCCCCCAAAGCCCAGCACCCCGAGTTTAAAGAAAACCCAGGCCGTTTCAGTCAGTGGCGTCATCAGATCCAGACCTTTTCATTTTTGCATCCCAACTCCAACAGGCGAATCAGCTGTGTTGCCAGTGCAGGGTTTTGCCCTTTTTGAAACATCTAAGGCCGCCAAAGAACGGGAGATAAGCGCTGTTGCGGTGTCTGAATGCGGATAAAGGGCACCTGTTCCAGGGCATGGCAACGGTTGCAGGCCTGGGTTAAGCGGCTGAAGATGGCTTCAAAATCTTCGGGTTGCGCTTGAACCAGGGCCTGTCTGAATAAGGGCAAATCCTGTTTTAGAAAGGTTTCTGCACTGGCGCCGCGCTTGGGACGACGCTCTAGGGCCAATTGCAGAGAAAGCTCAATTTTATCCAGTTGATAGCGAACATATGCGCCATTATTTTCTTTTCCGGCCCAATAGATTTCACTGTAGCGATAACCTATTTCAACCATGGCCTGATCCAGGCCGCGTAAATGGCGCGCTGTTTTTTCCCAGCGCTGCTCGTCATGGCCCTGCAACCAATGAGTGGGCGTCTTTTTTCCCTCAGAAAAGGCCGCTGGCAGGCAGCCTGATAGCGAAGCCCAGGTCCAGAAGGAGACAAACAAAAGCCCGCTCCAGAGAGGGCGGCGGGTCAGTGTGTTTTCATTCCATAATTTCGGCATACAATTCCCTCAATTTGACTTTGGCTTCATCCAGTTCGGCCTGACCTGTGGGGGTAATCCGATAATATTTGCGCTGTTTGCCCGCCACGGTTCGGGTTTCACAGACAATCCAGTCCCAGGCCTCCAGCTTGGCCAGGGTTGGATACAGCGTGCCGGGGCCAATGGTATAGCCATGGCGGGCCAGTTCTTCCATCAGGCCTGTGCCAAACACAGCCTCTTCAGCGGCATGGTGGAGAATATGCAAACGAATAAAGGCCAATTCAAGATCGCGCAACATGAGAAGATGTTATCATAAACCGATATCGACATTCAATATCGATTTCTTATATTATAGACATCGCTGCTGAGTCGCCTATTGTTTGAGGGCTTGTTCCAGATCGGCATA
>CAZRFI010000395.1:0-3769 GCA_964598905.1 uncultured Candidatus Sericytochromatia bacterium | reverse complement strand
TTGGCGGGAGACTGCCTGGGAAGATAGCCCGTCGCCAGGGAATACCTTGAAAAAGAACCTTCTCGCAAGAGAAGGTTTTTTTTCGTTGGGCATTTATTTAATCTGTGTGGGGGTAGCCCGCTTGGCGAATATATGTTGCCCAATGTCGGTCATTTTTGGTTGTGTGGTTGATGAGCCAGTCCACCAGAAAAAGGTCTATTTTGAACAGCAGGTAAAGCCGATCGTGGTGGCCAAACTTGATCTCGTTTTTTAAATTAAAATAATTTTCTGTAAAACATCTGTGCTCATAGCGGTGAGCGTCTAAAAAAGGATAGTGGTATTTTTCCAGGAGATCCTCTTCTGTTTGAAAATGCAGAGCGATATACTCTCCCAAGAAATTCAATACTTCTTCCCAATCTGTTGCTTGGTCCTGATGAATAGATTTTAAGAGTCGGGAGGTCCTCGTCAATAGTTGTTGGTGTTGTTGATCCACCAAGGGAATACCCAAGAGGTATTCATTTTTCCACTGAAGATTGAGCTCCAGTTCGCCTGTCCCTTCGAAATGACCTGATTCAAACCAAGCCTGGCAGCGTTTCAGATAATAACTGACAATTTCATCTTCTGGGCAAATTTGTAAGCAATCCTCAAATAGTTTCTGGGCTTGGTCGATTGCTTTGAGATGGTAATAAGCAATGGCTTTTTCAAAGATTTCGCGGCTATTTTGCTTGGCTTGAATGAGTTCCTCTGATTGATGAGCAAAGACTTCATACACTGATTCTGGGCGAAACTTACCTTTTACACGGATACGATCGACAAAGCGAGTCGACGGTCGCAATGATTCATCCAAGCCATTGAGACTGTGTTCGCTGATTAAGAGGGGGGTTTGGTAGATCTTGCAGAGCGATTCCAATCTGGAGGCCAGATTGACGCTATCTCCAATCACTGTCGTTTCCATTCGCTGTTTATCGCCAATTGTGCCCAGGATCACAATTCCTGTATTGAGGCCGATTCCTATTTCGGTTTTCGGATGTCCTTCAGCTTCCCATTCTTGGTTAAAATTTTTTAGATTTACCAGCATTTCAAGAGATGCTTGAATGGCATCATTATTGCCTCCAGGAAAGAGAGCTAAAATAGCGTCACCAATGTATTTATCTACAAAACCGTGGTGTTTGCGAATGACTTTGACCATACGATTGAGATAGCGATTCAGGTAATCAAAGGTGCCTTTGGCACCCAGGTTTTCTGAAAGTGTGGTAAATCCGCGTATATCTGAAAAGAGGATGGTTAATTTATTTTCGATTTGATCTCCCAGTTGAATTTGACTGAAATCAGAAATCCCCAATAATTGTAGAAAATCCTGTGGTACAAAACGCCCAAACGAATCCAGTAACGATTGACGGATATCGTTTTCATCTGTCATGAGAGACCTTCTTTTGAATTGCTTCCAAGGGGTTGAATAGCTTTATTATATAGGACAACCTCATTTTCTTGATAAGCTTTGCTTAGGTGCCCCTCGGAGCTTGTCCAAGTCCAGTGTATAATGTACTTTATGCATATCCAAGCGAGCAACAATATGCCTGAACCAAATACCGGTGATGATGAGCGGAAACAGTTGATTCGAGAAATTGAGTTGACGATTCCCATTTTGCCTGATATGGAAATTACGGCGACACATACAGCCACTTCGGTGGCTGAGTATATGAAGTTTGATGCGGATCGCATTGATGAATTAAAAATGGCTTTGATTGAAGCAATTATCAATGCCTTTGAGCACAGCAAAAGCCGGGATGGCAAAGTCAGAATCAAGTTTTTGATTGGTGATGACAACCTCACCGTGATTATTCAGGATCATGGCCAGGGCTTTGATATCCAGGAGATTGAAAAACCTGAAATTGCGAGCAAGCTTCGCGCCAGTTATAAACGCGGCTGGGGCTTGATGTTAATCGAGAAATTGATGGACACTGTCTATGTTGAGTCCAACGAGCACGGCACCACCTTGGTGATGTCTAAAAACAGGAACTAGGTAGAATTTGCGGAGGCCACTTTGTCTGATACATTTCAATTAACGGTCGAAGAGCGCGATGGCTTTGCCATTTTGCGGACCGAAGGCTATGTCAATAATCTGGGCGGAGAAAAGATTGGCGAGGCAGCGGATGCCCTGATTGAAAAAGGGGTAAAAAAGCTGGTTCTCAATTTTGAAAAGTCCAATGTGGTCAACAGCATTGGGATTTCAATTCTGATTGAAGTGATCGAAAAAATTGTTGATGTGGATGGTCGGATCTGTTTTTGCTTTTTGACCAAAACCATTGCCAAGACCTTTAATATCATGGGCTTGACCCAATACGCCGAAATTTATGATACCGAAGCCCAAGCGATAGGATCGATTTAGGCTCCGCGCCCATGGATAATAACCAGAATCCGCCCAATAAACCCCCTTTTCAGCGGCAAGCTATACCTCAGCCCGCTCAACAGCAACGCCCACCGCAGCCGCGTACTGGGCAAACTGGGCGTTTGCCTCAATTGGGCAAGCCAGCACAGACGCCGCCCCCGCCTCCGGCCCAACGCTCTTCGCTGGAAAGCTCAGACAGCGTTCAGGTCAGTGGCCAGGCCGGTCCCGTACGCAAAGAGCCACCGCCGGTTGTGGCCCCGCGCAAAATTGAAGGTACAGGAGATCCCTATCTTTCTCCTGGTGCGGCGAGTGTGGCCAAATTGGAAGATGGAGCCCGGATTGTGAAATACCCCCAGCCGCAAAAATTGGGCAAATTGGTGCGTGATGCCAAGGCCCTGATGGGGGGCGACGCCTCCCGCTTTTATGGCCAAGGCGATCAAGGCTGGGTGATTGGCAATGGCATTGCCAAAATATCCCAAGATGGCACCTCTGTGACCTATTATCCTGATGAACTGGCTGATTTAGTCAGAGATTTGTTGGGACCCGATTCTGAGACCCTCTGATGTCACATATGCCTATTGAAAACCAACAGCAACACCAACTGGATTTTGGTAAACTGACCCTCGATAATTTTCTTGAAGAATTTAATCGGGTTGAAGTTGAGCGCCTGCTCTATACCCTTTCCTCGCTCTATGATATCGGCGAAGAAGTCACCTCCAACGAATCCCCCGAATTGCGCGTCTCGATGGGCAATCTTTTGCGCATGTTGATGGGCACGGTGCTTTGTACCAAAGCAGCGGTACTCTCTTACGCCAAATACAAATATGCCATGCAATCGATTGTCGCCAAAGGCATTGATGCCAATTTTTACCTGCGGCTTGACCCCAAAGAACTCTCCCGTTGGATGGAGTTGCGTCAGCCTCTGAGCCTGGCTGAAGTTGAATCTGAGCTGCCTGCTTTTTTTAAAGCCCATCAGGAGAGCTTATTGCGTTACCAGATTCAGATGATGGTACCGATGGTGGTCAAAGACAATCTGGTTGGCTGCATTTTGCTCGGTGACAAGCTCGACAAAACCACTTATTCGGCTACTGATCAGATTTTATTGACCATGATTGCCCGCCAGGTCAGTATGGATATTTACAAATTTTCGCTGATCGAAGAACTCAAGCAGACCTCGGATAAATTGCGCAAACAAAAGGCCGAATTGGTAGAAGCCAATCTGGGTGTGCAAAAAATGAGTGAGATCAGCATGCGCTTTATCTCTATCTTGGAAGAAAACAAACTCTTCCAATCAATTCTGGAAGAGATGCTTTCTTCGACCTCAGCCACCAAAGGGGTGATTTTTAAAGTCGATCATGGCCGCGATGCCCTGACGATGATGTGTTGCAAAAACACCGAGCC
>CAZRFI010000394.1:1417-3807 GCA_964598905.1 uncultured Candidatus Sericytochromatia bacterium | reverse complement strand
AGGGAATCCATTCCTGAGACCATCCGCTCCAGTTCAGACGCAATAAATTGCGCACTCGCCAATTCGAACGGTCGGAAAAGTAGCGGTACTCGATACGGGTACGATCAATCCAGCTCAATTCAGGCAAAAACCTGCCGCGAAAGACCGGCTCAATATTCAAGCGGTATTCTTGGGTGTTTTTGCCATTGGGCACTCCCACATAAATAATATCCCCCAAAAGCCCCAAAGAGAAGTGGGGGTTGAACTCCCATTGGGGTCCCACACTGTAGCGCAAAATGCCCAGTCCACTCTCAAAACGGGGGGCCAATTGGGCAATGGTGAAGACATTTAAACGCCTGGGAATCCAAATCTGATCATTATTTTGAATCGGAATGCGCACGTCTACAGCCTGCCAGGACTCCACATCGGCCAGGGCGGGCAGGCTCAGCCAAAACAAGTTTAACAAGAGAAGAAAGGCGTATAAGCGTTTCATATTTTAAAATCCTTATTACTATACCCAGTATAGTATATTAATGGATAAAAAATTGCAAGTCTTCGTGGCAAATTTGAGAGATAAATAAAAGATTACCATTTTTTAACTTAATGTTACATAAATGATAAGAAACTATTCTAACCTTCCTGCCGATAGAGTATGTATAAATCAAATTAATAAATGCGTAGAGAGTGAGACTTTTTAAAATGGGAAATATTTCTTCAACCAACAATCAACCGCTGGTAAATACCCAAAATCTGCAGAAACCCGCAGCAACCAAACCTGAATTGGGCAAATCCACCTTAGAAAAATTTGGAGATACCAAACTCGGTACCTTTTACAAAGACAGCCCCGTACTCTCAGGCGTGGCCACAGGCATTACCGCCCTGGGTGTGGTCGGTTTGGGCATCCAAAATCGCGGCCTGGGCGAAGTGCTCTTCAGCCGGGGTACCGGTGGTATTTTGGCTGGCGGTACTGGAGCCGTCCTGCTTGAAGATGGCATTAAAGACATCCGCGAAGGCAGCGAACTCAAAGGCAGTATCAAAGCCGGTGTCGGTGGCATTGGAGTGCTCGGCGGTGCCGAACTTTTAACCAAAATACCTGTTTTGAGCAAACCCGTAGAAGTCGTGTTTAAAAATGGCTTTGCCACCGGCGGTACAGCTTTGGCAGCTGGTTCCGCTTATATGATCAAAGAAGGTGTCGAAGACCTCGCCAATGGAGACAAACTGGTGGGAGGCCTGAAGACAGCTGCAGGTGCTGTGGGTGGACTGGGTGCCACAGAATTGGTGGGCCGTCAATTTGGCAAGAGCCTGATTATCGATCCCCTGGTCAAACTCTCTTCCACCAAAGGCGCTCAAGGCACAGGTGCAGCCCTGGGTAGTGTAGCTGCTGCAGGTCTGATGACAGATGGCGCCAAGCGTCTGGCTGAAAATGGTTCTTTCTTAAACGATGCCGCCGGTCTGGCTGAAGTCGCAGGTGGTGCCCTCTTGGCCACGGGCAGTACCAGTCTGGCTGGTCATGCCCTGGGTTCAGAAGCCATGCAGGCCGTGATGCCCAAAACAGCCAAACACCTCGGTGGTGCGGCACTGGTCGGCACCAGCTATGTACTCGGCAAAGAAGCCGTCAGAAATCTGAGTGAAAATGGCGTGACCTATTTGGGCACCGCCGCCGCCACGGGTGCAGCCCTCTCTGCCCTGGGTGCCGCTGAAACATTTGGTGTCAGCCGGGCCTTTAGCAAAGGCGGTCAATTCGCCGCTGCAGCAGGTGTGGGTATCGCTTCTGGCCTGCTCGCCAAAGGTGCCATTGATGACCTGAGTGCAGGCAAATTACACGAAGGCGCTCTGAAAGGCTTTGGTGCCGTCGTCGGTGGCGGTGCTGCTCTGGCTCTGGCTGATGTCCCCGGTGTTCGCCAAGTCGGTGAAAAAGTGCTCAAAGGCGCTTGGGAAGGCGTGATTGCTCCTGTCGGTGAGTTTGCCGTCAAAAATCCCCTGGTCGCCATCCCCCTGGCATTGGGCGGCGCTTATGCCGTCTACAAACTGACCAACACGGGTGACAAAGCCGAACAGGCTGAAGCTCCCCAAGCCAAACCCGCCATTGAAAAATAAGTCTTGATGATTAAAGACCCCGTTTGGCTGAAGTCAAACGGGGTCTTTTGCATCGAAAGGTTTTTTTGCCTGGATTTCGGGCTGAAGCCTGTGCTATTCTGGACTTGAAACAGTCTTTGTCAATGATTGAGAGCCAAACTTGGGGGCCCCAAAGTGAAACTGGTCTTTTATTACCCCTGTGAATTTGC
The DNA here is from genome assembly GCA_964598905.1 of uncultured Candidatus Sericytochromatia bacterium. Classification (GTDB taxonomy): domain Bacteria; phylum Cyanobacteriota; class Sericytochromatia; order UBA7694; family UBA7694. The sequence continues at coordinate 1,543 of CAZRFI010000394.1, read as the reverse complement.
CCACGCCCACGCCACGATTCATGGCCCGATGGGTCTGACCTATATCGCCGCCCATTTACAAAAAGAACTGGGCGTCGAAGACGTCAAAATCGAAGTGGATATCGATCAGGTCTTGGCCCACAAACC
>CAZRFI010000394.1:0-1317 GCA_964598905.1 uncultured Candidatus Sericytochromatia bacterium | reverse complement strand
GAAACCCAGCAGGATCTCGCCAAAACCTATTGGTTTATCCGCCACAATATCCATGAATTACACACGGCAGGCATGTTTTGCCTGATCCCCTTTCCCGGCACCCGCTTTTGGAGTGATTATCAAGAATACACGGGCAAAACCCCCGATTATTTGGGTTGGGAGGTCTTTGACCACAAGTTTATGGACTGGGATGAAGGTTATCCCTTTTTTATTAACCAACACTACACCCCTGTATTTTTGGAAAATGCCTACCGCGAATTTGCCAAGCTGCGTCCCCGTCTGGCCTCGGACTTACATTGGGAACGCGAAGAAGAGCGCGTGATGGGGTATAAACGGGCCCTCTATAACTATCTCCGTCCGATTATTGGCGAAAAAACCCAATTGCTTGAAATTGCCGCTTATGCCAATAGCTATTACGAATGGAGCATCTATTACGAGATGCCTGTGCAACTCTACCCGCTCAACAATCCCGAGCGAAGTTTGCCCAGCGCGCCCGTAGAAGCGCTCTATTTGAACCACTGCCTCGAAGACCAGCCCGATCCGCTGGCTTTCCTCCAGAATCTCTTGAGTCAAGTGGCGGTCAATGGGCCGATTTATCTCAGTTTTTACAATGCCCTGTTTTTGCCCGTGATCGAACGACTGCTCTCAGGCCAGACCCCAGATATTTTTGAGCCGCCCTATTGGCAGAGCCAACGCAAATTGTTTAGCTTTCCGCAGATGCTCAAGCTGCTCAAACAGGTAGGCCTGGAAATGACCGATGTCTACCGCAATCCCCAACCCTTGGACAGCAGCAGTGAGTTTTCCCGCTTGGTTCCACCGCTGTTACAGCAATTGGCCCACCCAGAATTGGCGCGCGAAATGAATATCTACAGCTATTTTCTCGTCTTGCAGAAAACCTAAATGTGGATTAAGCAGATTAACCCAGCGCTAAGCAGGTTAAAGCAAAGCAAAGATATGTACAAGCCTTGACTAAATGCCGCAAGAGTAGCCAAGAGCCCAGCTACAACCTTTTTATCAGAAGCGTAAATTGAGAGAAAATGGAAAGAGGAATCCCAAAATGTCAGATCTTCGCATCGGCAACGCCAGTTTAAGTGTAGAAGGCATCCGCCCCCTGAAAAAAGACGTTGAAATCAACGACCAACTCAAAAATCAATTGGCCAAAGATGGCTTCGACTCCGTGATCTTCAAAAAAGGCGACGAAATGTTTATCGCCTACCAAAAAAATATGAAGCTTGACAATCTCAAGCTCAACCCCGATATCAACACCTTCGACGTCAACTCTGCCTACGATATGGGCCAGATGTCTGTCGATGGCGA
>CAZRFI010000393.1:0-3814 GCA_964598905.1 uncultured Candidatus Sericytochromatia bacterium | reverse complement strand
AGCACAAACAGGCCGGGATCGCGCAATTGCACATTGGAACTGCTGGCTGAGACCGCCACTTGTTTCTCGACCAAGGACTGATACAGACGGCTGCTTACGCCTTTGCTGAGCAAATTGTCGAGCAAATCGAGGGCATAACTATCGCCATGGGCCAAAGGCGGCACACGAAAGCCCATATTTACAATTCCCAATTGACCGGGACGCATCAGGGTAAAGCGGCGTTCACCTTGCTGAGGGGGTTCTTCGGTATAGACTTGGGGGATGGGCTCTTTGGAGGCTTCGAGGGGACCAAAATGGCGATTGACCATTTCCAAGGCCTTGGGAGAGTCAAAATCGCCGACCAAAATCAGGGTGGCATTATTGGGATAATAAAAATCTTCGTAGAATTTTTTTAAGCGGGCGGTGGGCACGCCTTCGACATCACTGCGCCAACCAATTGTGGGGTGGTGATAGGGGTGAGCCATAAAAACATGGCTAAAAAGCTGTTGCCACATCACGCGGTCGGGGTTGTTTTCGCCCCTTTCAAGCTCATTGCGCACCACACTCATTTCAGATTTGCGGTCGGGGTCGGCTATAAAGGAATTGCGCATGCGATCAGCTTCTAAACGCAAGGCCAATTCGAGCTGGTCAGCGGGCAGGGTTTCAAAATAATTGGTGCGATCGAGCCAGGTGGTGGCATTAAAACGTGCGCCTTGGGCCTGCAGGGTTTGGGCAATTTGGGTGCCACGGGTTTTGTTAAAGGTGGGTGTGCCTTTAAACAGCATATGCTCCAAAAAGTGGGTGGAACCTGTATATCCCACAGCTTCGTTGCGTGATCCTACCCGGTAGACAATTAAGGTGCTGATCACGGGGGCTGCGTGGTTTTCGACCAAGAGCACCTTGAGGCCGTTGGCCAAGGTATACTCTTGAATTCCGCGATAGGCCCGCACGAATATTGGCGCAGCGGGAGCAGCCCAAACGGGAGCGGGAGTGGGCAGCACTCCCCACAAACAGGTCAATAATCCCAAGCTCAGGGCCGTCTTTTTCATCATCTACCTCTTAGATTCAACAAAGTTTAGGCATTGTAACATTTGCTTAAGCAAATCTGCTTTCCAGACGTTCGGGCGCAAAGATCAGGCCTTTGCTGCTTAAAAATTCAGGGGAATAGAGTTTGGAATAGGAGCGTTCCCCCAAATCGCAGGCAAAAGTCAATAAGCGATGCCCTGGGCCCAGACGTTGGGCTGTTTCAAGTGTCGCAGCCAGGTTCAGGGCCGAGCTGCTGCCCAAAATCAGGGCGTCTTGCTCTCGCACATAGGCAGCGATGTCTACCAGGGCCTGGTCTGTAATGGTCAGAGCGCTGTCGACGCGGGCTTGGGCAAAATTCTGAACCAAGCGCATAATGCCAATGCCTTCGGTGATCGAGCTGCCACTGGTTTTGAATTCACCCGTGCGCACATAATTGCAGAGCCCCGAACCTTCGGGATCGGCCAAAACCACTTCAATCTGGGGATTTTGTTCTTTGAGATAGGCTGAGCAACCGCCAATGGTGCCCCCCGTTCCGGCGGCAGAGACCAAGGCATCCAGACGGCCTTCGGTCTGTTCCCAAATCTCAGGCCCTGTGCCCTGGTAATGGGCGCGAAAATTGGCGAGATTTTCAAATTGATTGGCCCACCAATAGGTCTGGGGGTTTTCTTCGGCAATCCGCCGGGCCGTGTGGTAAAAATGGTTTTGGTTGGCAAAAGGCACGGCGTCGACCAAGGTCAATTCAGCGCCATGTAAAGCGATCATTCGCTCTTTTTCCAGGGCCTGGCCTCTGGGCATGACCACCCGCATTTTGCAGCCAGCGGCTTTGGCCGCGATCGCCAGTCCAATCCCGGTATTGCCGGCGGTGCCTTCGACAATTGTCATGCCGGGTTTGAGCGCACCGCTGGCCAGGGCCTCTTGCACCATTTGCCAAGCCGCCCGATCTTTGATCGAGCCCCCTGGATTAAAATATTCACATTTGATCAAAATCTCACAGCTGCTGAGCTGACTCAGGCTGGGAACCTTTAAAACGGGAGTCTGGCCGATTAACTCGGGCAAAGATTGGGCCAATAGGGCTTTCATAGACTGTGCTCCGGATTGCAATATGGCGACTATTATCCCATAATTTGCGGGTGTCTGACGCTCTCCAAACTGTATTTGGCCAGCGCAACAGGCTCAACCTGTTCACTGCTGCGCAGGTAGTGTAAAAAACGCTCACGTCGGGCTTTTTCGCGAGGTTCTTGTTCGGGTGCAGCGATCAGTTGGAGCAAATCCGCTTCTATTTCAGCCTTGCTGTCATTTTTTAAACAGAGTAGGGCAAAACCGGCCAATTGAAAGCGTTCAAAACCCGCCAACAAAAATTCCCGCAAAATGGGGCTGTGACGCAGGTGAAAGCGCAAGGTCTCCTCTACGCCACGCACGGGGTATTGGGGGAAAGCCCCCGAATGAATGATGGCTGAGGCAAAATTGCTCAGCAGCAATTCGGCCATGGCCAGCACTTCGTCCCGGCTGACGCCATCTTCGGGACTCCAGAGCTTGCTCTCATAAAAATAAGGGCGCAAATACGGCCTCTCAACCAGGATTTTGAGGTGTTCAGAGGTCTCAAACATGGCCCGCTGGACCAATTGAATCTCTGGCTGCATGCGGGCACTCTCCAATTGCAAACGGGCTGTATCCAACCCCTCACGGGCCGTTTCCAAGCCTGCGAGTGAGGCCCGCAATTGGCGTAAAAAGACCGAAAAATTGAGCAAACCTGTGATCACCAGGAGCAGGGTTCCGCCAATGGTCACCAAAGGGAGCAGAGCTTCGATAGGCATGAATCATTCCTTGTTTTGCAGGGCTATGCCAGGATTATAACCAGCCTGCAGGGGCTTGCACAGCAAAAACCAACAAAAACATGGCTCAGATGTTATAATCTTGCTTATAAGTTCCAACTGAAAGTAGGCATGACTTGCATGGATGCACTCTCTTCTGTTTCTTCGCCTTCAATGGATCTGGTTCAGGCTGCCATTGAAAGAAATGCCACTTTGGACAAAACAGCCATCGCTGTGGCTGCCAAAGCGCAAGAAATCCAGGCCCAACAAGGGGCTGCAGCAATCTCTTTGATTGAAGCCTCAGGCAGCAACCTGGTGGACGTGCGCGTTTAGTACCTTTGGCTGAAGTTCCCAAACGATTACATCTCACACCCAACGGCAGTTTTAATATTGAGCGGATTGGGATTCAGTCCTCCTGGTGGCTGGACCTTTACCATTTTTTGCAAACAGCCTCCTGGCGAAAACTAATCGCCCTGCTCTCAGGGGTGTATCTGGGCTCCAATTTTGTTTTTGCCCTGTTTTATTTGCCCGGTTTGGCCGGTTTGGCCAATGCCCATCCCGGATCTTTTACTGACGCTTTCTTTTTCAGTGTTCAAACCATGTCCACTGTGGGGTATGGTTATCTGGCTCCCCAGAGTCTGTATATCAACGGGGTGATGGTCTTGGAGTCGCTGTTTGGATTCCTGTTTACAGCCATTTCAACCGGTTTGATTTTTGCCAAATTCTCACGGGTACGGGCCCGGGTCATGTTCAGCCAGGTGGCAGTGATCCACACCCAAGACCGCCAGCAGATCCTGACCTTTCGTGCCGCCAATCAGCGCCATGCCGAAATTGTCGATGCTTCGATCAAATTGGCCTTGACCCGCGATGAACGGACAGAAGAAGGGCATTATCTGCGCCGAATTTATGATCTGCCCCTGCGCCGTGATACCTCACCGCTCTTCGCTTTGGTCTGGAATATTATTCAACACATTTTCCAACAAAATGAAAGAAAATCT
>CAZRFI010000392.1:0-3818 GCA_964598905.1 uncultured Candidatus Sericytochromatia bacterium | reverse complement strand
CAGATACCTACGGGGTCTATAGCCAAGACAAAGCCGAGGCCCGCCGCGAAGTCGCACCCGATTACAGCCGCAAAATCTATGGGGGCTTTGACGATCGCGAAGTCGGCCTGATTGAGAATTTTGTGGGCAGTGGCAAAGCTTTGATCGCTGAATTTAATACCTTTGCCTCTCCCACCAAAGGGGCTGCCCGCGATCGCCTGGAAACACTCTTGGGTCTGAATTGGACCGAATGGAGTGGCCGCTTTTTTGAAGAGCTTTCACACCCGACCGAAATTCCCGCCTGGGCCCGGCGCAATTGGAAGAAACAGACGGGCAAAGATTGGGCCTTTAAAGGTCCCGGTTTTTTGTTTGTGCATGAAAACAGCCGGGTGGTGGTACTGGAAGAGAACAAAGAAGTGCATCCCGAAGGCCTGCGGATGTTTAAAACATCCACACACCGTCTGACAAACGGCATGGGCACAGGGGTGGCTTTTCACTATTGGTTTGATATTCTCAAAGCCCTGCCGGGCACAGAAGTCCTGGCAGAGTACCGCCTGGACTTGACCCAAAGTGGGGCCGCACTTTTGAGCAAAGAGGGTATTCCCCATCAATTCCCAGCTGTGATTCTGAAAGAAAAACCCAGTTTGCGTTTGTACCTGGCTGGAGATGCCTCAGACAATGCCCTGGATCTGGGGAGTGAGGCTTGGTCAGGGCGCCAAAGTTGGTTTAAATACTGGCCTTTTGACAATCCCAATGCCGAGCAAATCGACTTTTTCTGGCGAATTTATGTGCCACTGTTGCGCAATGTCTTTGCTGAACTCAGTCAAACCTACCATCCCACTTCGGGAGGAGCACATGGCAGCCCCTGATTTTAGCCAGCTTGATCTGAAAGAACTCAATGCCTGGATGAAAAACACGGCAGCTGAATCGCTGGGCATCGAATGTGTGGCATCCGGACCCGATTGGATCGAAGCCCAGATGCCCGTTGATCACCGCACCCATCAACCTGCGGGGCTTTTGCATGGCGGGGCCTCGGTTTTGCTGGCAGAGACGCTTGGCAGCGTAGCGGGGAGTCTCTGTGTCGACCATCTCACCCAAGCCGTGGTCGGGGTTGAAATCAACGCCAACCATTTGCGGGGCGTTTCAGAAGGTTATGTTTGGGGCCGGGTTTCGCCACTCCATTTGGGGCGTACTACCCAGGTCTGGGAAATTCGCATCCGCGACAACAAAGACCGCCTGGTGTGTATCAGTCGGCTCACCATTGCTGTGATTCAAAAGCCGACAGCCAAGGCTTAAAGAGCAACCTTGTTTAAACCATTGCGCACACTACTGCCTGGGATGGGTCTCTCCGCTCTGTTGGCGGGCCTTTCCCTCTGGCTCTCGCGGCTGCCTGAATTATCCAAACAGCTGCCACTGAGTCCGCTGCTTTTGGCGATTTTTATCGGCCTTTTGCTGGGTAATTTGCGTCTCTGGCCTGCCATTTACAAACCCGGATTGACCTTTTCACTCAAAAAAATCCTGCGCCTGGGGATTATTTTGCTCGGTTTTAAAATTTCACTGACCCAGGTTCAGAGCATTGGTTGGCAAGGGCTGCTGCTTTTAACCTTAACCGTAAGCAGTTCCTTTTTCTTTACCATTTGGCTGGGCAAACGCCTGGGGCTTTCGCCCAAACTTAGTCTATTGTTGGCCTCAGGCACCTCCATTTGCGGGGCTTCAGCGATTGTCGCCACCGATGCCGTGATCGAGGCCGAAGAGCAGGACTGCGCTTATGCTGTGGCGACAATTACGCTGATGGGCACGCTAGCGATGAGCCTGTACCCCTTGGCTCAAATGATCTTGCATTTTTCACCCCAAAGTTATGGGGTTTGGGTTGGGGCCTCGATTCATGAAGTGGCTCAGGTGATTGCAGCAGGCTTTGCCCATGGAGAACAAAGTGGGCAGGTTGCCAGTTTGATCAAAATGACCCGCGTGGTCTTTTTGGTGCCCGTGATCTTTGGCCTATTGGCATGGCATATCCGCATTCAAAGCCAGAACCAGACAAAAAAACTCAATTGGAAAGAACTTCCCCTGCCCTGGTTTGTTTTGCTATTTGTGGGTATGATAGGGGTGAATTCACTCAACTTTTTGCCTGTGCCTGTGGTGCAGGGACTGGTGGAATTTGACTTGTTTTTAATCAGCATGGCGATGGCGGCTCTGGGTCTGGAAACCCGCCTGGACAAACTCCGGGCCACCGGCCTCAAGCCACTTTGGCTGGGTTTGGGTTCCTCGGTTTTTATTTCTCTGGCCAGTCTGGGCCTTTTGGCCATGCTTTATCCGCTTTTTTAGTCACTTTTTTAGCTGTCTCTTTTAACCGATTATTTATATTTGCCTGAGAAAGGACTGTTTTGATGGAATTGACCGAAGCCCAATGGAGGCGTCTCAAAACCTGGCGTACCTGGACTTTTTTGGTGATGCTCTTTGGCTATGTGGGCTATTATCTGATTCGCCAAAATCTCTCTGCTGCTTTTCCATTGATGGAGAAGGCCTTTGGCTATACCAATGCCCAATTGGGCTTGATTGCTGCCACGTCTGAAATTGCCTATGCGATTGGAAAATTTATCAACGGGCCGCTTGGGGACAAAATCGGGGGCAAAAAAATCTTCCTGCTCGGCATGGCCGGTGGGATTGTCTGTAATATTATCTTTGCCTTTGGCCGGGATTTGTTGTTTTTTGTGGTGGTTTGGTGTCTTTGTCGGTATTTTCTCTCGATGGGTTGGGGTGGTATCGCCAAGACGATTGGGGCCTGGTATGAACCTGAAAAAAATGGCACTGTCATGGGCTGGATCAGTCTGAATTTCCAATTTGGCGGCGTGGTTGCCACGCTCTTTGCAGGTTGGCTTGTCAGCCAGGGCCAAACCTGGGACAAACTCTTTATTTACCCTGCGATCTTGGTTTGCGGGGTCTGGGTCTGGTCCTATTTTGCCTCTAAGGAAAAACCGGGGGATGTGATTCCGGGGGCCTCTTTTGGCTCGGACAATCCCGACAAGAAATCCCTGGCCAATTTCGAAGATCAGGGCGACCTCAAAGTCAGTCAGATCATTTTCTCACTGCTGAAAATGCCGGTCTTTCGCCATTTATTGATCTATTCGTTTATCACGACTTTCTTGCGCTCGATTTTCTTTTTCTGGACACCCAAATTTTTGGTTGATATTGGAATGAGTTCGACCACCGCCATCTTTCAATCGGCAGTCTTTCCATTTTTGGGCTGTTTGGGCACCGTGCTTTTGGGCTGGTATACCGATAAATATGCCCCCAACGGCGATCGCGCCAAAGCCATGGCGGTGATGTTGATGGGTCTGTTTTTGAGCATGTTGGGCATCACTTTGATGTCGGGCAACGGAACCAGTGGTCACACCATGGTTGTGATCATGTTGGGCCTGAGCGGCTTTTTTCTGCTGGGGCCCTATTCCATGTCAAGCGGCTGCCTGACGCTGGATATTGCCGGTTCCAAAGGTGCAGGCTCGTGTACGGGCCTGATCGACGGCGTGGGTTATATTGGCGGGGCCTTGGCCACCTGGGGGGCGGGTCTGCTCTCAGACATCCTTGGCTGGCCACAGGTCTTTGGCATTCTCACCGCTTTTTCGCTTTTGGCCATTGGCTCAGCCATGATGATGAGTTACCATTTCCGCAAAATGCGGCAGGTCATCTAAAAATGCGGCAGGTTATCTAAAGGCCGGGCCAAGGTTCGTTGCTTGATGCAAATTAGGGCAAAAAGATCTCGGGTTCAAAGCGGACGGTGGCAAAGAATTCACTCCAAGAGGCGCTGAAATTGGCGCTGCCGCCGCTGCCGAGATGGAATT